>NZ_JAMYVM010000038.1:0-37568 GCF_040324035.1 Mesorhizobium sp. M0016 | reverse complement strand
TCGTTCTCGTACTCGTTCACCCCCACCGTCACCACATAGGCTCGTGGCCTGGCTGGAACGGCTATGTCCTGCGGCACCGTGTAGCCATCAGCGGGAACCCTGTCTTCATTGACGTTCCTGAACCCTCGATAGGTCGCCGTCACGCTCTTCACCCGGTCCTCGTTGAAGGCATAAGCCGTGAATGCTACCTTCCTCCCCCTGTCGCGGCCGGCCAGCCGCACCGGGAAGACATGAGATACCATAGTCTCTCCGGCCGGCATCACTACGCGGGAGGCACGGCGCCAGGCATCGATATCGTCGCCGACCGTTGCATCTTCCTTCGGCTCCGGCCACTGCCCTATCATCTGGCCATCACGGAACAGCCGCACATCATACACGCCGGTGCTGGTCCGGCCATTCGGCTGCGAGGCATCAACCTTGCCTGAAGCCTCAACCTCCACCAGAGCAACATCAGGCGTCGGCCCAGCCTTCACACTCACAATCCGCACATCCGGCTGGATCCGGTTCAGCTCGACCAGCGAGCGCACCGGCGTAAACGCCTCCCTGCACGCATCAGCGTTCTTCCCGCTCGTCTCCGCCTCGTGGCACGCAAGCAAACGCCCAAGGAGGTTCGGCTCGTAATAATCCCGCATGAATGTCTCGGGGAGAAGTACTTTAAAGGGATCATCCCCGACTATCCAACTGACCAAGGGCATAGATTCCAAGCTTGATGAGTCAAATCGCCCGCCAGCGTCAAAAGTCATCCAACAGGATCTAAGTGTTGGCCGATTTACGCCATCTGGCTCGTCATCGACATGCCCGATCTCCGCGCCGCCCGGGCACGTATTTTCTTGTCCCAGTACGATAGTCTGAATTATCACCCCGCTATGGAGGTCCCAAATCTTGACCGCTCCATCAGCGCTCGCCGATATCAGTAAACTTCCGTCAACAGAGGTACTCAAAGAATAAATTCGCGATACGTGCCCAAACAATGACTTCTCTATTTTATCTTTCATGTAATCAAAAATTGCGATCTCGCCATCGTCCTTGCCGATTGCCAATCGCGTGCTGTTTGGAAGAAACGTGGCTGCAAGAATAGGAAGATCCAACGTTCTAAGCTTCCGCCCCGTTCTTACATCCCATAGGCTAAAACCCTCGGCAGGGCTGACCGCAACTATCTTGGAACCATCTGACGAAAAGGCGACCCCTCCAATGTTACCCGAGGCGCTGGCAAGGGTTCGAATATGCCGGCGAGTTTTTGCGTTCCAAAGGGACAGCGTTTTTCGGGTCTCATCCGAGACAGCTATCATCAGCGCGTCCGAAGAGATCGCCACGCAGCGGCGGCTATCAGAGCCAACCCTGTCCAAAACGACGTGAGAGCCGGAGTCGACGTCCCATATCAGTACCCGGCCTGCCTCGTCCGTTGTTACCAGGTCATGGGTTCCGGGAAGGAACAGCTGAGCCGCGCCATAGCATGCATCATGCTTGTCGGAACTGCCCTTCCGAAGATGGAGAGCAAAGTCGGTGTCAGCATTCCAGACACGCAGTCCAGCCATCGAATCGGTAACCAGCAGGTGACCATCTGACGACAGCGCCATCGACCCTGGATATATCGGACCCCTACCCAAGCTTTCGAACACACCCGCACCCTTGTCGTTGCGCCAAAGCGCGATGGGTCCTGCCCGGGGCGCCAGCACTAGGTGCTCTCCAGAGTGAGAAAATGCCGCGGAGCCGACTGGGTCGATCGAGGCTCCTATCGTCCTCTCAGGAGAGCCAGCATTGACATCCAGTAGGACTATTGGGATGGAACCTCGAGATCCAACGGCCAGAACCGTCGGCTCCGCTGGGGAGAAATCCAGCGACTCAATTGATCCATCCAAGGCGACGGTGCGCAACAACGCTAGACTGTTCGCATCTCTAAATTCAACGGTCCCGAGGCGATCCCCAAGAGCTATATATTTTCCATCAGATGACATCCGGGAAATCGTTGGCACGTTACCCAGAATCGGAACTCTGGCGATCACCCGGTTACTTGTATCCCTGATTGATATGCCTTTATCAGAGGTGACGAGTATCTTTTCGGCAACTCTCGAAAATGCGATGGTGGTGATGCCCTCTCCCAATTCGAGAACGTCATTCCTTTTTTCCGTCGTGTTAAAATATAGAATCCTGCCAGATCCCGAATCGGTTGCGACCCATTCTGATTGGCCTTCGACTAAATCGTAATGCATCTCGCCGGTATCAAGGTAAAATTTCCTAGTTCCACTAGCAAGATCAAATATCTCGATACCGCCGTTCTCGGCCGCGCCCACTTCCCTGCCATCAGAAGAAATTACAACGGAATAAAATTCGCGACTTTTACTTTGATTCTGAGCCACGAACTCCCTAATCAGCCTGCCAGCCCCCAAATCCCATAGTATCAGTCTGCCGTCGGCACCGCCGGTCACAGCAGCTGTGCCGTCATTGGCGAAGGCCAGGGAACTTATTGGCGCTCCCGATACATCGTCGAAATTGCTGGAAATTGTACGCAAGAGACGACCTGACACGACGCTCCACAGGCGGACACTTGGGTCTCCATAACCGCCAACGGTGGCAAGTAGCTTTCCGTCCGGGGAAAAGGTTACGAATGACGCATAATTAATCGGTCGCAAGTTCGGCATCAGTGCAACGGAATCGTTAGGTCCGGCGCGGCCATGCTGCGCAAATATACCGCCAAATAGCGCAGTAATGATAGCAAATTGGAGAGCCTTACAAATAGCTTCCAGATATGCTTTCAGCATGACGTTCATCATCGGGAAGGTCGCAATCCGACCGTTGGTGAAAGCTGCACCGACCTCCTCCCAAGCTGTTCACAACTCATCCTCGCAAATTAATACGCTGCCGTTGCCACACGTCGCAGGAGAAGCAGCCGGCGAGGATGCCCTCGTCACAGGCAGTTCGAAGTCGCCCGGCTTTCACCGGGCGCACCTTTAGGATCCAGCGTCCAACGCGCGTCACATTGCAACGGATCCAGCCGACGCATTATGACTCTTTGCCTTACGCTGCTTCAAGACCGTTTGCTGCGCATTTGGGCCGCATGCATTAGTTTGGCAGTTTCTACCCAGGAATATCAACATCGAGAGGAGACAAATCCTCACCGGGTATGGGAGCCGGCTTTGGAATTGGATGCCCGTCGAAAAATACCTTGATTTCGTCATCACGGCGGTTCTTCAGGCCTTTCAGCTCAACTCCGGCCGCGCGCGTCCATCTGCCAAACTGTTCCGGAACGCGCTCGAATTGTTTCCTCTTGACGACTGCCAGCAAGGTCGATTTTTTGAAATTGGCGCCCCCGACGTTAAACGTGAAGTCTACCAGAGCAGCAAACTGACCATCGTCAAGGTCTTTGGGAACAGCCAGTTGGACGGTGATCTGGGCCTTCGCCATGTCCTCGATGAGGAGCTCCTCTCCTCTTTTGGCCGAAATGCCGTTCAAGAACTCCTGCTCATTTCCTGTGCCATCACATCTCTGCTTCTTGAGAAGGTGACCGTATCCGACGGTGCAGTAACCAACGGCATCATTATAGCGCTTCGGAACCCAACCCTCCCACTTCTTGGTCATCTCTATGCCCGGGCGGTACACCTTTCGCAGTACCACCCCCTGTGGAAGCACATCTCTCGTATCTTCCTGAAGAATTCCGGGCGCGCGCTTGTCCTTCAGATCCTCCACCGGCTCATCAGCTCGTGAATATGATGCCGCGGCAAACGTCGCACAAAGTGCCAGGAGAACACCTCTTGACCAAAAATGACCGATCGCAACTCGCGGCCGTTCCGAGCGCGTTTTCATGAACACTGTCATTGCCTGTCCTCTTCCTGATTTGACCAGTTACGGTAGAATTTCGATGTCCATGCGAACCGTCGTCCAGGAATCAAGATCAAGATCCGGGACCTGGGCAGCGTCTTTGAAGCCAGGATTGGAAAGGCCATCAAGGAGCCAGCCGAGGGGGCCTACGTCTTTTCCCTTTATGATACCAGGTTCTTCCAGGAAACGGACATTGACTGGTGTTGTCGTGGCGAGGACCACGTAAGATTCCAAGCCGTTAGGAGGTCCTGCCCTCAATGCCGGCTTTGTGGATATCGTGGCTCCTGCCTGCAATTTTTCCCCTGAAGCGGCGTCACCCAGAACAGAGACGGAACCACTGGTTCCCAGGCCAATAATCGAGAAATACAGGTCCTGCGTTCCTGTATTGGCAATTCTGAATCGGAAATATTCCCCGACCCGCACAGGCTCAATGCCCGATGAGACCACAGGGACTTCGCTCTCCACGGTCGTTTTGCCGCTCTCCGTCTTGACTTTAACACGTACGAGGGAAATCCCGAGGGATCCGGCCAACGGCGAGACCCTGTTTGCCAACACGCGCAAGTTTTCTTGCCGCGCGATCTTCTCGAGTGCATCGACAATCCCGTCGACTGCAGAGCCGTCATTGGTTGCTGACACATGGTAGTCATGCATCGCCCCAACCTGATCGCGTGGAGTGATATAGTACACCTTTTCGCAATCTGAGGTAAGAGACGTCTTGTCCTCCATCGGGATAAGCTTGCCCTTGTCCATACAACCCATGGCGACTGATACAGTCGCCAGGTTTTCGCTCTGCTCGTTTCTGATCAGCGCGTTGTCGCGCAGCTGGTCGCCGAGCGCAGCCTTTATGGGCATGGCGGTCCCTACACCCAGCGTTGAAGGCGGATTGGCGACAGCCACGGCAAGCTTCTGCTCAACCGAATATGGCGACACAATGCGCACTTTCGACAAAGTCGATACAGGTTCCGTTGGGGTCTTCACCAATTGGGCGGTCGAGGATTTTAGGTCGGCGGAAGTCACTATGGCACTCGCTATTTTTCCATCTTCGCCAACCAACTTAGTTGCCTTGCCGGAATACACGGCAAGAAGGGCGCCCGGCTGAACACCCTGGGCCTGACCGGCTGCCACAGAAATACTGTCCTGTTTCACATCGGTAACCGCGATGAAAGGCATCTGCCGTGTTCCGATACCGCCAAACACCACCCTGTCGAAGTCCCCTTCGGCCTGTGGGCGCTGCGAGGGCGCGCGCTTCTGGACATACCTTTCCGTCTCCATAACCGCTTCGCGGTATGTCAGTCGCGGCGATCGTTCAAGCGTCTGGACCAGATAGTAGGTCAGCAAACCATCGTACCGTTGGGCGCCTTCGACATCGACGAGATCTTCATTCGAGACCTCGTCTGCCAATGAGCCGGCAATAACCGAATACACTCTCCCGGCATCTGCAATCGAGGTAGCACCCTTGCCCCCCTTGGGAGACGGCGCCGGGCCTTTCAATAGCCGAGCGTCGAGAGGTGCCTGGCGGGCGACGATTGCAGGGTCTTTTGAAACGGTACCCGAGTGACAGCTGTCGAATACCAGGACAATGTTTTTGGTGTACTGCTTCAGGTCGTTGAGCCACCCCTCGATCTCATCGTCGCGTATGTCGGCCCCCCCAGGGCCGCGACTGTCCTGCGCCAGTATCGTTTCGTCATAGCCATCTCCCTCGTCGCCGTTGTCATCAACGGCTAGGGAGCCATGACCGCTGAAGTAGAACAGGAAAGTTGCGTCGGGATACCGCTTTGCTTTGTCGATCAACTGGTCAACGAAGGCCTGACGAATCGCTGCGTGCGTGGCCTGGGTGTCGAGCAGAATCATGAAATGATCGGTGTCGCCTGGAACGCCATAGGTACCCGTCAGCAGGTCCTTCATAAGGGCAACGTCGTTTGCTGTACCCTTAAGATCCGATGCGTTGTACGCTGAACCGTCGGTCTTGGCATAATTGTTGATCCCGACAAGAAGCGCGAAAATGCTAGGATCCTCTGCGGCTGCCGTATGGATGCCAGTAACAAAAAGCAGGAGCACAATCAGCCCCCGCTGGAACAATTTGCGCTTCGTAAACATGCTCTTGCTCCATGTGAAGAACTAGCACACTTTGATGGCCGGGCGTGTGGGCCAACGGCAGGTCTGACCGCTACTGCGCAGGCCAGTCTTCGGCACCAAGCTGCAGATTAAGCGCAGCCAGGTCTTCAACAAGATCCCCCCTCCCACACTTGGCCCCGTCCTTGTATCGCGACAGCTCGGTATGGAAACTGCGCAGGAACGACCAGTAGAGGAGCGCCGCGTCCCTTGAGGTGACGAACTTGTTCAGCCTGGTCCTCAGAGACGCACAACTGTCCCGGATTTCGGTTTCGGATGCCGGCTTCGGCGATCCAATGGTCGATCCCTCTGCAATCGCTTTAACGAACACGCCGACCCTGTCGGTCCCCGCAGCTATCAGGTCGATTACAGGCGCCCTGGCAGCGCCGACACCACTCTTCACTTCAGTCAATGGCAAGCTAAAATTGGAAATCTTGAATCCGATGGGCGAAAAGTTTGTTGGCAATTGCGAGTTTAACGTCTTCAAATATATATTAACTTTAAAATTTGAACCATTATATCTAAGTTGATTTGCGAATCCCTCATCGAGCAATGTAAATGCGCCGGTCGTATTGTCGACAATTGATACATCTGTGTATTTGCTAAGGATCTTGGTAAGGATTGTCGCGAATGGAGCGTAGGCCTCCGAGACTGCCTGAACGCCGGGCGAAAGCCCTGCCAGCGAGGCAGTTTTCGCCAGCTGCGACAACTCGGTCAGCAAAGACATATCGACTGACGTATTGGAGCTATAGCGAACCTTCATTGAGATTGATATTCTATTGGTATCCGAGTCTACGACAATGTCGTCGACGAGAACTCCGTTCCTGTTGATAACAATGTTCGATTTCTCAGATGTTGTTATAAACAGGAATTTGCTCGATTCCCATGTCGCAGACATGATTGGCTCGGTGGCAATCATCTTGTCACCAATAGCCACATCCAGGCTTACAATATAGTTTCCTGATTTGTTTTGAAACCTCGATTTAATCAACGATTGCAGAAACGCTGACGCAGACTGACTTCTCGCAGCGCCGTCTTTTCCAGCGAACGCAAAATCGTATGATACGAGCCCGTAAACCAGCCGTGGCTCAACATCAGCGAAGCTTGGGCGCGTAACAGCAGTAAACTCGTCAGCATTCGAGATAGTTGATTGTGAAAGCACCAGAACAAGGCCGGCAATCAGTCGCCTGAAACCCATATCACCCCCCAGAAATTCCTTGAAGCATACTCCCTATTTCAATGCTTAGGAAGGACATCGCCTTTCATTTTGCAGAATTAACGCTGCGATTGACGGAGATCACATGGGAGAGGGAATACTTCAATGGGTGACCACAACGATTTCGGCCCGTTACCTCCCAAAATCAAACAGTGCCAGGGTTGGGCGTGCCTTCTGACGTCCTCGATAAGGGTCGGATCGATGATTGGATCTTTGGTGGACTTCTTGCCAGCCAGGATGCCTAGTCGAGACTGGCACGCGTGGATCGGCATATACGAGCCGCTCCTTCATCGTCACGCCGCCTTAGCCATCGCCGAGATTTTCTTGAAATTTGCCTCGACACTTCGTGTTGACTGCACCGCCATATCGAGCGCAAGTCAGTCTCATGAATTGTCGAAGGAATCAGCGTTCATCGGAATATTATATTCAAGGTCCTTCTAATGATGCATTTCTTTTTCGTGACGAAATATTGGAGATGGTGACCTTAGGATGAGTGCTTTATTATTTTCTGACTTCAATTCAACAGTTGCCGAGCCACTGGCCCGTCGCTCTCTAGTGCGAAACGCAGCGCCTGCCTCAGGCCAAGCGCCAGGTTCGAACGCTCTGTCGCAGCATGCTAATGACGAGCGTTGGCTACAAGATCTCCTGTTTCGCCATCCCGCGTTGATCGTGGCCGACCGCCTTGATGGCGGCTTGGGCGAAGTCGTGCCCTTATGTCGGAAACTTGCCATTCCTCGTGCAGGCGCGACAGTCTTCGCGGATGTTCTGGGCGTGGCCAGGACCGGCCGACTGGTCATCATCGAGTGCAAGCTTTGGCGCAACCCGCAGGCCCGTCGGGAGGTGTTGGCGCAGATCTTGGAATATGCCGCGCTGCTGCGACGCTGGAGTTTTGGCGATCTGACCGCAGGGATAAAACGCAAGCTGGCAACCCGTGAGCCGAACCCGATCTTTGCGGCGGCGAAGCTTCGGTGGCCAGAGCTTGAAGAGGCTCCTTTTGTCGATGCCGTGACGCGGTCGCTAAGACTGGGTGACTTTCAGCTCATTATCGCCGGAGATGGCATACGCTCGGATACACACGCGATTGCCGAGCATCTAAATTCGCAAGGCGCCGGCCTGGCGCAACTGACATTGCTTGAGATCCAGCTTTGGCAGGCGGCATCGGGAGCCATTGTCGTGGTGCCAATCGTGCCACTGCGTACCGAGGTCCTTCAGCAGAGAGTTCTGATCAACGGGGATGGCATGCCGCTCCAATTGGAGACCCAAACGGTAGGCGCTACCCAAGCCGACGAGAGTATGGAGCGCGTTGTCGATCCAGACCGAGTCAATCGGCGCGGGATCAATCGCTCGTTTTGGCAACGGTTCATTGATCAAGTTCAATTCGACCACGCCGACCAACTGGCTCCGCGGCATGGCGGCGACAATTGGGTCAGGGTTCCCTTGCCCGAGCCACTCGGCTGGCTGACTGCCTTTCGATTGACCGGCACCAGGGCCGAGGTCGGCCTGTTCCTGACCTTCCGGGACGAGGATGGCCAGATCCTCTTTGGCGAGTTCAACAGCAACATCGCAGAACTGCGTGCTGAAAGCGGCCTTGACCTGGTCGCGCGATTGAAAACTGACGCCCCATTTTACGCCGAACTCGGCGTGTTCAGACCGCGATCGGACTTCGCAGGCGATGAGCAGCAACTCGACTGGCTCTGTGATTCGGCGAATCAATTTGTCTCACTGACCCGGCCTCGGCTCAGCGTGCTGGCGGAAGCTGCAGAATGACACGGCTTCTCAATTGGGAGCGACTGGTCTTAAAGGGCGACTTCTCGGCGATGCCCTCGCCCTTCGAGTGGGATCAGTCAGGGCGATTTGCGCATTTCCTGAATGGGTATGAGGTCGTCGGAGGAATGGACGCTCTTGCCGGCCTTGCCATCGGAATGTCGGAGCAAGCTCGCAAGATTGGCAAATGGGACGGCAGCGCGCTCAACCTTTGGCTCTGTCTGTTCTTCCAGAATCGAGCGCATCGTCATATGGGCTCCGAACATAGCGACCCGATACTGGACGAACTTTTTTGGAAAGCCATGCCCAGGCAGTAATCCTCGATCTGCGAGATCAGACAGCAGGAACTCGCCGCACAAGCGTTTCAGATGGAATTAAAGGGATTTCGCCGCACCGATTTCCGTCGCCCCCGGCAATTGTTCCTGAAGCGCTCGCCACTCATCAGCGAACTCGCATTCAACGGCTGCCATGGCGTCAGTGGTGAGCTCCGCCAGGTTCCGCCGCCGTCCAGCACTGTGCCGCGCACAAGGCGATGGAGCGGGGCTTCGTTGTCATTAGCGGTCGTAGCCAAACCTAATCAATCTATAAACCGAGCGACGGGCCGCTCCGCCTTCACGGCGCGAGCGGCGCGGGGTACTTCGGGACAGCCGAAGAATCGCCAGCAGCCATTTTCAGGGCGTTGCCGCTATTTGCCTCTAGGAAGCGACCGAGAAAGAAGGCTCCCACGTGGCGCAGCACGATAGGTCGGCTGTCCAGTGCTACTCTGGGCGCCGCGATTTCGCGCTTCAGATAGATCGCAGGATCTCGGAAAGCCTCACGATCCAGCGGTCTTTCCTTCGCAACGTGAAGGCGAGCGACAGAGGCTGACCGCGCCGTCCAGCACGGCCGACGCGCTGTCGATAGTTAGCGATCGAGGGCGGGACGTTGGCCATCATAACGCCGTTCACCGAGCCCTTCCTCAATGCTGATTTCACTACCAAGACCGGCTTTGCGGTGACGCTGGACTGCGCGGTTGCGGGGCCCGGTAAGCACCTCGCCGAAATCGAGTTCATCAGCAACCGGACGTGGACTCCTGTTGATGGCTTAGTGGTCGACTAGCTATTTTATCGCTTGAAGGAGACACTGCCCAATGAAGGACGCCTTGCCCTACCTGTCGATCGTCTCCAGTTTTCTCGCCGCCGGGCTTGGTATCCTGCCGCGACGATTCCCATCAGAGACAGCATAGATGACATGATGCCGGACATCGGACGGCAGGTGAAAGTGGGCAAGCTTTGCGGCAGTCGCGGCCGGCGTATCCGTCATGCTGCAAGCGGTGGATAGGCTTTGGCAGTAGCCTTCTACATCGCCGCAATCGGAGTCGTGATGCTCCCTGGCGGTCTGACGCTACCGGCAGCGCGACATGTCTTAAGCGGGGGAGCGGCCAGCTGGTCGAGCGTCTAGCCTAGTTTGGTAAATGCGCAAGAGTACGTCGCGAGCAGTCTCGGCGCGTTCTCGCGTGCAGCCCATAAGTATTTTTCCGCCCAAGGTTGCGGGCTCGTCGGCAACGTCATCCCATACCATCCAAGCGCCGGCCGGATCGAGAATGCAACTAAATCTATCTGGGCTTTCTTCCATTGACCCATCCCCAATGGGTGGGAGCGTTCCATTATTTTAGCAATCGCGCAAGTAATGACCGGCGCGACACCACTACTTCGTTTGGTTAAAGCTAATTGCAGTGCAGAGGAAAGCCTAGCGTACTATTTGAATGGCATTTTATTAAAATGCCCTTCAAATCAGTATTTGCGGAGTGAGAGGCTAATGCCTCTTCGGCGCACTGTGCCATGGTAGGCTGCTGTTGTTTGGTGCGTGGCGCAGCATCCCGTCCGCTTCACGGTGTTTGGCGGCGAGATTTCAATTCCGCGGCAATTTGTGGATCTCCAATCTTACGGGTCCGCCCCGATCGCAGTAGGTGCAGAACAAGGCCCTCTCGACCGAACTGAAAAGCGCGCCCTTGCGTAACCGTCCAGGCGCTTGGTCGCCTGATGGTCGATGCTGGCACGGTCCAGATGGTGAAGAAATACCGCCGGCCGAAGGGAACGGAGCCGCTGCTGCAGAAGCCTGCCTAGCTGGTGCCAAAGGTCGGCTCGCGAGTTCAAGCGGGCTTGCTTTCGCGCCTCACCGGCGCCGATGCTTTCTCCAGGGAAATAGCGTAATTCAATATATGCGACGGGGGGACTTCTTGATGTTCGTCGACCTGTACGAAACGCTGGAGATCAGCCCAAACGCCAACTCGGAAACAGTGGAGCGTGTATTCCGCTATCTTGCGATGCGCTATCATCCAGACAATCAACAGACTGGTGATGAAGCCCGCTTCAGCGAATTGGTGGAAGCCCATAATACGCTTAAAGATCCGGTCAAGCGGGCGCAATATGACGTTGCGTATAAAGAGCATGCCGGCCTTCGTCGCGAGTTGACCGAGGAAGCCGGCAACAAGAAAGGCTTGGGGCGGGATTCGGAGATCAAATCCAAGCTGCTCTCGCTGCTTTACACAAAACGCCGGCACGAGGTCGGATCCAACCATTAGGCTCCTGGACCATACTTCCCAGTGAAACAAACCGAGCCGGGGCTCACTGTTTCTTCCGGCCAGGCCCGGCGCGTACTTGGCGGAGCCCAGCTACGGTGCCGGGCCACTTAAAACGGCTACCAAACCCACGTAGTTCGGAACTTCTGCTTTGGAAGCGAGGAAGCGGTGCACGGTCTCTATGGGCCGGGGCTCATGGAGGGGAAGGCGCTTTCATCACTACGCGCAATTGCATCTGGTCGATGGTTGCGACGATGGCAGCCGCCAGCGCTTCGGCCTCATCCGGCGGAGATGTATTATCTGACTTTTCTCAGTGCGCCATCAAGAAGGCCTTACAGGCAGGTGACAATTGATTGATCCTGCCTACGAGATCGCATTTACCGATCGGTGTTGATGGGCAAACCCGTTTGTAGTCGCGATTGCATGCCTTGCCCTGGAAAGATTTGAAAGTTTTTACTTGCTTCACGCTAGTTCCGCTGGCTGGAACTATGCCGGGACCAGTGTCCATCGCGCCATCCTTGCCACCCTTGCCACCCTTGCCGCCGCCTCCTTTTGCAGAGGCGATGCTAGAAAGGGCCGCGTATGCGAAAGTTGCACTCATCATGGAAAGCAGTGCACGACGTGATGTAGACATTGTTCAGTCTCCCCTTTTTTATTTTCTCCTTACCTAATTTAGCACAGGCTAACAGGAAATCATATTGGGCCGGTTTATAGAAATTCCTTCTTTGCTAAAAACGCGGAAGCATCGTCAGGACGGCCACCAGGCCAGCCCCTGAATGACGGCGCTCGGCAGTGAATGCGAGGTGATGGGCGGTCATCAAGAACCCTCTTTCCCGCCGGTCAGCACCGTCATGAGCGGCTTGGGGGTTCTCGACAACAGTGGCGACGACATCGCCATTCATTGTTGCTGAAAGGAAGGGCCGCACCTGTTCGAGAATGTCAGCCATGATCTGGTCTGCGCCGTCGCCGCGCATGACCGCATCCTGGAAAGCGCAGCAAAGGAACCATTGGAAATGGGCCTAGGGAACTCAGCGACGTCACGATCAAACACGCGGAATCCGAAGTGGTTCATTCGGCGACGAAGCGTCGAATCGCCGAATTGTCGGAGGAAGTCCAGGCGGCGAACACACGAGGGCTTGAGACCGAGCGTATCCGCACGGCGCTCGCTGATGAGCTCGCACAGCTCAGCGACTCACTATCGGCTGAACGGCATGCCACCAATGCCGAACGGGTCAAAGTCGCCGAGCTTCTCGCGGCTGCCAACCTGGCTGCCCTTGATCACTCACGGCAGATCCAGGCGCTACATGAGGAGTTTCGGGTCGGTCGCGAACCCGTAAAGGACACCAGCGAGTTCCTTGCCGGCCGTTCGCCAATCGCAAGACACGGCGAGGTGCGGAGCAATTCCGCCAAAGACGAGGAGATCGCAACGCTGCGAACCCTCCTTCAGGCGCGCGACGACGGTATCGCCTGGCTGCAGGGCGAGATCCAAGTCCTAGCCGGCGAGTACGAGCGGCGACGTACCAGCTTCCGCATTCTCTTGGCTGACCTGATCATCCTGATCCGGCGTAGATGGCCCTGGCTCCGGGGCATCGGAAAGGTCCTCCTTCCGCGTCGTCTACGTTTCAGGATACTATCCCGGGCGAATTCCTCGCCACTCCTGACGCTCGTAAATCGCGCCGGTGGTCAACCGCGGGCCGTCATGGCTCCAAGTGTTGCCAGGGCTGGGACACCGGGCGCGCCCCCGCCAGCAGCGGAGCACGCCGGCCCTCCTAGACATAGTATGCTTCGCCAACATCGCTTGGTCAGCGCGTTACCAGCGTCCTCAGCAGCTAATGTCGAACCTCGCTGCCCGCGGCTACCGCGTGTTCTATATCGTACCCTCGCGCACGCCTCCATCGGGCCGGGATTACGACCTCATGGAGGTTGCGAACGGCGTGTTCGAGGTCTCATTGCGAGCCGACGGAGTGCAGGATTTCTACAGCAAATCTATGAGCCGTGAGAACCAGGCCACCTTTGGGGAAGCGATGTCGGCACTCGCGCGCGATCTCAGGATTAAAACGGCGATCACTGTCGTCCACCTCACATACTGGACACCGCTCGCACTCGCGTTGCGGACGTCCCGCGGGTGGCACGTGCAGTACGATTGCATGGACGAGTGGGACAATTTCCCGAACATTGGCCGCGACCTTCTCCGTGAGGAGGAGGCGCTTGTTCGTGAAGCCGACCTCGTGACGGTCACAGCGGCCCTGCTACAGGATAAGTGGCAAGTCAAGGCGCGCCGTTGCGTCCTTGTTCGCAATGGGGTGAACTACGCGTTTTTCCAAGAGCGGTGCGTTCATAACGATCTCTTGGCAAGCATGAAGGCCCCGATCATCGGCTACTATGGTGCGCTCGCCGAATGGCTCGATTTCGAGCTAATCGCTGCTGTGGCCCGCCAGCGTCCCGACTGGTCCTTCGTTTTGATCGGCGATGAATTCTCCACGGACCTGGCTGGCCTCGACAGCCTGCCAAACGTGCATCTGCTTGGACTGCGTCCGTACAGTGAGATGCCTCGATACCTCTATTGGTTCGACGCATGTTTGATTCCGTTCCGGGTCTACAACGTCACGCATGCCGTCGACCCGGTGAAGTTCTACGAATACATGAGCGCCGGAAAGCCTGTAATCGCGACGCCGACCGCTGAACTCCAAGTCTACAAGGACTATCTCTCATTCGCGGCCACTCCTGATGAGACAGTGCAGGCCATAGAAGCCGCGCTTTCCCATAGCGACCAGGCGCTGTCCCGTCGCCGACGGGAACTGGCAAAAGCTAATGACTGGTCCGAACGGGTGGACGCCACGCTAACGGCTCTCCGTCACGGCTTTCCAGTGGTGTCGATCATTGTTGTTACTTACAACAACATCGATCTCACTAAGGCCTGCATCGACAGCTTGATCCGGAACACCACTTACCCGAATTACGAGATCATCGTGGTCGACAACGCGTCGGAAGACGGAACGCAGTCCTACCTTAGACAACTATCCGGCTTGGAGATGCCCGTCAGGATCGAGCTCAATCGGGATAACCGCGGGTTCGCTGCCGCAAACAATCAAGGCCTGCGTATAGCGACTGGCGACGTACTCGTTCTTCTGAATAACGACACCCTCGTGCCGAAGGGATGGCTCGACCCCCTCATTCGTCACCTCGAAGACCCATCTGTCGGCCTTGTCGGTCCTGTCACCAACGAGATCGGCAACGAAGCGAAAATCCCGGTGGACTATCTAGACACGGAAGGCATGGAGGCGTTTGCTGATAAGAATGCGGCTCGTCACGCCGGTCAATCCTTCGACATTCCAATGTTAGCGATGTTCTGCGTCGCGATGCGTCGTGACACGATGGAGCTTGTGGGACCACTCGACGAGGCATTCGGGTTGGGGCTGTTCGAGGACGATGATTATTCGCGCCGCATTCATGAAAAGGGCTTGCGCACAATCTGTGCGGAAGACGCCTTCGTTCATCATATTGGTGGCGCAAGCTTCACCAAGCTCCCGCAGGCGGAATACGCCGAACTCTGGCAGCGCAATCAAGCCCACTTCGAAAGTAAGTGGGGCGGGTGGACGCCTCACCGCCACCGTGATGTATGAGCCAACTTGCCGAAGGGATGACGGCGATTCCGCGCGACGACGCGTCGACAATCATGCGTGCGAGCACCCCGGCTGCGGTGAGGATGGAGGCTTGGGCTTCGCCCGACCGAGGCAACTATCGCACTGGTTCTGCCTGAAGCACCGCGACGAGGGCGAGCGATACCTATAGGCGCATCAATATCGCTATTTCATACGGTGACCAAGCGTGGAATGTGGCAACTTCACCGCAGGCACATGTGAGCTTGCGCACGTAGAGTTGGTTCATTAGAGAGGTCTCAAAGACAAGGGACCACCACATGACTGACGAAGACAACCATGCTGTCGAACTGGCGGAACTTACAGCGGACGTCGTTTCCGCATACGTGGCCAATAACCCACTACCGGTCGCCAACTTGCCCGACCTGATTGCATCTGTGCACGCTTCATTGTCAGGTTTGAGCAGCCAAATCGCACCGGCTGCGAAAGAGCTTGTGCCTGCGGCAAATCCAAAAAAGTCTGTGTTCCCGGATTACATCATCAGCCTGGAAGACGGCCGGAAATTCCAGTCTATGAAACGCCACCTTGGCCTACTTGGCATGACACCCGACGAATACCGTGAGAAGTGGGGCTTGTCTCGCGATTACCCCATGGTCGCGCCGAACTACGCCGCGAAGCGATCGGCCCTTGCGAAGGCGTCTGGTCTAGGTCGGAAGACCGCGCCTGTTAAGGTGTCTGCCAAGCGCAAGGCGAAGGCTTGAATCACGCGCCCAACGACGTTCAAAGAAAGGCCCGCTGCCGGCTTAGTGAGAGCCACGGCAGCGGGCTAAAGCTGGGAACGGCTTGAGGGGACACTCTTAGCCGTCAGCTTCCAACACCCTGCGCATATGTCCATGAGTGTTGCCTTAACTAGCTGTCGAACATTTTAGTCATTCCGCGATTATGCCATTGCTCATCCGACTACTCGCCAATGCTCATCTACCGGCGGACACCAACCCCGGCGTCGTCCCCACCCATCCCCCGCCAAATGGCGCCGGCCATTCCTTGCAAACATCATCGGCGACGGACCAGTGTGGGTTAGTTGGCTCCGGCATGAAGGTGCCGGTTCCTCGGTCGAGATTGCGTCGACTGTCAGGCCCAGGGGCTCGATTGAGCCGTCCGCATGCTCGATAGTAATTTTGACCGGCCCCTCATCGATGTCGCCGAATTGCGAAGCAAACGCGATCTCAGACTGCATCGCGACCGACACCGATGCGAACGAGACCGTCCAGATTGGCCTGCCTAGTGCCGTCGAAAAGCCACCAGCGGCCACCCAGGTAGGCTTCGAACACGGCGTGGAAGTCACGAGGTTCGAGCCCATAGGCGTAGCAGTCTGATGCCAGATCGACGGTGGCACCGCGTAGCTACTTCTGCTCGGACGACCAAGGGAAATTTATATATCCGTCGCGGCTGTCATAGCAGATGTTTCCATACATCTTGAGGTATGCATCCCGGCGCGCCGCGTTGGCATACACCGAGGCGGGGTCCTTGAGATCGGCCTCGTATTGCGCGAGATTGGCACTTGTCAGCGCTATAGGAAGGATGTCCACCGCCTGCGGGATGCTTTTGCCCTCAAGCCAGTCGGCCGCAAACTGTCCCATGGCATAGCCGAAGACGGGCGAGGACAACGAGATACTCGCCTTGTAAGGGCTGTTGCCTTTCCTGATTTCAGCGACAGCTTCCGCCTCTCCGTCAATTCCGCCAAGGAATTGGTCAGGTCGGCCTTTGCCTGCTGCGCGCAACGCTTCAAGCGCACCCAGCACGACCGCATCCGCGCCGAGCACGACGTCGACATCCGGATTGGCCAGCAGGATGGTTTTCATGGTAGCGGCGCCGCCTTCCTTGGTAACCGGCTTGGGTGCGATATCGGCGACGATGATCACGCCAGGCATCGCATTCAGGCCATCGCGCATAGCCGTGAACCGGGGCGCCAGAAACTCCATCGTATCCTGGGTCAGCAGAACGACCTTGGCCTTACCGCCGAGCTTGGTGTTGATATGGTCAATGGCTGCATCGGTCAGCACCTTGCCAGTTCGATATTGCGGGGCATTGAGCAGCAGCGTTGCCGGTGGGGGCACAATCGTGCCAACAAACGCCCCCGACCAGATCGCCTTCTGAAGAGCCGTACTGAAAGCCACTGGATCCGATGAGGTGGCAACCATGGCGCCAACCTTCGCCGCGACCAAAGACTGCACGTGGGCTATCGCCTTACCCACATCGTTTTCCGCCAACACTCTTCGATATTCCAGGCCGCGGTTCTTTGCAGCCATGGACAGACCGTGGTCGACCCCTTGCAGGAAGTCGCGCTCGTTCTCCTGCACGTAGGCCAACACTTTTGTGAGGCCAACCGGAGCGTTGCAGGAGGGCGCATGGGGATCGAAGGCGGGGAATGCCGTTCGCTGGGTAATGCCGGGGGCGCCTTCCTTGGCATCCGCGACGGTAAGCCCGCCCATCGCGACGACCAAAAGCAGCGCTGTCCCGATCAGCCGTCGACCGGCAATTTTATTGTGATCAACCATTTTTGTCCCCCTCGACATCACCCTTTGGCGGTGAACGCGCCAACGCTGGTGATGCCGCTGCAGTCATTTCACCTTGCGATGAACGGGTCTACTATCCAGCAGTAGCGCGCCGTGGTTCTGTCGAAAACACCAAATGGGCGGCCGTTCCGGGTTGGATATCCCGGTAGTCCAGTTTGGCGCCGAGGCTGATGCACATCGCATTGATGATTCTGCTGCCGACGCCGGTGCCTTTGGCAGGTGCGCCGTCTGCCTTTCCAACACCGTCGTCTTCGACCACCAGCTCCGCCTGGCCACCTGGCAGCCTGCTTAGCCGGACGCGGATTTCTCCGACACCATCCGGATAGGCATACTTGAAAGCGTTGGTGACCAGTTCGGTGACCACAACGCCCAAATTGATGCTGATGTCCGTTTCGAGGTCGATTGGTTCGATCTTGTAAGACAGGCTGACACCGTGAACCTGGCTGCGCATCGACGTTTGCAGATGATCGAGCAGGCCGGTCAGATATTCGTCCAGGTCAACCGAGCGAGCGTTGGCCGAGCCATACAGCCGCCTGTGCACCAGCGAGATGGCAAAGATGCGGTCCTGGGTTTCGGCCAGCGCTTCCTTGGACGCGAGATCTCCGACAGCCTTCGCCTGCAGTTTCACCAGAGACGACACAAGAGCCAGGCTGTTGGCGACCCTGTGATTGACCTCTGACAAAAGCACTTCGGCTCGATCGCGCTCCTTTGCCAGGTCCTCGGTGCGGGTGGCGACACGTTGCTCCAGTTTGTCATTAAGCGCATTGACCTCGTCGTGGGTATCGCGAAGTTCCCTGGTGTAGCGAGCAGCACCATAGGCTGCTCCGCCAACCACGGCGATGATGACAAATCCGCCGATTGCCGAAACGAGCCGCAGCCACGCGCTGTTAGCTCGTTGTTCGACGACACCGGAGGTAAGCCGGTTATCCGCTTTTACAATGATACCCGAAAAGAACACATTGGCTTCGTCAGTCAAAGCCTTGCCTTTGTTCGTGCGGAATATCGCCAATATCTCGGCGTCGCGGTGATCTCGCTTGAGAGCGATTGTCTGGTCCAGCTCATCAAACTTGGCGGCAATGATTGCGGAAAGCCTTTCCAGTGTAGGCTTCGAATCGAGATAGGACGTCAGCAAGGTCTGCAGCGCTTGCATGTGGCGCTGTGCCCCAGCCTTGGCGGTTTCATATGGCCCCAAATAGATTTCGTTCCCGGTGATGACAAAGCCGCGCTCGCTCGCCTCGGCCGTCTGCATTGCATTTCTCAACTCGACAGCAGCGACTCGTACATCGCGCGCTTCAATCGCATTGTCGAAATAGGATTGAGCCCTCTGCCCCAGCCAGAAGTTGGTGGCGACAATGGCCATAAGCGCCGCAAACCCTATTAGCAGGGAAGCGGAAGTGAATCGGACAATTTTTCGGTTGGAGAATTGCATCGGCGCATTCCTGCCCGATTTTGGGCGAGTGCGCCATCAAGTAGTGAGAGCTAATAAGCCCCGCGTGCAAAACTAGCCTCTTAGCTTTGCCCTTGCGACGTGATCGACCAACCAAGAAGGTAATCAGGTCGAGTTAGCGCCGATGATCGTGACTGGTAGCAGTTCAGTCAGAGTACAAGGCCACCGGTGCTGCACCGAGGGCCTTTGCTCTAGGGACCATCACTTCCGCCGTGGACCAGTACCAGAACGTCCATCTTCCGACCCAGTGGCCCAGATGGATGTCCGCAGGCGGCATAAAAAGTCGAGCGATCAGTTTGTCTTGTTGATCGACGTAATCGCAAGGTTCGTCAGCTTGTTGTTGGTGGCTTTCTCCTCGTCGAGGATCTCGCTGAGCAGCTTGTGCGCCTCGTCATGCCCGAGTTCCTTTGCCCATTCCCGCAGAGAGCCGTACCGGGAAATTTCGTAGTGCTCGACTGCCTGGCAGGCCGCCAGCAGCCCTGCATCGAGGGCCGTCCCTGACGCTTCCTCCATCAGTCCGTCGGCTTCCTTGATGAGCCCCTCAATGGCGTCGCACTTCTCGCCGACGGCCTTCTTGCCGATAGACTTGAACACCTGCTCCAGCTTCTTGATCTGCCCCTTTGTCTCAGCGAGGTGATCCTCGGCCGCCTTCTTCAGCTTGGCGTCGTTCGCGGCGGCAGCTACTTTGGGTAGCGCCTTCGTAATCGCGTTCTCCGCATAGTAGATGTCCTGGAGGGTATGTTCAAAAATTTCGGCTAGCGTTTTCATCGTGATGCTCCATTCGCCCGAATTGGCTTCGGGAGAAAGTGGGAGCGAGGCGAATGGTTCCTTCAGGTGGGGCGGACTTCAGACTGAGATACCCGGTATGAGCGGGGAACGATGGAACACCCTATATCCCGGAACTTTATTGGCGTTTGGCACGTTCTCCGGCCGAACCAACTGAGGTTCAAGGAAAAGGGGAAAATATGGAAAATCCAGGTGTGGGTTGGATAGCAGCGATCGTCATCGGCGGTATCGCCGGCTGGCTTGCCGAGATATTCATGAAAAGCAACATGGGCGTGCTTATGAACATCATTTTGGGGATCGTCGGCGCAATCGTCGCCAATGTCCTTCTCGGGCTGCTGGGCGTATCGCTGGCCGGCTGGCTCGGCTATCTTGTCGCAGGCTTCATCGGCGCGTGTATTTTGATTGCCGTGGCGCGAATGATTAAACGCTGAGCCTCAAAAATCGACCTTGCACACATCGTCGAATATGCAGGCGCGTGATCGAAGGATCACGCACCTGCTATTCACAGCGGAGGTAAGCGGGCCCTGTCCGGATTACTTGTTGAGGTGACGGCGCAGCAGCCTGACGTTGCGATTGTTCGCCTTGAAATACACGTCGAAGATCGAGCCGAGAATTGGGACACTTCCTACGAGCGTATCCAACAGCACGTTGCCTAGCATGCGGGCGACCAAGCCTTTTCCGGCACCGACGTTTCGAGCTCGCAAGACGATGTAGGCCGAGACAATGCCCGTCGCCGCATCTCCGAGTACGGGGACCAGACCTACGAGCGCATCCAGTCCAAAACGAATTGATGTGCCTGGAATGCGCCAGCGGGAATCGAGTAGCGCCGCCAATAGATCCAACTCGGCAACTATGTTTGCTCTATGACCACCGTGACCGCCCTGCCCGATCATGCCAACTCGCGCGCCAGTACGATTTAGTATCTCTCCCTGATGGATAGCCGTCACCTTAGATATCGCTTTGACCGCCTGAATTCGCTTGCGTCCTGTGCGATGGCACGTCGTCGAGCAAGGTCGTCTCACCGGAGCTTTTCGGCGCCTCGGGCAATTCACCAGTAGGCGTCATTTTGCTGACGGCCTCAGGCAAATCTCGCGTGATCCGGCTTATGAGTTCCTCGCGCGAAAGGCCGGTCTGCATCGAGAGGGAAGTCAGGGTGTCATCGTCTATGGCTGCTTCCACCTCGCTTGGCTGGATCGGCTCGTTCGGCCCGGTGCCCACCCACGAATCAACCTTCGATCCGGCGCCTGCCCCTCTGAACCGGTCGAGAATATCGCCAAGCGCGGTCCCCGAAACGCCTTTTGAAAGCTGATCCAGAATCCCGCCTTGCGGATCATTAGGGTTGCGATCACCCGCTCCACGGATCATGTCGCCGATCTTGTCGCGATTTTGGTATGCCAGGACGCCGAGCATCGCGATCGCCAATTTTCCCAGGTTAGCCATTGGTACCTCCACTGTTCAATGGACAAGGGCTCAACATCACAAAAGTTCCGACGGCGACGATCTAATTGAATAAGGGCTGGCGTATCGACACCGACGTGAGCGGTGGCTTCGCCTAAGTACCGTGGAACAGGCAGCGAGCTGCGGTCACGAACTCCCCTGTCCCGCAATTGCCATTTGCCTAAAGCGGCGTGTTGTCGTTGGCCTGCCGGGCGGCTTCGGCCTCGGCGACGTCGATCGTGCAAAGCTCGTTGCCTGCCTGATCGCGCATCCGTACCAGCCATCCAGTCAAATCGTCGTCGCCGGGTTGCAGATCGACGAGCAGGTCGATCGCGCAACGGATCGCCTCGGCGCGAGCAGCCTCAAAACTTGGCATCACGGCAGGCGGAACCTGGCGAGATTGGTCGCCGTCGCGATATTCGAACGTATAGACATTGCTCTGCCGGCCGCGGACATTGCCGGATTCCGGTGTCCTATTGAAATCGCCAATTCTATCGACAGGCATTTCGAAGGTCGCGGTCTGAACAAGCAGGGCTTTTGCACGGTCGATTGCCCCCAGCGCGCCGTCGGCGTCGTCGCTTCGCGCCATTTCGACCGCGATAGATTCCCCCCCCTGGCCCTCAAACACCACTCTAACAAGAGGCAGGCCGGAAGGCGCGGCCGCCTGTCCAATGTTGATTCCGACGATATGCATGGGGATACCTTTGGCGCTCAGTTTCGCACTCTCAGTGCTTTCGCTGCTCGTGCTCATCCGCGCGGACGAGATAGTCGCTAGCTGCGGCCAGTACGGCCAAGAACGCAGCGGCATATCTGGCAAACCCGAAGGCCTGCGCGGCGGCCAATTTCGCACCGCGTGCATGCTCGGCGATAAATGCATCCGTCGCATCCTGAACTTCAGCTCCAGCCTTGCCGAATAGGGTGCGCTCCTTCGCTGTGGGCTCAAACGCCTTACCGATTATGTGGCCGAGCAGCAGGCCACCCGCAGATCCAGCGAGCACCTTGGCCCGAAACAGGTTTGTGATCGCCTTGCGCGGATGGGCTTCATAACGAATTGACGCGGCGTCGGAATGCGAGGCGCCGCAGACCCTATCTACAGCTATATCGTCGGCGCCTGCCGGGCCATGCGTGCTACGCCTGCCGGCGTCAAACACCGCAACTGCACCCAGTGCGACCGCGGCAGCAGTGCCGCCATTATTCTTGACGGCGTCCGACACACCGCCTAGCGCCTTCGCCACCTTCTGCTTCGCGTACCGGGTGGACGCATCGACCAGATTTCGGGGCTGCAGGCGCCGGCTTATCTCGCTGACAGGTTCAAACAAAGCCTGCCGCTCTGTGCGGCTTTGCAGCATGATCTCGCGCATCTCTTCACTGGGTTGAGCCAAAACGCATCCCCTGTTTCAATGCCGCTATGTCAGTGCGCACCTGGTTGACGGTTTCGACAGGTGTGATGGTCCATCCCGCGAGCGCTCGCTTCGCAAGATAGAGAAACAGCACGCCGCCTACCCCCAGAAGCGCTGCGACGATTAGGCAAGCTACCATCGGACCGACACCAAAGTGGATCATAGCGAGGATCAGGAACTGGACCATGGCGAATGCAGCCAAGACAAAGAGCACCAGTGCGGCGATGCCGCACGCGCCTGACGAGACGATCGTAGACGTCTTAACCTTCATCTCGGCTTGGAGAAGACGAAGATCGAGGCGCATCAGCGAAGCGAGATGGCTATACCCTTCGCTGAAAACGCTTCCCAAGGGTCGGAGATTGGAACCATCATCCATCTGGAACGCTCTTCGTGTCAGGACCGATCGGAGCTTCGCATGATCCGGGTCAGCACAACGCCGGCCAGGATGCCTACGCCGAAAAAGGCCGCCGGTTGGCGCTGGGCGAATTTCGTGACCGAGTCGAGCAGTTCACCCACGTTGCGGTCCCTGATATCCGACGAAATCCGTTCGACACCTTCGGCCGCGCTCCGAACCATGCCTGCAACCTGCGGAGATTGCTTCTCGATTCCATTAGCCGCCTCCTTCACGGAATGGGCAATGTTGGCGATCGCGTCGGCGCCGGCGGTCTTGTTCGACTCCACCGCTTCCTTGAAGGCGCCTGCAGCATCCGACGCAACCGAACCGCCATAATTTTTCGCGTCAGCCTCGCCGCGCAGGTGCCTCACGCGGCCGATCAGGCCCGGTTTGACCCATTGCGTCGCCGGCCGCTTCATAATGCCCTTGTGCGCCGTGGCCGTCACCCGGCCGCTGTGATTCGGGATCGAGGAAACCTTTTCAAAGCTTCGCTGTTAGGGCTCCATGGCCCGCTTCTTCTTCGATCTAACCGAAAACGGAATCCCCTACCCGGATACCGAAGGCACCGAGCTTGCAAACTTGGCCGCCGCTGAAGATGAGGCGGCAAGGGCACTGTTTGAAATCGTGAAAGACCAGATGCCGGGCGGCACATTCCGCCAAGTCGCCTTCCAAGATCATGACGGCACCAGCATTTCGCTGTTTGAGGTGAAAGTCACGTGTGAGGTGACGCGGGCTGCACATTCCGATGACAGACCGTTGGAAGCCTGACGATTCATACCTCGAAAGCGCTCGCCGGAACCAACGCCGGGCGGTCGGCGAACTCAACTCCCTACGTACGACCATCGACGAGACACGCCGCGTCCTAGCTGCGTCACGGAAGCTCTTGGAACAGATGGCCGAACGCGAAGACCCCCAGCCGCCAGGTTAAGGCGCCTTCTATTGGAATCCGCTCATCTCGACGCGAGAGCTGGCAGGTCCGTCAACCGGCTACCCGCAGAAGCAGTGCGACACCGATCCCATAAGGGATCAGCAGTGCCGCCAAGGCGACCCACAGGCCCGGATCGGCGAATACCTGCATCTGGCTGCGAAGCTGTTCCATTGCACCCAATGGCGAAAGGCCCGCTGTGTTCCAAAACTGAAAAGGCCGGCGCACTCAAGCTGGCGGATGGGCATTAGGTTCCATGGGTAGATCACGAGCAAGCGCGCTTACCTGCAGCGGAACCTGACAGCCACTACGACCGTTTATTCGAAAGGACAACGAAGGAGATCACCATCATGGACTGGAACCGCGTCGAAGGAAATTGGAAGCAATTCAAAGGCAAGGTCAAGGAGCAGTGGGGCAAGCTGACCGATGATGATCTCGACCGCATAGCCGGCAACCGCGATCAGCTCGAAGGTACGATCCAGGAACGCTACGGCATTGAGAAGGATCGCGTGCGGCGAGACGTCGACGACTGGTATGGTCGGCAAGAATCGTAGGATACCACAGTTGAACCTATTCAGATAAAGGGCGCCGTCATGAACCGCGCCCTTTTCGCGTTTTTTGGCATCCGTGCACCGTTCGGCTCGGCCTTGAACAAGCGATTTTTGGGAACGTGTCGGCTTCCGGCCGCGTTTATCTCCACAATGGAGATTGTAGAAATGTCCATCCACAAAGAAGACTATCGAACGAACAAGGCTGACTACCTGATAGCGAAAAGGCCAGATCTGGTTGAGAAGACCAAGCCGAAAAAGAAGACGTTGCGGCGTGACGATCAGCGTTCCGCAAAGTTATTGGAAAACCCCGCCGCGTTACCCGAGAGGCCGGCCTCACGCCGTTAGAAATCGCAGAAGTCAAGAGGAACATTTTAGCGATATTGAATGTTCGACTGTCTATGGACCGTCGAACCGTACTCTCAGCAGATCAATCCAGAGCAGCACGAGCCCTACTGAACTGGTCGCGTGTGCGACTTGCCGCAAAGGCCAATCTTAGCGAAATGGTGATCAGCGATCTTGAGAACGGCTTCAGGAGACCGCGTCCCCATAACATCGCGGCCGTCCGCAAAGCGTTTGAAGACGCCGGAATCATCTTCACAGTCGAAGGCACTCCATCGCTAGCCCGCTCAGAAGGTGATAGCAGCCTCGCCACCGATAATAGACAGTGGCGCCGCAGGGAGAAAAAAGGATAAGGAGAAAAGCCCGTGTACCCTCCTCTGCAACCCGATCTCTAAAGCGGCCGCTAACAAGGGCGGTTGTTCACTGACTTTGTGCTGGCGCTCACCTTTCTAAGGTGCCGGTCGAATATGGTCAGCTTCTCTTCGTAGCCGATCCGCACTCTGGACCTGCAGCTATCGCAGTTGAAACCGGCAATCGTTTTCAGCCAGGATCCCCTTCTCACCATTGGGCACGAACAGGAGGGGCATTGGAATTCTATAGGTACGTCGCGCAGTTCATTTGATAGAGGCACTGTGTATGTTCTCCTAAGCGGCACGGCCATTGCAACAAAGTAGAAGGAGAAATGTTTCGCGGCTCGGCCATTTACGCGGAGGGATCAGACCTAAGTCCAAATGCTGAGGAGGGCAGGCAAGTTGTTCGTTGGCCCTCGATCCCGGTTAGTCGCAGTGGCCTCACCAGACTCAGCCGTAGCTCAAAGGCTCGTATCACCGGCCAGAAGGCACAGTTCATCCAGTGGAATGGTGACAGAACCGGCAAAGCCGCGCGACCGGTAAAATTAAAGCCGCACGAACTTGTCGAGATTCAGACGGATCCGTCCCTTCTTCCACTTCAGCAAGGTGGCCGTAGTCGCAGTGGCGGCTTGAGCGATATCTAGGGGCGTTGCAACCATCGCATCCCCCAAAAGGCAATGGTAAACGCAATCTTTATGGGCCCTACGAAACCCTTTCTTCAATCAAAAACGAAAATGGCTATTCGCCGGGGCGCTCGACGGCGGCTTCGTCGACCTCGGCTTCCATCTCGTCGCTGACCGTCTTGCTCTTGCCCAAACCGGCCATCGGCACACCGTCAAAGCCTTGTAGCCAGGCGTCGGCATGCTCCTGCCAGTAAGGCGGCGCGGCGCGCTCCTTGCCATCCTTCTGCGCTTGAGCACCGTACATCCACGCATAGGTGGCACGCTCCTGATCCTTCTTAGCCACGGCCATCTGTGTCGTCCTCTCGAAAATCTTGCAGAGAAGCGTGCCGCAAATCTTCCTCGCCGCGCAAGTGCTTCACTCGTCCGATCAGGCCCAGCTTGACCCACTGTGTCGCCGGCCGCTTCATCCCCTTCGGCGCCGGCCCAGCGTGCTCCTGGACGCGCTTCCCATAGCCGTTCGCGGATTGCCCGGCTGGAGTTGATGAACGCTGAGCCGACATACTGCCCGGTTTTCCGATCGGCCATCAACGCAAAGGCCGGCTTGCCGGGTTCCCGCTCGACGCCTAGCAAATCATATTCCTCCACCATGTAGCTTTTGATCTTCAGCCAGGCTGTCGACCGGCCGCTGCGGTATTTGCTGTCACGTCGCTTCGACACCATGCCTTCTATGCCCGCCTCGTCGATCAGGTGGAATATGGCTTTAGCGTCTCCGGGCAGCGCTTGGCTGAACTGGATGCGGTCATCAGGGGAAGATGAGGCCTTCCAGGATTTCGCGTCGGTCTTCGAGGTCCATTTCCCGCAGATCGTGACCGTTCAAATAGAGGAGATCGAAGGCGACGAAGTAGAGGTCGTGCTGCCGGCTCGTGATGGCCTGCGCAGCGCCTGATAGTCCGAAAGCCCGGCTTCGTTGAGAACGACTATTTCGCCGTCAACGATGGCATTCTCAACCCCAAGGCGTTTTGCGGCGCCGGCCAGGTGCCTGTATTTTGCCGTCCAATTGTGGCCGTTGCGCGTGAAGATGCGCACGTCATGATCGATGATGATTTGGCTGCGGTAGCCGTCGAACTTGACTTCGTGAATCCATTCGTCGCCTTCCGGAGGCTTCTCGACCAAGGTCGGCAGCAAAGGCTCGACGAACTTTAGACGCATGAACTCACCCGCACCCGGCGATTCAATTAGCTTGTTCTGAAATGGTTCCGAAACAGGAAACCGGCTTTGGTGCAACAAACACGCTAACTGAACGTTGCTCGAAATTCACAGGAGGAATCGAGATATGGCCGACGACAAGAGCAAACGGGATTTTCGTGATCGGGACCGTGTTTCAGCCGATGAGGATTATGAAGTTGAATATTTCGCAACAAAGACCGGCATCACACCCCAGCAGGTCAAAGAGCTGATCGCGAAGCACGGCAACCAACGCGAGACTTTGGAGCGGGTAGCCAAGGCGCTGCGGAAACAATGACCAGGCTATCTGATCTCGGCAGACTACTAATCGGGCACCGACATGAAGGCCCGCCCGCGAGCGAGCTCGATCATTTCCTCCCTTGCCCTGTTTGCGGGCAACAGATTGATATGCGCGATTTTCGCCAGGTCACTTATCATGCCGATCCGGAGCACGAGCCGCTCGAACTGGACGCTTAGGACCAAAAGTGCCGAAATACCACGTTGAGGAAATGGACGGCGATACCGTGACGGCTACCCACATCGTCCACGCGACTAACGCCGATCAGGGCGGCGCGGGAAGCGACAGAGCGCGACGTCACCCTGCGCACCAGCGAACCCATTTGGATCAGGGTTGCCGACGAGAAGCGCGGCCACATCTTCGAATACAGTTTCAGCCTGTAGCTGGCGATCCAACCGGCTAGTTGATTTGGATGGCATACCATGCCGTCGACTTCGATACGCAAGTTCGACTATGACCCGAACACCAGGGTTCTCTCGGTTTGGTTTGTAGCGAGCGGGAAACATTACCAGTTTTTGGACGTACCTGCTGAGGCCGTTGCCGCGTTCAAAGCTGCCTTTGCCAAGGGCGTCTATTTTAACAGCCACATCCGCAATCGTTATGCATTCCGGCTCGCGCCAGGGAGGGCAGCAGGCTCGTCGGGCGATTGAAGTAGCCCAGTTCTAAAGCCAGTGAGCGACGCGATGGGATGGCCCTTGCTTCCGAGCGCGGGCCGACCATGATGAGTGGAGAGGACATCTTGGTCACCGGAACGGACCGCTGAAGAACGAGCCGGGTGTGACCGAACAGCCTCAGAGCGAGGATGTTCCTTGGGCCGCACAAAAACGCCCGCCAGCACGAGCCGCGGACGTGCTATCTGGTGTTGGGCCTATTTCCCCATCATCATCGCAGCTTTGCAGAAATCTTCATCGGCCTTCGCAATGTCTGCGTCAGCGCAGTCCTTCATCACCGCGTCCTTGTCCTCCTGAGACATAGCCGACCAGGCGGCTTTCGCTTCGGCCTCAGACTTCATGGTCTTCATGCCGGCGTCGGTGAAGAAAGGAGACATCTTCGCAGGATCGTCGAGCGCAGAGGTGCCGGTGGAACTGCCGGCAAACGCCGATCCGGTCATAAGGGCAAATGTCGCGCCGAGAATGAGCATTTTCGAATTCATCAAAATTCCTCCGAATGCAACTGCTTGAGTGCAGCCGTGCTAATGCAATGCGGGTCAGCAGAAAAAGTTTCCAACAAAACCCGAAATTGCAGAACTTGCCACCGATCGTCCGCTTTAAGCCTTCGGAATGAGCAAATCCGCCAAAGCCGAGAAGCGCGTATCGTGGTTGAACGCTTCGGTCAGATCGGTTTCACTGATACCCTCCGCCTCAGCGTCGGCGATGAGGCGCCTTGCCAGCCGTTCAACCTTTGTCTGGTCGTGGCCGGAACAAACTTCAATCAAGTCGTACTTCTCGATCCATTCATCCAGAAATTTTTCAGCACGCTGTTTCATCGAGGAAGCCTTGGGAAATGGCCCGCGCTTTCGGTCAAGGCGGCGCGGGCCTGACCATGATGGGGGACATCTTGGTCACCAGCGCGCGCTGAGGGAGCACGGACCGGGTGAGTCAGAACAATCTCGGTAGAAAGACGTTCCTACCCACAATGCAAAAAACCCGCCGGCGTGAGCCAGCGGGCTTCTACGCAACTCCGACCACATCGCAAAGCTGCGACGGTTCTAACGCCGCGAGATCAGCAGGCAGAGCTCCCGGAGGTCCTTGTCATAAGAGCCAGAACCGCTCAGCACATCGACACAGCGCTTCTTCATGCGTGCAATCTGACTCTTGGACATGTCGGCAACAACACCCGGCAGGTTTGGAGTGCCCGGGGTCCCTGGCGTCCCAGGCGTTCCAGGCACACCGCCAATGCCGACACCCACGCCAACGCCGACACCAGTCGTGCCCCCGACGGTCGCACCGAGACCGGCTGTCACGCCGCCGGCACCGCCGATATTTGCCCCGGCACCAGCCGCAATCCCATTGCTGCCCCCTACTGTGGCGCCAGCGCCGGCTTTGACACCGCCGGAGCCGCCAATCGATGCGCCAGCGCCAGCGTTAACACCGCCAGCGCCGCCGACAGATGCTCCGGCACCAACGCCAATGCCGCCGCCGGCACCGGCAGGCATCGCAAGGGCTATTAACACTGCACCGCCGGCCAAAACACGAGCGAAGTGCGCTAGAATCTTTACCATGAAACTCTCCTTGGCTGTCGAATTCTGCAGCCGAAATAGTTTGGCTGTTGACAGCATCTACGCATAGAACAGAACGCGGTTGCCTAACTTTAGGAAACTTCGCCGATCATGCCTTTCAATATCAACCGAACTTAGATGCAATTAGAATTTAACTGTAAAAACCTACGACGCACTTATTGCACGAACGAAGAGGTTCGGCAGTTAACTTCAAGCAGGGTGGGTTTGACGGCACCGGGGCTCCGGCCAAAACACAAAAAAGCCCGCCACTGTGAGGCAGCGGGCCAGTAATTCTAGCCGGGATCAGCCACCTTCCCGTTCGTTCATGTTCTGCCGCTTTCCACGGACCCAACCGCAGCTTCACCTTTGCCCACGATGTGGAGGATCATCTGGGCTTCGCGAACGCCGCGTCCGCGAACGTCAAACGACAAATTGAAGAGTACATTGCTTCGGCCGGACTAGATGCTCCTCCGGTTGAGCCCGACCCAGCGGAGATCGTGGCACAACGCCTTCCAAGCCCACAAATACAGACGCTCGATCCCGCTGCGATCGGAATCATGACGGTCATTTGGTGTGTCGGGTTTCGAGGAGACTTCGGCTGGGTGCGTCTGCCCGGGGTGCTCGACGCGGATGGACAACCATTGCAGGACGACGGCGCCACGGTTCTGCCGGGCATATTTTTCGCCGGAGTAGACTTTGGCTCGACCCGAAAATCGGGAATAATACTGGCGATCGAAGAACTGGCTTCTCGCCTCGCCGACCACATCGTCGCACGCGTCACCGCAGGTGGGTAGCGCGATCCCCTGTGTGGCGAAGTGGGATGCAGCAAGATGCGGAAGGGCGATTGCGATATCGGCTTTTGGCGGATGAATGCGACAGGTGGATCAACTGCTTTGATGTGAAGCGCCTGCGCGGCTTGACCGATAAGCTAGCCAATATCGTGTACGGCAATCGACCGGAAAGCTGACATAGAATCCTGTACGGAAATTATGTCAGGTAATTGCATGGGCTTGTGAAGACAAATGCGAAGAGACCGCCGTCAGCATTCTCTAGACGATGATGGATGAGAGATGTCGTCAAGACCTTATGAACGAAAGCAGGTCGGGATTGAGGACATCAGCATGTGTGGTTAGCATGCCGTGAGGGAAGCCGGGATAAGTCTTCAGCAACCCGATCTTGAGCAATTCGACCGCGCGCGGCACGGAACTTGCGAACGGGACGACTTGGTCAGCCTCGCCATGCATCACCAGCACCGGCAGGGCGATCTTCTTGAGGTCCTCAGTGTAATCCTCGAGCCAAGAGTCTACGGTCGCGTAGTGAGCGAGGGCACCGCCGGCCATGCCTTGGCGCCACCAGTTCGCAATGATTGCCTCCGAAGGCTTGGCTCCATCGAGGGTGTACCCGTAGAACGGATGCTCAGGGACGTAACGGAAAAATTCCGACCGGTTGCCCAGCACGCCTGCCCGGATCGCTTCGAACCACTCCGGCGGTTGACCGGACGGGTTGTCTTCGCTCCGGTACATGTTAGGAGTCAAGGAAGCGACCAGCACCGCCTTCGCGACGCGCTCCGGGTGGCGTGCGACATAGCGAGCCACCTCACCGCCACCTGTCGAGTGCCCGACATGTATTGCCTCGCGCAGGTTGAGGTGTTCAGTCAGGCCCGCGAGATCTGCAACCCAGTGGTCCATGTCGTTTCCGCTGCTGGGCTGGTCGGACCGGCCGTGGCCGCGCCGGTCGTGGGCGATCACCCGATACCCGTGATGAAGGAAGAATGTCATCTGGGCATCCCAGTCGTCCGCCGACAACGGCCAGCCGTGGCTGAAAACGATCGGTTGGCCCGAGCCCCAGTCCTTGTAAAAAATACTTACGCCGTCCGTCGTTGTAAAAGTAGGCATCGATCCGCTCCTTTTTTGGATATCGCGGAACATAGATTCTCCTTCCTCCCGCAACAAAGACCTTGTATGCTCGACCTATGCCTGAAAGGTATAGGTCGAGGGATACGATGGAACTCCGGCATTTGCGTTACTTCGTTGCAGTGGTTGAAGAAGGTAGTTTGTTGATGGCGGCGCAGCGGCGGCTGAATACGTCGCAACCCTCATTGAGCCGGCAAATCCGGGACTTGGAAGCTGAAGTGGGTGTGCAACTGCTGGAACGACAAGCGCGAGGCGTCTCGCTTACACCTGCGGGTCGCATTTTCCTCGATCACGCGCGCCTGGCCCTACTGCAGGTCGAAGCAGCTGTTGATAGCGCGCGACGAGCGGCTGAGCCGAAAAGGCCATCTCTTTCCATAGGATTCCTGGTAGGATTGGAGGTTACGTGGCTTCCGCATCTGTTGCGCATACTCCGAGAGGAAGCAGCGGACATAGAGGTCACCCTGTGCAGCCTGTCCTCCCCTGAGCTCGCCCTTGCATTGATGCGCGGGAAACTGGACATCGCATTTCTTCGCACCGAGAAACAAAGTCTGGGCCTCTCGTTCAAATTGCTTGCTGAAGAACCATTGATTGCGGTTCTGCCGGCAGGTCATCGCTTGGCTTCTCGCAAGAAAATCTCGCCGCAGGATCTTGCGTCCGAAATCTATGTCAGCTCGGCGCGGACCTCCCCGGTCCTGCAGGAGGTAATCCTCGATTACGCATCGAAAGCCGGGATCGCGCTCAAGGCGAGATACGAGGGCGAGAACATATCGTCGGCAATGTCGCTTGTCGTCTCCACTGGCGGAGTTACACTCGTGCCACTGTATGCGCAGAATATGTTGAGCCCAAACGTCGTCGCGAGGGCACTTGACGGTACACCTCCTAAAATTGGTCTGAACCTGGGATACAACGACGCGAATTCTTCACCATTGCTGCAACGGCTCCTGTCTCGGGTCGATGAGTTAATAGATAGCGTGCAAAATCAGAGCATCATTCGGTACGCGGACACACAGTAATAGAGACGCGAACTGGGAGTTCGAGGGCCGCGAGGGTAAGATCGTGGCGGGCTGCTTGTCGCGCACAACGGATAATTGCTCAGAGACTCTATCTCGTCTGCGCCATGAACTGCCCCCTGCCCTCATTTTACCGACGTCTAATTTGGGGCCGGAAGCGGAAGCTCGGCTTTTGGCCGCCGAAGAATGATAGCAGACGAAAGGGTCGGCAGACGAACGTCTGAAACCGACCATCAGCTGATTGTGAACGCCACCTGGGCATAGCTGAGATTAGATCACGCAACATGGAAAGCTCGATGACGGCCGCGTGGCAAATTTTACTCGGTCCTGGCGTTACATGGTCTTTGCCTCCGCGCCCAATGCATCGAACGCGCCCGGCACGACCGCATACTGTCCGGATCAGCCCCTACCTGTCTGCCAGACATGCGGCTGAAATGGGGTCTCCAGCGGCGGTTGGGTGATGTTGGACGTGTAGTTGGTGATCGTAGACGCCGCAAGAACGGCGACCACCTCCAGCAACCGGCTCTCATCAAAGCCCGCATCGAGGAATTCGCGCTTTTCCACCTCGCTGAGCCCACCGCGGCTCTCGATAAGCGTACGCGTGAGTTTCGCCAGAGCCGCATGCCTGGCGTCCACAGGTAGAGCGCCATCTCTGATGCTGGTGACAGATTCAGCGCGGACCCCCTCGGCAATCGCCAGATAGGAGTGAAAGGCCACAGCCCACTCTGCCTTGTTGGTGACTGCATTTGTCAAAAGCAGGATCTGGATCTCCGCTTTGCTGAAGCTCCCGCCATGTACCCGCGCGAAGAGGTCCGTCAAGCTGCCGATAAGCACAGGCGAGGTTGCCATCGTGCCGGCGATATTTGGAATGAAGCCGAAGGCTGAATTCAGTGCCTCAAGTGCCGGCCTGGAAGCTCCGGGCGCCGTTTCGATGGAGTGAATGGGAAAGTTCGTCATGTGTCTGTCCTTAATGGCAATTGGGCGCAGTTTGGCGCCGCAAATGGGGTAGAGACCTGAATTCTCAGGTGACGGTGATCGCTCAATGGGCCTGCGCCGCCTCCTCGATCACTTCAGCAACATTTGCCGGATGAGAAAGCATGACAACATGCGATGCACCCTGCACGACCACCACTTCGCGCGCGTGCGCACGCTTCGCCATAAAGTCGTGCAGAGCCGGAGGGATGCTTTTGTCGGCCGCGCCGTAGACGAAGTAGGAGGGAAGGGTTTTCCAGGCGGCCGCGCCTGAAGCTTCCTTCAGCGCGGTCTCGGCAACAGGTCTCTGCGTAATAGCCATCAGCGCCACCTGTTCCATAGGCAGGTCGGCGGCAAAGGGTCCGGCAAATTTTGCCGGATCGACGCTCAACTGAAAGCTGCCATCTGGAAGCGCAATTGGCTTGGCCAGAGCCGCGCCAAGCTCGCTACCCGAAAACTTGCTGATCAAAGCGAAGGCGCTCTCGCCCTTGTCAGGCGCGAATGCGGCGACATAGACCAGCGCCCTGACATTCTTGCTGTTAAGCGCGGCGTTTGTAATGACGGACCCGCATAGGAATGGCCAACCAGCACCACAGGCCCGTCGATGCTCTCCACCACGCTGGCAACGGCTGCGGCATCGCCAGAGACGCTTCGAAGCGGGTCCGCTACTGCCACGACCGTGTAGCCATCGCGAGAGAGAATCGGGATCACTGAATTCCAAGACGAACTGTCTGCCATCGCACCGTGAACCAGAACAATGGTGGGCTTGCTGGACGCGGCTTCGGTCGCCCCAGGGGCGAGCAAAAACGCAGCCACTGCCGTCAGCCCCAGCGGCCAGCCGAACAAGACACGTTTGATTTCACACTTCATAGATCTCTCCTTGGAAGGCTCGGCCATGTGTCGTTTTTATCGATATAAACGATGATGACTGAGAGATAATGCTTGAATTTGGCACGATATTCATGCCAATTTTGCATGAATGGACGTTGACGACCTCAAGACATTCTGCCGCGTCGCTCAACTTGGCAGCATTGCGGCTGCGGCGCGGGCCGAAGCCACCGAGGCATCGACAGTGTCTCGCAGGATAGCTGGACTGGAAGCACAGCTTGGGACACGACTGTTCCAGCGAACGACCCGGAAACTGTCGCTGACGGAGGCCGGAGCGATTTTCCTGTCTCGCATCCTGCCTATTGTGGACGAGGTTGCGGCGGCCCGCGAAGCAGCACTTGCCACCGTCGAACAGCCAAGCGGCATGTTGCGCGTTACAGCCTCAAACGCCTACGGCGAAGCGGTTGTCGCGCCACTGCTGGCCGGATTCTGCGCGCAGTACCCCCGCATTGAGATCGATCTGCTGCTCTCGGACGCTTTGGTGGACCTCGTTGCCCAGCAGGTCGACGTCGCCTTGCGTCTCGGGCCGCGTCCGACCGGGGACCTCATCGTCTCCAAGTTAAAGACAATCGAGCGTCGTTTGGTGGCGTCGAAAGAGTATCTGTCTTCAGTGCCTCCAGTCGATCGGCCAGAAGACATTGGTGCGCATGTCTGTTTGCCGACCACGAATTCACCTCAAACGCCGCTGTGGCTGTTCAGGCGGGATCTCGAAAATATCGAATTGACCGTGCCGGCGAAGATCAGGACCAGCAACACACTGGCGCTTCGCCAGTTGGTACGCCACGGCGTCGGGATCTCGCTGCTGCCGGAGTGGTCGGTGGATGAGGACATCAAGAGCGGAAGGCTTGTCCAACTCCTCCCTGGTTGGAAGATCAGCGTCGGGGCGCAGGAGAGTGCCGTGTGGGTCGCTTATCCTTCGCGCGCCTACCTGCCGCTGAAGACGCGGAAATTTATTGATTTCTTTAAAGAGCAGATATTGTCGGAGGGTTCGAACTCTTGATCCTCTCGGCTAACGCCAGATGGACAATGTCTGTGCGCCGCTGGTGGCGCCTGTCGCATGGCCTCCAGTCATCTTTTTTCGCTGTCCGGGAATAAAACGCCGCCCGCCCTGGTCTTCCATGCATACGCTGCTGATTGACCTTGAAGGAACGCCGCACTGCAAACCCACACATTGCCGAGCACGACGGTATCGGTCGACGCGTTCCAGGACCTCTGGAAGGCGATAGGTCGGCCGCCTGTGGCCGGCTGGCTCACCTGTCTGCCGAAGGTGCTGCCGCGGTCGGGATCGGGAAAGCTCAGGTGCCGCGGATGCGAAATGGGTCGTGAATTCGGCAATGCTTGTGCTCGAGAAGCATCCATCTGGATGCATGTTTGCGGTCCAGTGTGTGATTGACATCGATGCGACGTTTGCCCTCACATTCAACGCAGTTGGCGACCCGGGATGTTTGCGCTGGGTTCCATCGCAAGGCAGAACCATTCTCGCCAAATGAGGACACGAGCTCCAGGCGAGGCGCATGTGACGGTGTACCGATGCTGAGCAGCAATGCGCAGGCCGACCGCTTCGGCGAAGTGGTAATGCCCCATCTCGCCGACGCGCTTTCGCTGGCCCGCTGGCTGACCGGCAATGCCACCGACGCCGAGGATGTCGTGCAGGACGCCTGCATGAAGGCACACGCCAACATCGCAAGCTATGCCGGCGGCAATGCACGTGCCTGGCTGCTCACCATCGTTCGCAACTCGTGTTACACATGGCTGGCGCGCAATCGCCCGCGCAGCATCGTCTCGGTGGGCGACCTCGGTGATCTCGACGAGGTGAGCGCCGCTCACGCAGTCGATCTGACTGAGAGCGAAAGCCCGGAGGCGAGCCTGATCGCCAAGACAGACGTGGCGGCCCTGGAGGCGGCGATCGCCGCTCTGCCGCAACCCTTTCGAGAAACGCTCGTGCTGCGCGACGTGAATGGCCTCGCTTACCGCGATATCGCAGCCATGCTGGGCGTGCCGATGGGCACGGTGATGTCGCGGCTGGCGCGGGCGCGTGGCCTGCTGATCTCTGACCTTGGGAGGGCGCAATGAGTGCGCACAACGATGGATTGCCCGAGGACGCCGCAGGCATGAACCTGATGCTGCACGCGCTGATAGATGGCGAGCTTGACGCCGCCGCGGCCATGGCTGTCGAGCGGCGCATCGCGGCCGATCCCAAGCTGGCGGCCGAACATGCCCGCATCGTGGTCTTGCAAGGGGCTGTGGCCAGGCTTCCGAAGCCCCAGGTGAGCGACGAGTTCAGCGCGCGCATTGCAGCCATGGCCGCGTCCAGCCGCGTCGAGGTGCTGCGGCCCAGAGCGCCGAAACAGGCGAAGTCCGCTCGAACGTGGTGGTCGGCGCGCAACTTCGGATCATTCGACTGGCGCGCCATGGCGGCCTCGATCATGATCAGCGCAGTTCTGGCCAGCGGCGCGACGCAATGGGCGATGCAGCCTAGCGTAGCCGACAGCTTTGCCGCAGGCGTGGCCAGCGGCCACCAGCGCAGTCTGCTGGCGACCAGCCCCGTCGATGTCGTCTCGTCGGACCGACACACCATAAAGCCATGGCTCGATGCAAGGCTCGGCCTTTCGCCGCCGGCTCCTGATATGGTGAAAGACGGATTTGCGCTCATCGGTGGCAGGGTCGAGGTCATCGGCGGCCGGGCGGTGCCAGCGCTGGTCTATCGCCACCGCGAACATCTGATCACCCTTGTGGCCCAGCCTCAAAATGCCGGAGCTGTGAGCGACCCTGTCGATCTCTCGGAGGGCGGTTTTTCGCTTGTGCATTGGAGCGACGGCGCCTTCTCCTACTGGGCGATTTCCGACATGGAGCGGCCGGAGCTCGACGACTTCGTGGCGCGCTTCCGCGCCGCGGTCGTCCCCGGCTGATAACCGACCGTCGGCACTCCAACCGATATCGAGTGCCGACCTGCGCTAGCCTTGACGTTCCTGCCCGGGTGACAGACCACGGCAGCAGCATGGCGCCGACGTCGAACGCGTCCTCGTGCAGCGTCGGCTCCAGTTCGGGGCGGACGCCGGCCCCTGTTTTCGGGAAATCTCAAAAGAATTTCGTGCCGCCCGGGAATAAAGGGATGTCCTGATGGGTCTTCTTGTTAGCGGGGCCAATTTC
>NZ_JAMYVM010000037.1:0-38867 GCF_040324035.1 Mesorhizobium sp. M0016 | reverse complement strand
CCCCCCCGCGTCTGGGGGGGGGTGGGGGGGGGGGGGCGCCGCTTGGGGCGCGGGGGGGGGTCCCGGGCGCGGGCGGCCCCCACCCCGACCATCCAGCGAACTTCGGCCGGCTCTGCTCCAAGGGCTCGGCCCTGGCCGAAACCATCGACCTCGACGGCAGGCTGCTCTACCCCGAAATCCACGGTCGCCGTGCCGGCTGGGACGAGGCGCTCGACCGCGTCGCTTCGACCTTTTCGCAAACCATCGCCGAGCACGGTCCTGACTCCGTCGCCTTCTATGTCTCCGGCCAGTTGCTGACCGAAGACTACTATGTCGCCAACAAGCTGATGAAGGGCTTCATCGGCTCGGCCAACATCGACACCAATTCGCGGCTATGCATGGCCTCCTCGGTTGCCGGCCACCGCCGCGCCTTCGGCTCCGACACCGTGCCCGGCACCTACGAGGATCTCGAGCTCGCCGACCTGATCGTGCTGGTCGGCTCCAATCTCGCCTGGTGCCATCCCGTGCTCTTCCAGCGCATCGCGACGGCCCGGGAAAAACGACCGGAGATGAAGGTCGTGCTGGTCGATCCTCGCCGCACCATGACCGCTGATATCGCCGACATGCACCTGGCGATCGCACCGGATGGCGACGTTGCTTTGTTCACCGGACTGCTCGCCTGGCTCGGCCGGCACAACGCGCTCGAGCGCGGCTATGTGACCGCACACACGACCGGCTTCGGCCAAGCTCTCTTCGCCGCATCGGCGCTCGACCTTGCCGGCATTGCCGCCGCTACCGGCCTGAGCGAGGACGAGCTCACCCGCTTCTACAACCTGTTCGCCGCGACTGCGAAAACCGTCACTGTCTACAGCCAGGGAGTGAACCAGTCGTCTTCGGGCACCGACAAGGTCAACGCCATCATCAACTGCCACCTCGCCACCGGCCGCATCGGCAAACCTGGGGCAGGGCCGTTTTCGGTGACCGGCCAGCCCAACGCCATGGGCGGCCGCGAGGTCGGCGGCATGGCCAACATGCTGGCTGCCCATATGGAGATCGATAACCCCGAGCACCGCGACCGCGTGCAGCGTTTCTGGAATGCGCCGGCCGTCGCCCAAAAGCCCGGTCTGAAGGCGGTCGAGATGTTTCAGGCGATCGCCGCCGGCCGCATCAAGGCACTGTGGATCATGGCCACCAACCCGGTCGATTCGATGCCGGATGCCGATGCCGTCGAGGCAGCGATCAAGGCCTGCCCGTTTGTCGTGGTTTCGGATGTGCTGGCGAGCACGGACACCGTGCGTCACGCCCATGTGCGGCTACCCGCCGCCGCCTGGGGCGAGAAGGACGGCACCGTGACCAATTCAGAGCGCCGCATCTCGCGCCAGCGCAGCTTTCTTGCAGTGCCCGGCGAGGCGCGGCCGGATTGGCAGATCATTGCCGAGGTGGGCAAGCGGATGGGGTTTGGCGAGGCGTTTGCGCATGTGACGCCGGCGGAGGTTTTCGCCGAACACGCCGCGCTGTCGGGTTTCGAGAATGACGGCGCGCGGGATTTCGATATCGGCGCTTATGGTGCGATCGATGCCGACGCCTATGAAGAATTGGCTCCGTTCCAATGGCCGGCGCCGAGCCCAGCCACCCCCCTCTGGCCTGCCGGCCATCTCCCCCGCAAGGGGGGAGATCAGCCGTCGCCTCGGCCTTCGCCAATTACCAACGATGCAGAAGATATGCCGGCGTCAAAGCTGCCAATCTCCCCCCTTGCGGGGGAGATGTCCGGCAGGACAGAGGGGGGTGTTCAAGCGGGACTTGACCCTTCCAGCACCCGCTTCTTCGCCAACGGCAATTTCTACAATCCCGACCGCAAGGCGCGCTTCATCGCCATTCGTCCCATCGTCGAGACACGCACCAGCCCGGACTATCCGCTGATCCTCAACACCGGCCGTGTTCGCGACCATTGGCACACGATGACCCGCACTGGGAAAAGCCCACGTCTCTCCCAGCACATGGCCGAGCCCTTCGTCGAGATCCACCCGGCGGATGCCACGCATCACGGCATTGGCGACGCCGACATCGTGCGCGTCTCCAGCCTGCGCGGGGATGTGCTGGTGCGCGCGCTGGTGACGGCACGCCAGCGCCGGGGGAGCGTGTTTGCGCCGATGCACTGGACCGATCAGTTTTCGGCAAAGGGCCGCCTCGACACGCTGACCGCGCCTCTGACCGATCCGGTTTCCGGCCAACCTGCGCTGAAACATGTCGGCGCCCGTATCGAGAAATTCGCCGCGAGAGCCTTCGGCTTCGCTGTGGTGCGCCGCAAGCCGGTGGCGCTCGCAGCAGATTACTGGGCCGTGGCCAAATGCAAGGGCGGCTGGCGGGTGGAGCTTGCCTTTGCCGGCGATGACATCGACTGGGCTGGTTTTGCTGGTTCGCTTTTCGATGTTCCCGTAGCCGACATGCTCGCCTATCACGACCGCGATACCGGCCAGCATCGCATTGCTGCCTTTGACGACCAGCACCTCGCCGGGGCTTTGTTTATCGCGTCGGGACCGGTGGCGGTTTCGCGGGGTTGGGCGGCACAGCAACTCCAGGAGGTTCACACCAGCCAGCGCGAACGCTTCAGGATCGTCGCCGGTCGCGCCGGCGCCGATCGGCCCGATGCGGGCGCGACCGTCTGCTCCTGTTTCAGCGTCGGGGTCAACCAGATCGTGGCGGCAGTGGCGGCCGGGTGCACGACAGTCGAAGCCGTAGGCGGCGCCCTGAAGGCCGGCACAAATTGCGGCTCCTGCCGGTCCGAGATCCGGGCGGTCATCCAGGCCAATCGGGTTCAGGCTGCGGAGTAGGTGCGGCTGGATCTGACGATATCCTCTTGGGCCACCATGGTCATCGATTGCGGAAGGTGGTGGCTGTCTAATCCAGCCGGTCGCGCAGGATGCTCCAGGGGAGCAGCATATTCGGTGCATAGCGCACGAGCTTGTGCAGCGGGATCGGCGCTGGCGGCGCGAAGGGGAGCGGCAGATCGCGGGCGTCCGTTCCGCTCGCCCAGTTGGCCAGCACCTTGCCCATTGCCGTGGTCATGGCGATGCCGCGGCCGTTGCAGGCGAAGCCTGCGATCAGGCCTGGGCCGAGGTCGATGAGACGCGGCAGGAAATCCGGCCCCACCGCCGCCACGCCTGTCCAGCTGTAGGCAAGCGGCGGCAGGTCAGGCAAATCGAGATGCCTGGCGAGCCGTCGCCAGATTGTTTGCGGCACCCGCGTCTCGGCGCCGGCTCCGACGACATGCATGCCGCCGCTGATCAGCCGGTTCTGGCCATCGCAGCGGCACGTGAACAGGTTGCGCCTGGTGTCGCCAACGCCCTGGCCGCCGGGCATCAGGCGCGCGCGTATGGCGCGCGACAGCGGCGCAGTGGCGATCTGGAAGACTTTCAGCGGGATATACGTCCGTGCCAGTGTCGGGTTCAGCTCTCCACCATAGGCGTTGGTGGCGACCAAGACCTTGCCCGCTCGCACAGTGCCGGACGCAGTCTTCAAGGCCCAGCCATCCGGCGTGCGGTCGATGGAAGTGACACGCGTCTGCTCGAAGATGCGTGCGCCAACCTTTTCCGCGGCGTCGGCCAGGCCGCGCGCATACTCGACCGGATTGAGGACGCCGCCCGAGTTGTCCATCCAACCGCCGGCGTAGCCGCCGATACCGGTGAGCGTCGTGACCGCCTTGGCATCGAGCGTTACGGTCGGCCTGCCCCGCGCCGCCCATTGCTCGGCGCGCGATCGCGTCTTTTCCAGCGCGGCGGACGAATGCGCCGGCTGGATCCAACCGTTCTGCACAGCGTCGCATTCGATGCCATGCCGCTTGATCAGGCCGAAGACGAGGTCAGCGCTTCCCGCGGCGAAATCGATCAGCCTCCCGCCGCGCTCGGGTCCGAGTTCGGCGATGATGTCGTCTGGATCCCGCTTGGCGAAGTTCGGAACGACGAAGCCGGCATTCCGGCCGGTCGCACCCCAAGCGATGAATTCGGCTTCGAGGACCGCGACCGAAAGCCCTTTCTCAGAGGCATGCAATGCCGTCGACAGGCCGGAAAAGCCGCCGCCCACAATCGCGAGATCGACGTCGAGTCCGCCTTGCAGCGCGCCCCGGTCGCGGCGGTTGCGGCTGACGGCATGCCAGAGCGAAACGCCATACGCTTGCTGCCGGATCATGGCATTCATGATCCGGCCTCGTTCTCGTTGGCCGCCGCCTTTGTCTGTGTGCCGGGCTTCGGTCGGCGCGGCCGGTCGCCGAACAATCCGTTAGGCCGCATCAGCAGGATGACGCAGAGCATGACGCCGATGGCGACGATCTGCAGTGAGGCCGCGCGTGCTTGCTGCTCGGGCGCAAACAGCACGCTGGTCAGCGTGCCCGACCCCGCCCATATCGCCCAGACCAGGATGCTGCCGGCAACGGCGCCGGCATTGCTGCCCGAGCCGCCGACGATCAGCATCACCCAGACCTGGAAGGTCAGGATCGGCAGATAGTTATCGGGCGCGATGAAGCCGGTGAAATGCGCCTGCAAAGCGCCGGCCAGCGCCATGATAGCGCCGCCGACGGCGAAGGCCTGGACGCGGTAGAAGCGCGCGCTCTTGCCCAGCGAAATCGCCGCTCGCTCGTCCTCGCGCAGCGCCTTGAGCACGCGGCCCCAGGGGCTGCGCGACAGGTGCTCCAGAGCGAGATAGGCGATCAGCGTCACAGCCGAAACGACGGCGAGGTTCGACAGGTTGAACAGCAGCGGCGTTTCGGCAAGGCCGCCGAACGGGCGCGGGATGAAACCGATGCCGAACGGGCCGCCGGTGAGTTTCTGCGCGTTGAGCGCGACCAGCTGCACGACGACGGCGACGCCGAAGGTGGTGATCGCCAGGTAGTCGGATCGCAGACGCAGCGTGGCCATGCCGGTAAGTGCTGCGGCGATACCGCCGACGACCATGGCGCCCGCCCAGCCGACCAGGATCGGCAGACCGAAGCCGCCGAAGCGCGCGGCATCGTCCGGGGTCGTCAGCAGCGCCGATGTATAGGCGCCGATGGCGACGAATCCGGCAAGGCCGACATTGAAAAGGCCAGTCAGCCCCCACTGCAGATTGAGCCCCAGTGTGACCAGCGAAAAGATCAGTGCGGTGGTCAGGAAGAAGGCGCCGTAGCCGAGCAGGTCCATCAGCGTTCCCTCACACCAAACAGGCCGATCGGCCGAACGAACAGCACCGCCATCAGGATGATGAAGGAGATTGCGGCGCGCCATTCGGCGCCGATCAGCTGCACCGCACCGGCTTCGGCAAGACCGATGATCAAGCCGCCGAGCACAGCGCCCGGAATGCTGCCGATGCCGCCGAGGATGGCTGCTGCAAACATCGGCAGCAGCATGTCGAAGCCCATGAACGGGCGGATCTGCACCAGAATGCCGATCATCACGCCGGCCACGCAGGCCAGCGCCCCGCCGATGATCCAGGTGACGCGCACCACGGAGGCAACATCGATGCCGACGATGCGGGCCAGGGCCGCATTTTGGCTCAGCGCCTGCATGGAGCGGCCGGTCTGCGTGCGTGTCATCAACAGATGCACGCCGAGCACCAGCACTGCGGTCAGCAGCAGCAGCGCGATCTGATCGGGCGTGATGCGGATGCCGAAGCCGACCGGCATGGCGATCTGGATCGCCCGGCTGAAATAGGTCGGGCGTGAGCTGAAGGTGAATTCGAGCAGGCTGCGCAGCGCCATCGAGGCGCCGAAGCTCGCCATCACCACGATGATGGCTTGCCCCTGCGAGCGCAGCCGCGAAAACAGCACCTTGTCGAGCAACAGCGCCAGCAGGGCGGTGAAAGCCATGCCGACAACCAGCGCAACCAGCAGCGGCCAGCCGAAGGACAGCGGACCAATGGGCGCCACCTTGCCGAACATCGCGCCGATGGCGCTGACGACGGCGAGCGTCGCATAGGTGCCCCAGGCCATGAAGTCGCCATGGGCGAAGTTCGAGAAGCGCAGGATCGAGTAGGTCAGCGTCACGCCGATGGCGCCAAGGCCGATCATCGAGCCGGTCAGCAGCCCATCGACGACAAATTGCAGGCTCATGCCGCGCCTCCCTTGCCGACGGGGGACGGGCGTTGGCCGAGATAGAGTTCGGCGACGACAGGATCGTTCCACAATTCGGATGCCACACCCTCGTGCCGGTCCCTGCCTTCGACCAGCACATAGGCGCGGTCGCCGATGGCAAGCGCTGCCTTGGCGTTCTGTTCGACCAGCAGGATGGTGACGCCGGACCTGCGGATGCCGGCCAGCATCTCGAACACCGTCGATACGAATTTCGGCGAAAGGCCGGCCGACGGTTCGTCGAGTACCAGCACCTTGGGATGGACGATCAGGGCGCGCGCGACGGCAAGCATCTGCCGCTGTCCGCCCGACAGATTGCCGGCGGCGGTGCGGCGCTGGCGGACGAGGTCGGGGAAGGCCGTGTACATTTCCTCGATGCGGGCAGGGATTTCGCGTCGCTCGAGGATGCCGCAGGCGACTTTCAGATTGTCCTCGACCGACATCAGCGGGAAGATGTTCTCCGTCTGCGGTACGAAGGCCAGGCCGAGCCGAACCATGGTGTGGGCGGGAGCAGCAGTTATGTCCTTGCCGTCCAGGAACACCGCGCCGCCGGTGATCGGGACAAGGCCGGCGATCGCCTTGATGAAGCTCGACTTGCCGGCGCCGTTGGGACCGAGCACGACGACGATCTCGCCCTTGCCGACGGTGATCGAGGCGCCGCGCACGATCGGCACGCCGGGCTCGTAGCCGGCTTCGAGGTTGCGCACGTCGAGGACCGTCTCACTCATGCTGGGCCTCCGAGATAGGCCTCGATGACGCGCGGGTCGCGGGCGACCTCTTCCGCAGTGCCTTCGCTGAGCAACTGGCCGCTCGCCATGACCAGCACGCGGTGGCAGAGCCGCGTCACCATGTCGATATTGTGCTCGATCAGCAGAAAGGTGATGCCGCGCGCGTTGATGTCGCGGATGCGGTCGATGATGATCTCGAGCAGCGTTGCGTTGACGCCGGCCGCCGGCTCGTCGAGCAGGATGATCGCCGGATCGGCCATCATGACGCGGGCGAGTTCGAGCAGCTTGCGTTGACCGCCGGAAAGCACGCGTGCCGGTTCGTGCGCCAGCCGAGCGAGCGAGACGAGCTCGAGCAGCTCGAGTGCCTTTGCCCTGGCTGCTCTTTCCTGTGCCGCCACTCGCCACGGCGTGACGAAGTTGGCGAGCAATTTTTCGCCGGCTTGGCCCTGCGCCGCCAGCATGATGTTTTCGATCAGCGTCAGATTGGGCAGGGGGCGCGGGATCTGGAAGGTGCGGCCAAGACCACGGCCGATACGCAGATGAGCGGCTTCGCCGGAGACGCGCGTGCCATTGAGCAGGATATCGCCGCTGGTTGGCAATATGCTGCCCGCCAACAGATCGAACATCGTCGTCTTGCCGGCGCCATTGGGTCCGATCAGGCCGAGGATTTCGCCCGCTTTGACATCAAACGAGACATTGTCGACGGCGACAAGGCCGCCAAAACGCCTGACGACGTTTCGTGCCGTCAGAACTGGCGCACGGGTCTCCTGCCGTTGGCGCTCCGCTGCATCGCTCATCAAACCCTCTGGCCGAAGACGATCGTTGTCGCCTCCTGATTTTTGATTTGTGATCACACTTGCGTTGATCACGCTATTCGGCTTTAATTTCATTCGCAAGCCGAAAACGGGGCAAATGCCGGTAATGCAGAAGGCTGCCATCGACAAGAACAACGGGACGATCGCAGCCCAGCTTACGCCGGTCGGCCGCGAGACGGTGCAGGATCGCGTCTATTCCGAGTTGCGCCGTGCTCTGATCGGTGGCCTTTTCGAGCCGAACCAGGTGCTGACTATCCGCGGTCTCGCCGATGCGCTGGTCACCTCGACCATGCCGGTACGCGAAGCGCTTGGACGGCTGATCACGGAAAAGGCGCTGGAGGCGCTGCCCAACCGCTCGGTGCGCGTGCCGCCGATCACGCTGGAGCGCATCGACGACCTCCTGCGCGCCCGCTCACTCATCGAAGGCGAAGCGATCGCGCTTGCCGCCACGCGTATGAGCCCGCGCCAGATCGCATCGATCGAAGCCATGCTGGGCGAGTGGGACGAGATGCGGGCCCTGAAGCACAAGAAGGATATCGATCGCGAAGCGACGCTCAACCAGAGCTTCCATTTTGAGATCTACCGCTGCTGCGGCTCGGCTGTGCTGATCCCGATGATCGAAAGCCTCTGGCTTCAATCGGGTCCCTGCATCCGCGTCGCCATCTATGCCTTCTCCGAGGCAGGCGAGGTTGATACCGCCCACTATCATCGTCGAATTGTCGCGGCACTTGCCAAACAGGATGCGCAAGCGGCGCGCGAGGCGCTGGTAGCCGACATCAGCCGCCCCTTCGCCTTCCTGCGCGACAAACTTCAATCGGCGAAGGACTGACATGCCCAAGCCCGCCATCGGCATCACAGAACCACGCTCGAAGCTTTCCGTGACGGCGCTGCTATTGCCCGAAAAGGCGCCGGAGAATGCCGCCTTCCTGCTGGCGTATCTGGCGCAGCCACGCATCATCCCAGGCATCCATGCGATGTGGACAGGACCGGAAATCTCGTGCCCGGTTCCGTCAGCCGATCTCCACGGCCAGGCCTATGCCCAGTCTTTGCCACCGGAGAATGCAACGCTGACGCCGCAGCCCGGCGATATCGTGCTGTCCTATGTGCCGCCACGCGTGTGGGGCGGCAATCCCAATGCCATCTTCGATATCGGCCTGTACTACGGGCAGGGGGCGCGGCTGCTGTTCCCGATCGGCTGGCTGGCCGGCAGCGTGGTCGCGCAAGTGCTTGCCGGAGAGCGCGATCAGTTTGCCGCCGCCTGCGGCGTCATCCGCCGCAACGGCGCCTGTGACATCACCTTCAGCCTGGTGGAGGCCTGAATGGCCGACGACAGTTTCGAACTCTTCGATCTGCGCGTCGAAGCGGTCATCCCCGAGGGCAAGCCGGTCTATTGCGGCGCCAGGGCCGGCGACTATTTCGAACTCAAGGGCGAAATGCTCTCGCTGCCGGCAGGGCAGGGTTTTTCGATCTATTCGATCTCGGCCGTGTTGCCGCTCCTGGCGGCAAAGCAGCGCCCGACGCATGCAAATGACTGGATGACCTCGGATGCCGAGATCGCCTGTCCCGATCCCAATTGCGCCAGCCGGCTCCGCATCGTCAGGCTTGCCAAGCGGCGGTTCAGCCATGCCGAAACCACGGCCGTGCCGCTGCCGAAGGAGACCGACAAGGGATGACCGCCAGGACCATCGAACTCAGCCCCGGCTATGGGATCTCGCGAGTCATCCGCGGTGGCTGGCAGCTGGCCGGCGGGCATGGCGCCGTCGACCGCAGCCAGGCGGTGACCGACCTCATCGCCACTTTCGATGCCGGCATCTGGACCTATGACTGCGCCGACATCTACACCGGCGTCGAGGAACTGATCGGCGCCGCGCGCCTGCGGCTGGCCGGCGAGCGCGGTCTCGATGTCGCGGCCAGGATGAAGGTGCACACCAAGCTGGTGCCGGACCTCGAACGACTGGCAGGCATCAGCCGCGACTACATCAGGGGCATCGTCGATCAGTCGCTTCGCAGGCTCAAGACCGAGCGGATCGACCTCGTGCAGTTTCACTGGTGGGATTATGACCAGCCTCGTTACGTCGAGGCGATGGGTTGGCTCGACGAGCTTCGGCTGGAAGGCAAGGTGCGCAATCTCGGCACCACCAATTTCGATACGCCGAGGCTAGCCGAAATCCTCTCCGCGGGCATCCCGCTGGTCAGCCAGCAACTGCAATATTCAGTGCTCGACCAGCGGCCGGCAAACAGCCTTGCGGGCCTTGCCGCTAAGAACGGTGTCCGCTTCCTCTGCTACGGCTCGGTGGCGGGCGGCTTCCTCAGCGACAAATGGCTTGGCGTGGCCGAGCCCTCCACGCCGCTCGAAAACCGCTCGCTGGTCAAATACAAGCTGATCATCGACGACTTCGGCGGCTGGGAGCTGTTCCAGTCCCTGCTCAAGGCGCTGAAAGCGGTCGGCGATCGCCACGGCGTCGACATTGCCACCATCGCCTCGGCATGGGTGCTCGAGCAGCCGCAGGTCGCGGCCGTCATTGTGGGTGCGCGCAACCAGGCACATGCGCTGGCCAATACGAAAATCATGGACGTCGCGCTCGACGCCGACGATCGCGCGCGGATTGCTGCCGCCATCGCACAAGGCACCGGCCTCGCGGGCGATGTCTACGCGCTGGAGCGCGACCGTCATGGCCGCCACGGCTCGATCATGCATTACAACCTCAATGCGGGGAAGAAATGAGCGGAGAGCCTTCCCTTTTTTCGCGTGCCAGCGCTGAAATCATCGACCTGCATCGCTTCTTCGTCGACTGGTTTGTCGCCGCGCGAGCCGACGCTGTGGAGTTCGGCCGCTTCGAGGCTGTCATGGGCGAAGGCCTCACCATGGTGGCGCCGAATGGCCAGATCCTCGATCGCGACGCGGTCGTAGATCATGTCCGGACAAGCCGCGCCACTTGCGACGACGGTTTTGCCATATCGATCGAGGACATCAGGCCGGGTTGGCAGGACGCGGACACGATCGTCATCTTCTACATCGAGGCGCAACTGCGCGCCGGCAAACACAGTCGCCGGCAGTCCAGTGCGGTCTTCACCACCAGTTCATCGGCACCAAACGGCGTCGAATGGCGGCATCTGCATGAGACCTGGCTGCAGGCGCCGGAAGGCTGAACAGGCAAAAGTTCAAACAAGAAAAGGGGAACGGCAATGAAGAAGACGATACTTCAAATCACCACAGCACTGGCTCTCGTGACGATGGCCGGCGCCGCACACGCAGCGGACTGCAAGATCACCGTCGGCCTGGTCATGGAGCTCACCGGTCCGGCCGGCGAATACGGCCAGGCCGGCGCGAAGTCCGTCGAAATGGCCTTCCGCGACATCAATGAAGCCGGTGGCGTACGCGGCTGCGATCTCGCAACCGACACGCGCGACAGCCAGAGCCAGGGCAATATCGCGGTCGATGCCGCGACCCAGCTGGTACAGGTCAAGAAGGTGCCGGTGATCATCGGCGGCATCATCTCCTCGGTGTCGATCCCGATTTTGACCTCGGTCACCGGGCCGGCCAAGATCGTGCAGGTGTCGCCGGCTTCGTCCTCGCCGACGCTGACCGCCCTTGGCCGCGACGGCAAGACCAACGGCATCTTCTTCCGCACCATCACGTCGGATGCGCTGCAAGGCGTGGCCGCCGCCAAATACGCCATCGACAAGGGCTTCAAGAAACTGTCGATCATCCATGTCAACAACGACTTCGGCGTCAACATGGTGGCCGAATTCTCGCGTGCCTACAAAGCGCTCGGCGGCACCATCGTCTCCGACACGCCCTATAATGAAAAGCAGTCGAGCTATGCTTCGGAAGTGACGGCGGCGATGGGAGGCGAGCCGGACGGACTCTACCTCGTCAGCACGCCGGTCGACGGCGCAACGGTCGCCCGCACCTGGATATCGCAGGGCGGCGTGCAGAAATTCCTGCTCAATGACGGCATGAACAGCCCGGACTTCATCGAATCCGTCGGCGCCGATTATCTGAAGGATGCCTATGGTACCTCTTCCGGCACCAGCCCGACGGCATCCACCGACTATTTCCTGAAAAACTACAAGGAGTTTTCGGGCATCGAACCGTCGAACCCGGCAGCCGACCGTTCCTATGATGCCGGCGCCATTGTCGGTCTCGCCATTGCCATTGCCGGTTCCGAGGATCCAGCCAAGATCAAGGATGCCATGTACAAGGCGGTCGATCCTGCCGGCACACCGATCTATGCCGGCAAGGACGAGTTCGCCAAGGCGCTCGGCCTGATCAAGGACGGCAAGCCGATCCGCTATGAAGGCGTCATCGGTCCGGTCAGCTTCGACAAATATGGCGACATCACCGGTCCGTTCCGGCTGTGGAAGATCGTCGACGGCAAGGTGACGACCGACGGTGAAATGACAACCGACGACGTCAACGCGCTGCAGGCGAAATTGCAGTAGGCGCCGGTACATTGTCCGGCGCGATCTCCGTTCGATCTCTGGGAGATCGACGCCGGACAAGCAGTCCAACATCGGCGCTAGTTACGCGGTCAAGCGCGAAATCAGCCGGGTCAATATAACGACAGGCGGCTGGCCGGGCATGAAGACCTGCGGATTGGAGAGGGCGCCGACGATATGACCCACATAGTCTGATTTGTCGTAGCCGATTGACGATATCGGGTAGGCGTCGAAATTGGTCAGGGACACATTGTCGAAGCCATAGAGGCGGAAGCGGCTGGGCCGGTTGTCGGGGAAATCCGCCCGGCAGACATCCAGAACACCCATGGCCATCGCGTCGGACGTACAAAAGACCGCATCGGGACAGCCGCGTCCCGTCAGGCCGGCGGCTGCCGCATAGCCCGACTCGTAGGAATAGTCTCCCTGGACCGTCTGCAGCAGTTCAATTCCATGATGCCGGAACGCTTCGAGGTAGTGGCCGATGCGCAGCTGTTCGACCCGCGAGGACGAACGGCCGGTCAGCAGGCTGGCCGTGCGCGCGCGCTTGGCCGCCGCATCCGCCACGGCCTCGGCGATGCCGACGCCTTCATCGGGAATGACGGTGGGTGACAGATCGTCATGCAGTCCGTTCAGCATGATGACCAGGTCCGAGCGAAACATGCGCCGCACCGTCGCTGCATCGGCAAAGTCGGAGAACACCACGGCGGCATCGACATGATAGGCAACGCCGTTGCGCAGAAAATCCTCGACCCCGTCCGCCGAGCCGATGCGGATGAGGATGACCTGCTTGCCGATCGACTGGATTGCGTCGAGCAGCCGGTCGAACAGGTCGAGATCTGAAAGGTCGTGAATGTGGTTGACCACGACGGCAACCAGATTGACGGTCTTGGTGGTCAGGCTTTGCGCCAGGAGATTGGGTTTGTAGCCGAGCTGGGCGGCGGCCTGCACGACACGCTCGCGTTTGTCCGCCGAGACCGGTCGCGGTCCGCTCGACAGCGCACGGCTGGCCGCGGCGCGCGACACGCCTGCCAGCCGCGCGACGTCGGCGATCGTTGCGACGGCGCCTCGACTGTGCGCCGATCGGTTACCGGTAGTGGGTGTCACCACAGCGGGTTGAGCGCCGGCGGGTTGGAGTCCGGCCCCCACCACTTCTTGTAGGTCGTCTCATAGGTGCCCGACTGGATGAAGTCGGACACGAACATGTCGAGCCACCGGACGAATTCGGGATCGCCCTTGGCGACCGCGATGCCGATCGGATCGTTGGAATAGAGGCCTGGCAGCGTCACCAGGCTCGGTGTCTTGGTCGCGAGGTAATCGAGCAACGAGGAATCCTCGATCGCCGCATCGACGCGCTTCTGTTGCAGCTGCAGAACCCCGTCGGGCGCGAACTGGTCGACATAGACGAGCTCTGCGTCCGGCACGGCCGCCTTGAGGAAGGTTTCGCCCGTGGTGCCGCGGCCGACGACAACCTTCTTGCCGGCGAGCCCCTTGAGGTCGGTTATCCCGGCATCTTTCTGGACGATGACGCGCAGCCCGGCCCGGTTGTAGGGGATGGTGAAGTTGACGGTCTTGGCCCGCTCGAGCGTTGCAGAGGTGTTTGCGACCGCGACATCGATCTGTCCCGACACCAGCATGGAAATACGCGCATCGCCCGAGACGTCGACGAACTCGACCGGCACACCGAGCTTTTGCGCCAGCAGCGTCGCGACATCGACATCGTAGCCGACAGGGTTGTTTTGTGCATCGCGAAAGCCGATCGGCTCGCCGCCGAGCGATACGCCGATGCGAATGGTGCCGCGTGAGCGGATGTCGTCAATCATGCCGGCAAGGGCTGGAAATGCCGAACCGGCCACGATGGCCAGCGCGGCGAAGGCACGCAGTAGGGTCTTCATGGTTCCTCTCCTTATTTTCAAGTGACACGCTTTGCTGCCCGCAATTCGGGTGCGGACATGCAGTCCTTCCAGAGCCAGTAGCGGACCTCGCCCTCGCATCTGAAATTTACCACCTCATGGTTCTGCTCGGCGTCGACGGCGTGGATGACCACGCCGGCTAGGAAGCCGGTGTCGAGTTCACCGAGTTCCTCGACCGCCAGCGCGACCGCATCCGACAAGGATCGGCCAAGCTTCATGGCCAGCACGACGGTCCGCGCGGTCGTGCAGCGCATCGTCATCTCGCCGGTATGGGTGCACGCCGCCGCACCATAGCGGCTGTCGGCGTAAAAGCCTGCGCCGGGAATGGGAGAATCGCCGAGCCGGCCCGGATATTTCCAGGCCCAGCCCGAGGTCGAAGTCGCGGCATGGATGCCGCGCCGCGCATCCGCCGACAGGAAGACGGTGGTGTCGCGGACGCGCTCGGGATCGGTTATAGTACGGCTGAGCGGCGCCAGATCGATATCGGGGAATTTCGCCAGCTGTTGCGGTGTGAGTTCCTGTTGCAGCCGCTCCCACCAGACGCGCTTAGAGTCCTCGAACAAGACTTCGTCTTCGGCAAAACCGATTTCGCTGGCAAAGCGCCGCGCCCCTTCGCCGGTCAGCATCACATGCGGCAGGCGCTTCATCACCTGGTGCGCCAGGGCAGCGACCGCCAAGGTCCTTGGCACAGCGCCGACTGAACCGACCTCTCGTGTATTGCCATCCATGACGCCGGCGTCGAACTCCATCTCGCCCAGCATGTTCGGCCAGCCGCCATAGCCGACGCTTCGAACCTTGACCTCTTTCTCCACCATGCCGATGCCGGCAACCATCGCGTCCAGGCTGACGGCGCCATCGCGCAGCATTTGCACCGAGGTCTCGAATCCCGGCCATGCTTCGTTGTTGGCTAACAGCAGCATTCCTAGTCCTTGCGCATCCTGGAGAGAAACTGCGCAACCCGCGGCTGCGCCCGGCCGCCGTCCGCGGCGAAGAAACGATCCGTCGGCAGATCGACCACCAGCCTGCCCTTGTCGAGGAAGACGATGCGGTTGGAAATCTCGCGCGCGAATTCGATCTCGTGGGTGACGAACAGCATCGTCGTGCCTTGCGCGGCGAGCTTTGCCAGGATGGCCAGCACCTCGGAAGTCATTTCCGGGTCGAGCGCGCTGGTGACTTCATCGAGCAGCAGATAGCGCGGCTGCATGGCGAGCGCCCGGCAGATGCCGACACGCTGGCGCTGCCCGCCCGACAACTGCGCCGGGTAGGCGTTGGCCCGATCGGCGAGGCCGACGGACTCGAGCAGCTTGCGCGCCAGCGCCTCGGCCTCAGGGCGCGGCATCTTCAGCACCTCGATCGGGGCGAGCGTAATGTTCTGAAGCGCGCTCATATGCGGATAGAGGTTGAACAGCTGGAAGACGGTGCCTGAGCGCTTGCGCGCCTCGGCCAGCTCCTTCGGCTTGCTGACATCGAAATCGTCGACCGTGATGCGGCCCGACTTCAGCTTTTCGAGGCCGTTGATGCAACGGATCAGTGTCGACTTGCCGGACCCCGACGACCCGAGGATCGAGACCACTTCGCCGGGCGCGATCGTCAGGTCGACGCCGTCCAGCACAGTGACCTCGCCGAACGCTTTGTGCACGTTTTCGATCTTGAGCATGTTAAAGCCCCCGCCAGGCGCTGTGCGCCCGCAGGCGGTTTTCAAGACGCTCGCCAAGCAGGGCGACCAGCTTTGCCGCGCCATAGTAGAGCAGCCCGACGACGGTCCAGACCACGAACGGCTTCAAGGTGCGCATGTTGAGGATGTGGCCGATCTTGGTCAGGTCGACGACGCCGATGACAGAAATCAGCGACGTCACCTGAAGCTGGTTGACCAGCAGCGCGACGAGCGGGCCGACCGCGAAGGCGGCAGCCTGGGGCGAAACGATATGGCGCAGGACCTGCCACCGGGTCAGGCCGAAGACACGCGCGGCCTCGACCTGCTCGCGTTCGATCGACTCGATCGCCGAGACCGCGATGACATAGACGAAGGCCGCGGTGTTCGCCGACAGAGTGATGGTCGCTGCGGTGACCGGCGTCACCCTTATATGCAACAGGGCCGGCAGGCCGAAGAACACCAGGAACAGCTGCACCAACACCGGCGAGTTCTTCAACAGCTCCGACAGGAAGGTGACGACCTGGGCCAGAACCGGCACACGGTAGAACCGCACCAGTGCCCAGCTCAGGCCAATCAGCAGTCCGATCAGAGAGGTGACGAGAAACAGCGCGATGTTGGTGCCGAGACCTTGCGCCAGCAGGATCAGGTCGTAGGAGGTGAAGTCGCTGAACCGCATCAGTCGACCGCCTCCATCATGTCCCGATTGAGATGGCGGTGGAGCAGGGTGACGCCCAGCGAGACCAGATAGGTCAGGGCCGCATAGGCACAGAGCAGCACCACATAGACCTCGAAGGGCCGATAGGTCTGCGAGACGACGATCTGGGCTGAGCCGGTGAGCTCGTTGAGCGTGATGGTCGAGAGGATCGAGGACGTAAGGATCATGTTGATGAGCACGGATCCGAGCGGTCGCACGGAGGTGCGCAGCGCAATCGGCAGCACGATGCGGGTAAAGATCTTGCGCCTGGACAGGCCGCTCACTTCAGCGGCCTCGATGATGCCCTGGTCGATGGCGAGGATGCCGGCGCGAATGATGTCTGAGGCATAGGCGCCGCCGGCAATGGAAAGGGCCACGACGCCGGTGGTGAAGGCATCGATGTAAATGCCGAGCTCGGGCAGGCCGTAATAGAAGAAGAACAGCTGGACGATGAACGGCACATTGCGGAAGAGATCGACATAGACGAAGGCGATCCGTCGAAGCAGTGCCGAGGCGGAGGTGCGTGCGATCGCCACCAACGCGCCCATGACGACGCTTCCCACCAGCGACAGCGCGCAAGCCGCCGCCGTAAGTTCGGCGCCGCGCGCCAGAAAACCCAGATGCGGGAGCAGAATGGACAGATCGAAATGCACCGGCGGTCCCCAGTGAAACCGGTTTCACTCTTTTGGCTTTCGCCTCGTCTGTCAAGATGCAGGGTCTGGTTGCCGGCCTGTGGATGCATTCGTTGCGATGATTTCGCTCATGCGCGCTATGTCTCAAGCGCCGGCAATTCGCCGCCGGCTTTCAACTCGACGACGCCGCCTATGCCAGCCGCGCGTCGCTGCGATGGCGGCTGGGGCGGCGCCCTCGGTTTTGCCGATCCCGGCGCCGGCGTCGGATTCGGCTACGTCACCAACCGCATGCTGGGTTTCGACGACGTCGATCCACGCCGCAAGGTATTGATTGATGCCGTTTACGACGCGCTCTGACGTAGGAGCGTTGAGAGCCGTTATGCGCGGATGTTCCACATGGCGTCCGGCACAACCACCAGCTTGCCGACGAAATCCTTGGCGATGAAGTCGGCCTGCGCCTTGTGGAAATCGGACAGTTTGTAGACACCGGCGACCAGCGGCCGGATTTTCTTCGCTTCGATGTATCCAACGATGCGGCGGAAGTCGGCGCGCGTCCCCTGGCTCGATCCGTGCAGTTGCAGCTGCTTCAGATACATGGTCCGGAGATCGAGCTGCACAACCGGACCGGCAATCGCGCCGGCGGTGGTGTAGCGGCCTTCGGGCCTCAGGATGCGCAAGAGGTCGTTGAAGATCGCGCCGCCGACGAGATCGGCGACCACATCGATCGGCTGGCCGCCAGTGGCTTCATTCACGGCGGCGGGAAGATCGGCAACCCCACGGGTAATAACCGCTTCGGCGCCGACGTCGCGCACCGCCTGCTCCTTGCCCTTGCCGACGACGGCGTAGGGAATGGCGCCGCGCGCCCGCGCCAGCTGCACGATGCCGGAACCGACGCCGCCCGAGGCGCCGGTGACCAGCACGCGTTCGCCGGTTTTCAGCCCGGCGCGCTCCAGCATCTGCTCGCCGGTGAGGTAGGCGCAGCAGAAGGTGGCGAGTTCGACGTCGCTCATGTCAGTATCGACGACATGCGCATTCTCGCCCGGCACCGTCTGGTACTCGGCGTACCCGCCGTCGCGACCGTGGCCCATATAGTCGATGTCGGCGAGCGAATCGTCGTCGCGGTTGTAGATCGAAAAGTCGACCATTACCCGTTCGCCGATACGGCCCGGGGAAACGCCTTCGCCGACGGCAGCGATGGTGCCGACCGTGTCGGTGCCCTGGATGCGCGGGAAGGTAAGCGTGTTGCCTTGCCGCCGCCACGTCGACACGGCGGCAGCGTCCTCCTCCGTGCCATAGGCGCCCTGGCGTACCCAGACATCGGTGTTGTTCATACCGCAAGCGCTGACCCTGACCAGCACCTCGCCGGCGGCAGGCACAGGCACTTTCACATCGGTGCGATAGACGAGCTTTTCCGGTCCGCCATGCCCGGTGAGCAGCACGGCGGCCATGGTGGCGGGGAGGGTCTTGGTCATGGCATTCATCGTCGATCTCAGAGGTTGGCAAACACGCTGTTGACGGCATCGGCGGTTTTCGAAACGACGATGTCGGCTTCCTCACGCGTCAGGCAGAGCGGCGGCGCGAAGCCAAGGATGTCGCCCTGCGGCATGGCGCGGCCGATGACACCGCTGGCGGCAAGTGCTGTCGCCACCTGCGGCCCGATCTTGAGCGAAGCATCGAAGAACACCCGGTCGTCCTTGTCGGCGACAAATTCGACTGCCGCCAGCATGCCATCGCCGCGCACGTCGCCGACATGTCTGTGACCGCCGACGGCCTTGGCCAGTTCGGCGCGGAAATAGGCGCCCGTCTCATCGGCGTTTGTCACCAGGTCCATCTCGTCGATCAGTTCGAGATTGGCGACGCCGGCGGCGACGCAGATCGGGTGCGCCGCATAGGTCCAGCCATGGCCGAGCGAGCCAAGCTTGTCGGAGCCCTGCACCAGCACCTGCCACATCTTGTCGGCAACGATGACGCCCGACAGCGGCGCATAGGCCGAGGTCAGGCCCTTGGCGATGGTGATCAGGTCCGGCTTGATGCCGTAATGGTCGGAGCCGAACATGGTGCCCAGACGGCCGAAGCCCGTCACCACCTCGTCGGCGACCAGCAGCACGTCATACTTCTTCAGCACCGCCTGGATCTTCTCCCAGTAGCTGGCCGGCGGCGGCACGATGCCGCCAGTACCGAGGATCGGCTCGCCGATGAAGGCGGCGACGGTTTCGGGACCTTCGGCCAGGATCATCTCTTCAAGCTTGTCGGCGCAATGCTGCGAGAACTGCTCCTCGCTCATCGAGCGGTCGGCGCGGCGGAAATAGTAGGGCGCTTCGGTGTGCAGGACCGGCGCGCGCGGCAGGTCGAAGGCATTGTGGAACAGGTCGAGCCCGGTCAGTGATCCCGTCATCACGCCCGAACCGTGATAGCCGCGCCAGCGCGAGATGATCTTCTTCTTCTCCGGCCGCCCAAGCACGTTGTTGTAGTACCAGATCAGCTTGATGTTGGTTTCGTTGGCGTCCGAACCGGAGAGCCCGAAATAGACCCTGCTCATGCCCTTCGGCGCGCGGTCGATGATCATCTTGGCCAGCGTGATCGAGGCCTCGGTGCCGTGGCCGACATAGGCATGATAGTAGGCGAGGTTTTTCGCCTGGGTGGCGATGGCATCCGCGATCTTTTGGCGGCCATAGCCGACATTGACGCAATAGAGACCGGCAAAGGCATCGATGCTCTTCTTGCCATTGTTGTCCCAGACGGTGACGCCTTCACCGCCGGCCATGATGCGGGTCGGGCTCTCGCCTCGCGCATGCGTGCCCATATGGGTCGAAGGATGGAAGAAATGGTCGCGATCCCAGGCGTTGAGTTCGTTGGACTGGTTGAGCATTTTTGACTCCTTGAGGGATGGCCGGACGGACTATGCGACGTCCAGGCAGAGGTACTTCAGATCGGTGAAAGCTTCGAGCCCATGGCGCGAGCCTTCGCGACCGATGCCGGATTGCTTGACGCCGCCGAATGGGATCGGCGCGCCGGTGATCTTGACGCGATTGATAGCGAGCATGCCGTAGTCGAGCGCGCGGCCCAGGCGCTGCTGGCGGGCGCCGTTCTCGGTAACGACATAGGCGACCAGGCCATATTCTGTGGCGTTGGCACGGGCGATCACTTCGTCCTCACTGTCGAACGGCGTGACGGCGGCGACCGGCCCAAAGGTCTCCTCGCGCATGATCAGCGCTTCGTCGCTGACGTCGGCCAGCAGCGTCGGCTGGTAGAACAGCGGCCCGGCCTGATGCCGCTTGCCGCCGGTGAGACAGCGCGCGCCACGAGCGATGGCATCGGCGACCTGCTCTTCGACCTTTGCGACGGCACGCTCATGCATCAGCGGCCCGATGTCGATCTTGTTGGTAAGGCCGTTGCCGGTGCGCAGCGCCTCGATACGCCTGGCGAAGGCGGCGCAGAAGCGATCGTAGATGGGGCGCTGGACGTAGATGCGGTTGGCGGCGAGGCAGTCCTGGCCGGAGGTGGCGAATTTGGCATCGATGGCGATGCACACCGCCTTGTCCAGATCGGTATCGGCAAAGACGATCAGCGGCGCGTGGCCGCCAAGCTCCATCACCAGCCGCTTCATCGTCGGCGCGCTCTGTGCCGCGATCAACCGGCCGATCTCCGTCGAGCCGGTAAAGCTCATGGCGCGGACGCGCGGGTCTTCGCACATGCGGCCGACGATGGTTGCAGCCCTTCCGGTGATGACGTTGAAGACACCGGCGGGCATGCCGGCGCGCTCGCCAAGTTCCGCCAGCGCCAGCGCCGACAGCGGCGTCTCGGATGAAGGATGCGCGACGATGGTGCAGCCGGCGGCAAGGGCGGCCGCCGCCTTGCGGGTCAGCATCGCCGCCGGAAAATTCCAAGGCGTGACGACGCCGACGACACCGAGCGGCTCGCGCCTCACCATCATCTCGGCATTCGGCAGATGGCTGGTGACGCTCTCGGCATTGAGGCGCTTTGCCTCTTCGGCATACCATTCGAGGAAAGAGGCGGCATAGTCGATTTCGCCGAGCGATTCCTGCAGCGGCTTGCCCTGTTCCAAAGTCATCAGCAGGGCAAGGTCGTCTTTCGCCGCGATGATCAGCTCGAACCATTTTCGCAGAATTCTCGACCGCTCCTGCGGCAGCAGTGACCGCCAAGCCGGGAAGGCACGCGCGGCGGCACCGATTGCCCTTGTCGTTTGCTGCGCATCGAGCGCGGCGACAAACGCGACCGTCGCGCCTGTGGCCGGATCGGTGACTTCAAAGCTTTCGGCCGCTTCGCTCGCGGTCCAATGCCCATCGACATAGGCAAGCTCGCGCAGCAGCCGGCGGTCGGAGAGGCGGTCGAGTGCCTCATGGCGATGCGAGCGGGCAAAATGCGCGGACATGGTCGAGGCCTCCCGGATCGGACGATGCGGGAAGACTATCCGTCACATGCAGACAGAGAGACTGTTTCGACGCCCTGAAGGAGAGAGAGTCTCTCTATTGTGCCGCCCCGACAGACATTCTCTCCGGGCTTATGCCGACGCCGGCAACAGGTCGGCTATCGGTAGCACGATTTCGTCCTTCACCGTCTTGGTGACGATGTAGGTGAAGTAGCGGTCGATGCCGATCTCGCGCTGCAGCAGGCCGTCGACCAGCCGCTGATAGGCGTCGATGTCGCGCGTCATCACCTTGACCACATAGTCGACGCCGCCGCCCACCGACCAGCAGGCGACGATTTCGGGGATGTCGCGGATGACGCGTTCGAAGCGGTCGAAATCGGCCTGGCGATGGCTGGCCAGCGTCACCTCCATCAACACGGTGGCGACCGGCGCCACCACGCGCATGGCGATCCTGGCGTGGTAGCCCGAGACGATGCCTGCCTTCTCCAGCTTGCGCAGCCGCATCCAGCACGGCGTCGGCGACAGCCCGACCTGTTCGGCCAGCGCCAGCTTGGTGATGCGCCCGTCGCGCTGGATGGCGTCGAGTATCCTGAGGTCGACCGCGTCGAGTTTTGATGTCATCGGCGTCCGCTTTTTGTCGGCATCACCATGACGGCGCATTATTTCGATTGTCAATTGCACTGATTTCGATCTCTATTAAGTCATGACATTATGGCAACCCGACCCTGCGCTCATCCGCCGGCCAGCCTATCAAACGCTGGCCGACCAGTTCGCCCGCGCCATTCATGACGGGCGGCTGGCCAAGGGCGCGCGGCTTCCAACGCATCGAAGGCTGGCAGACGATTTAAAACTGTCGGTGCAGACGGTCAGCCGCGCCTACGAAGAACTGATCCGGCGCGGCCTGATTTCGGGCGAGATCGGCCGTGGCAGCTTTGTCCAGACGCAGCGCCGCGACCCGGAGCCGCCCTATCTGCCGGAGCGCCTCGGCGAGGTCATCGATCTGTCAATCCTGAAGCCGGTCTGCGAGCCGATGCATTTGGAGCGGCTGAAGCAGGCGCTGGGCTGGCTGGCCGAAAACCTGCCATCCAGTTCGGCGTTGTCGTTCCGGCCCAACATGGTGTTCCCGCGTCACCGCGCGGTGGCTGTCGAATGGCTGAAACTGTGTGGGCTCGACACCTCCGCACAGAATATCAGCCTGACCAATGGCGCGACCGCCGGGATGACCGTGGCGCTGATGAGCGTTGCGCCGCCGGGATCGACTGTCGCCACCGAGGCCATCGGCCACCACACGCTGGTGCCGCTGGCGCGCTATCTCGGCTTCAACCTGGAAGGCCTGCCGATCGACGGCAATGGCCTGATCCCGGAGGCGTTGGACGAGGTCTGCCGGCTCACCGACATTCGCGCGGTATTCGTGCAACCGTCGGTGATCAACCCGACGGCGACGCTGATGGACGCTCGGCGGCGCGAAGAGATCGCCGCGGTCGCGCGCAAGCACGACATCGCCATCATCGAGAACGATGTGCTGGGTCCGCTGATCGAGGACCGGCCGCCGCCGGTCGCCGCCTTTGCGCCGGAGCGCACGCTCTACGTCACTTCCTTCACCAAGATCACCGTACCTGGCCTGCGCATCGGCTATCTCGCGGCGCCCGACCGCTATGTCGCCGCCGTTGCCAACCGGCATCTGGTGTCGAACTGGATGGCGACGCCGCTGGTGGCCGAGATCGCCACCAAATGGGTGACCGACGGCACGGCGATGGAACTCGTTCGCTGGCAGCGGGCGGCATTGCGCCGCCGCCAGGACATCGCAGCCGAGGTGCTGGGCGGGGTTGGTTATCGCGCCAGGCGCGACGGGCTGCATGTCTGGTTGCAACTGCCCGCGGACCGTGCCGAGGAAAGCTTCGTCGCCCAGGCCCGCCTGCAAGGCGTGGCGATCGCGCCCGGCACCTCCTTCCGCATCTCGGATGCGCCCTGGCATCCGGCGGTGCGCATCTCGCTCGGCTCGACCACCGAGGGGGAACTGCGCGCCGGCCTCGGCGTTGTCACCAAGTTGCTGCTTGGCGATCCGGAGCATCTGCTGCTCGCAATCTAAGCGGGAATTGCTCTGGAATCATGCAGTGCCGGAAATATTGTCATGATTTTATTTTCCCAATTGACATGATTTGGCGCGTTCCGCATCGTTAAGGGCACAGGCTTCTCCAGCAGGGGAAATTCATTTGTCCTCACCCATCATCAAGGTCGACGCCATTTCGAAGAGCTTCGGCTCGTTCAAGGTACTGGACGGCCTGTCGATGCAGGTCATGCCCGGCGAGAAGCTGGCGCTGATCGGCCCGTCCGGCTCGGGCAAGACGACGATCCTGCGAATCCTGATGACGCTGGAGAAGATCGACGGCGGCCATATCCAGATCGATGGCGAGCAGCTCTATCACATGGAGCGCAACGGCCAGCTGCTGCCCGCCGACGAGCGGCACCTGACCAAGATGCGGCAGAAGATCGGCATGGTCTTCCAGCTGTTCAATCTGTTTCCGCACAAATGCGTCATGGATAACGTCACGCTGGCGCCGATGCTGACCAAGGGCACGCCTCGCGCCGCCGCTGAAAAGCGGGCCATGGAACTGCTCGACATGGTCGGCATGGCCGACAAGGCGAAGTCGATGCCGGCGCAGCTGTCCGGCGGCCAGAAGCAGCGCGTGGCGATTGCCCGTGCGCTGGCATTGTCGCCGAAGATCATGCTGTTCGACGAGGTGACGTCGGCCCTCGATCCGGAGCTGGTCGAGGAGGTGATGAATGTCATGCGCAAGCTCGCCGCAGAGACCGACATGACCATGCTGCTGGTCACCCACGAGATGGGCTTTGCCCACGACTTCGCCGACCGCGTGCTGTTCTTCGACCGCGGCAAGATCGTCGAAGAGGGCAAACCAGACGAGATTTTCCGCCATCCAAAGCAGGAGCGCACGCAAGGCTTCCTGAAGAAGATCATCGCAGCCGGACATCGTGTCTGACCGCTTTGCGGGGCGGAAGACCGCCCCAGACAAAACCAAGAAGACAACAAGGAGTTGGGAACAATGAAGAAACTTGGCATTCTGGCCGGCGTCGCCGGTCTCGCACTGACGGCGGTGCTCGCCGCGTCGAGCACCGGTTCGGCCGATGACAGCAAGCTCGAGCAATTGAAGGCGCAGGGCTTTGCCCGCGTCGCGATCGCCAACGAGCCGCCCTATACGGCGGTCGCCGCCGACGGCAAAGTTTCGGGTGCGGCGCCCGACGTGGCGCGCGAGGTCTTCAAGCGTCTCGGTGTTGCCGACATCGTCGCTTCGATCTCCGAATATGGCGCGATGATCCCCGGCCTGCAGGCCGGCCGCTTCGACGTCGTCACCGCCGGCCTGTTCATGAAGCCGGAGCGTTGCGGGGCGGTCGTCTATTCCGAGCCGGTGCTATGCGACGCCGAGGCGATGTTGGTGAAGAAGGGCAATCCGAAGGGCTTCAAGAGCTACGAGGACGTCGCCAAGGACACGTCAGCCACCATTGGCGCGCCCGGTGGCGGCACCGAGGAGAAGCTGGCGCTCAACGCCGGCGTGCCGCGCGAGCGCGTCATCGTCGTGCCGGACGGCCAGAGCGGCCTGAAGATGCTGCAGGACGGTCGCATCGATGCCTATTCGCTTCCCGTCCTGTCGATCAACGACCTCGTCAAGAAAGCCAACGATCCGAACCTCGAAGTCATCGCCCCGGTGGTCGGCGCGCCGGTCTATTGCGACGGCGCCGCCTTCAAGAAAGGCGATGAGGCCCTGCGCGATGCCTTCGATGTCGAGCTCGCCAAGCTGAAGAAATCCGGCGAGTTCGCCAAGATCATCGAGCCCTACGGCTTCTCGGCCGCAGCCGCGATGTCGACCACGCGGGACAAGCTCTGCGCGGCGAAATAGCGCCGTTTTTGCCTTCTCCCTGTTCACGGGGAGAAGGTGGCCCGAAGGGCCGGATGAGGGGCGGCGCCAGGTTCTGAGAATTTAGCGCTGCCCCTCATCTGCCTGCCCGTCCTCCGCAGCAGCTGCGCTGCAGCTTCGGAGGGTGGACTGGCATCTTCTCTCCGTGAACGGGGAGAAGGAAGCTAACCGCCAACGTTGGAACCCGAATGACCCAGTGGTCCGGCTACCTCGGCCTGATATTGCAGGGAGCGCTTGTCACCATCGAGCTGACGCTGATGGGGTCGGTGCTCGCCCTGATCATGGCCTTCCTCGCCGGCATGGGCCGCGTGTCGCGCTTCTTTGCGCTGCGCTGGCTGGCCACCGCCTATATAGAATTCTTCCGCGGCACCTCGATCTTCGTGCAGCTGTTCTTTGCCTATTTCGTGTTGCCGTTGATCGGCCTCGAACTGACCCCGCTGCAGGCGGGTGTGCTGGCGCTGGGCCTCAATGTCGGCGCCTATGCGGCCGAGGTGGTACGCGGCGCCATCCAGTCGGTCGGCCGCGAACAATATGAAGCCTGCATCGCGCTCAACCTCGGCCGCTGGCAAGGTATGCGCCATGTCATCCTGCCGCAGGCGCTGCTGGTCATGCTGCCGACCTTCGGCAACAACGCCATCGAGCTGCTCAAGGCGACCTCCGTGGTGTCGCTGATCTCGCTCGCCGATCTCACCTTTCAGGCGCAGGTCGTGCGCTCGCAGACTGGCAACACGCTGGCGCCGTTCACCACCATCCTGATCATCTATTTCGCCCTGGCGCTGATCATCTCCTGGGGCGTGCGTTCTCTGGAACGCCGCATGGCGCGCGGCCTCGACGGGGTGCGCGTCTGATGGCCGGAGCTTCCTGATGGATTGGGACTGGAACTTCGTCTGGGAGATCCTGCCGACGCTGATCCAGGGCGTGAAGATCACCATCCTGGCAACGCTGCTCGGCTCCGTGCTGGCCGCTGTCGTGGGTCTGGGCATCGCGCTAGCACGACGCTCGCCCAACAAGGCGCTGTCGCGCACCGTTGGTTGGGCGGCCGAATTCATCCGCGGCACGCCGCTTCTGGTGCAGCTCTATTTCATCTTCTACGTGCTGCCGGATTTCGGCATCCTGTTGCCGCCGCTGGTCGCCGGCGTCATCGGGCTCGGCTTGCACTACGGCACCTACACGGCGGAAGTCTATCGCGCCGGTATCGACAACGTGCCGCGCGGCCAGTGGGAGGCGGCCAAGGCCTGCAATCTGAGCGCCACGCAGACCTGGACCAACATCATCATTCCGCAAGCGATCCCACCGATGATCCCGGCTTTGGCCAACTATTTCATCGCCATGTTCAAGGAGACGCCGCTGCTGTCGGCGATCACCGTGCTGGAGCTGATGAACCAGGCCAAGAGCGTCGCCAACACCTATTATCGCTACATCGAGCCGATCACGCTGGTCGGCGCCTTCTTCCTCGTCATCAGCCTCTTCTCGGTCGTGCTGCTGCGCTGGCTGGAACATCGCTACGGCAAGATCGAAAGGTAATTCTCAAGATGAAACCGCTGCCCAAAATCAGGCTGACGCCGACAATGCCGGCGCTCGATGCGCGCCCGCTGGAAAAGCGCGTCGGCCTGATCATCCTTGCCACCGACCACACCAGCGAACCGGATTTCCGCCGCATGGTGGCGAGCGAGCGGGTCGGCGTCTATGTCGCGCGCATTCCCTACAAGAATCCGACCACACCCGAGAATCTCCGCAAGATGCAGCCGGAGCTTGCGGCGGGCGCGGCGCTGATCCTGCCCGACGAAAACCTCGACGCGATCTGCTACTCCTGCACCTCGGCCTCGGTGGTGATTGGCGACGCTGAAATCGAGGCCGCAATCCAGTCTGCCAAGCCGGGTGTTCCTGTGGTCACGCCGCCGATGGCCGGCCTGCGCGGGCTGCAGGTGCTGGGCGCGAAAAAGATCAGCATCCTCACCCCCTACACCGTCCAAACCTCCAGGCCGATGGCGGCTTACTTCGCCGCACGTGGCTTCGATATCCTCAGCTTCACCTGTCTCGGTTTCGAGGACGATCGCGAGATGGCGCGCATTGCGCCGGCAGCGATCGTCGACCTGGCTCGTGAGGCGACGCATGCGCAGGCCGATGCACTGTTCGTGTCCTGCACCGCATTGCGCGGAGCGCTCGCGGTTCCCGGCATGGAACAGGCGATCGACCGCCCGGTCGTCACCAGCAATCAGGCCAGCGCCTGGAATTGTTTGCGGTTGTGTGGCGACGGGACGTCGCATCCCGAATTTGGCCGTCTGATGACGCTGCCTTTGCCGCGCGATTGACGATCATGACGACAGTCACCCTTAACGATATTCGTGCCGCCCGGGAGCGAGTTGCCGGCAAAATCGAACGCACGCCGACAGGGTTATCTCACAGCCTTTCCGAACGACTGGGCATCCCCGTCCACCTCAAGCTTGAACACCGCCAGACCACCGGCAGCTTCAAGCTGCGCGGCGCCTCGAATGCCGTTGCTTCGCTGAGCGCCGAGGAGAAGGCGCGCGGCGTGGTCGCGGCGTCGACCGGCAATCATGGCCGTGCGCTGGCCCATGCCGCGAAGCTCGAAGGCATGCGTGCGGTGATCTGCATGTCGCGACTGGTGCCGGGCAACAAGCTCGACGAAATCCGTCGGCTTGGCGCGGATGTCCGCATCATCGGCAACAGTCAGGACGAGGCGCAGCAGGAGGTCGAACGGCTGGTGGCGCAGGAGGGACTGGTGATGCTGCCGCCCTTCGACCATCCCGCCATCGTCGCCGGGCAAGGCACGCTTGGACTGGAGATGATCGAGCAGGTCCCGGATGCCGCTCTCGTCCTGGTGCAGCTCTCCGGTGGTGGACTCGCCTCGGGCATCGCCGCCGCCGTCAAGGGCGTCAGCCCCGGGACAAAAATCATCGGCGTTTCGATGGCGCGCGGCGCGGCGATGAAGGCCAGCCTCGATGCCGGCCGTCCGGTCGAGGTCGAGGAGTTGCCGACGCTGGCGGATTCGCTCGGCGGCGGCATCGGTCTCGACAACCGGCTGACCTTCGCCATGTGCCGCGATCTGCTCGACGACGTCATCCTGCTCACCGAGGACGAGATCGCCGCCGGCATCCGGCATGCCTATGAACAGGAGCGCGAGATCGTCGAAGGCGCCGGCGCGGTCGGCATCGCTGCGCTACTCGCCGGCAAGGTCAGGGCGACCGGGCCGGTGGTGGTTCTCCTCTCGGGCCGCAATATCGACATGAACACGCATCGCAAGATCGTCTGCGGTGACGCAATCGCGGAGCGCGCGGCATGAAAACTCTCCCACGCCGAATTCCCGCCCACCCCCCTCTGTCCTGCCGGACATCTCCCCCGCAAGGGGGGAGATCGGCAGCTTCGATGCGGTCGCTATTCTTGCTGCGCTGGAGATTGGCGAAGGCAGGAGTGCAGTCCAATCTCCCCCCTTGCGGGGGAGATGGCCGGCAGGCCAGAGGGGGGTGTGACGGAACACTATCCTTCGTGGTGCGCGCTAGTACGGAGCGCGACACATGAGTCCGATGACCATCCTCACCGAGAAGGAACTGCGCACAATCGTGCCGCTCGATCTCGACGCGGTCGCCTGCGTCGAAAACGCTTTCCGCGCGCTCGCCACATTGCCGGTGGCGATGCCGCCGATCCTGCGGTTGGACATTCACGAGCAGCGCGGCGAGGTCGATGTGAAGTCGGCCTATGTGCCTGGAATAGACGGTTTCGCCGTTAAGATAAGCTCCGGCTTCTTCGACAATCCGAAGCTCGGTCTGCCCAGCGGGGGCGGCATGATGGTGTTGCTCTCGGCAAGAACCGGTGTGGTCGAGGCGCTGCTGCTGGACAATGGCTATCTCACAGATGTCCGCACCGCTGCTGCCGGCGCCGTCGCGGCGAAGCATCTGTCGCGGCCGGATTCGTCCGTCGCCGCAATCTTCGGCGCCGGCGTGCAAGCCGGGCTGCAACTCGAAGCGCTCATGTTGGTGCGGCCGATCGCCGAGGCACGTATCTGGGCGCGCGATGCGGTCAAGGCGGAGACGGCCGCAGGCGCGCTGCGCGAAAAACTAGGTATTCTCGTGCGCGCCGAGCCGGATGCAGCCAAAGCAACCATCGGCGCCGACATCATCGTCACCACCACGCCGTCGGCCGAGCCGCTGATCAAGGCCGGCTTTGTCGTTGCCGGGCAGCACATCACCGCCATGGGCTCGGATGCCGAACACAAGAACGAGATCGCGCCGGCGATCCTGCGCATGGCCGATCTCTATGTCGCCGACAGCGCCAAGCAGACACGGCGTCTGGGAGAACTGCATCACGCCATCGCATCGGGCGTGATGGGAGCCGATGCCGAGGTCACCGAACTCGGCCAGATCATCGCCGGCGAACGGCACGGAAGGCGCTCGGCCAGCGACATCACCATCGCCGACCTCACCGGCACCGGCGTGCAGGATACGGCGATCGCCACGCTCGCTCGCGACCGGGCGCGGGCGGCCAATGCCGGAACCGTTTTCGAGAGCTGATGCTGGCCGCAAGCATGATCCGGAAAAGTGGAAACCGGTTTTCCGATCAGATCATGCTCAAGCAAAAAATTCCTGGAGCCGGATCCAACGAAGTGAAAACGGGCTCCAGGACCCCAACAAACGAGGACCAAGAACAATGCAACCGAACCTGAAATTCTCGCGCGCCGAATTTGCGGATCGCCTCGCCAAGACGCGAAAAGCCATGGAGGGGAAAGGCGTCGATCTGCTTGTTATCAGCGACCCATCCAACATGGCCTGGCTGACCGGCTATGATGGCTGGTCGTTCTATGTGCATCAGGCGGTGATCGTGCCACCATCGGGCGAGCCGGTCTGGTACGGTCGCGGCCAGGATGCCAATGGCGCCAAGCGCACCGCCTATCTCGCGCATGACAACATCGTCGGCTATGCCGACCACTACGTGCAGTCGACCGAGCGCCACCCGATGGATTTTTTGGCAAGCGTGCTTAGTGATCGCGGCTGGGGCAAGCTGACCGTCGGCGTCGAGATGGACAATTACTGGTTCTCGGCTGCCGCCTTCGCCGCGTTGCAGAAGCACCTGCCCAACGCCCGCTTCGTCGACGCGACAGCGCTGGTCAATTGGCAGCGCGCGGTGAAGAGCCCGACTGAAATCGACTATATGCGCAAGGCGGCCCGCATCGTCGAAGCCATGCACCAGCGCATCGTCGACAAGATCCAGGTCGGCATGCGCAAATGCGATCTGGTCGCCGAGATCTACGATGCCGGCACGCGCGGTGTCGATGGCGTCGGCGGCGACTATCCGGCGATCGTGCCGCTGCTGCCGTCGGGCGCCGACGCCTCGGCGCCACATCTCACCTGGGACGACCAGCCGATGAAGTCGGGCGAGGGCACCTTCTTCGAGATCGCCGGCTGCTACAACCGCTACCATTGCCCGCTGTCGCGCACCGTCTTTCTCGGCAAGCCGACACAGGAATTCCTCGATGCCGAGAAGGCGACGCTGGAAGGCATGGAGGCGGGGCTTGCGGCGGCGAAACCCGGCAATGCCTGCGAGGACATCGCCAATGCCTTTTTCGCCGTGTTGAAGAAATACGGCATCGTCAAGGACAACCGCACCGGCTACTCCATCGGCCTATCCTATCCGCCGGATTGGGGCGAACGCACCATGAGCCTGCGCCCCGGCGACCGCACCGAACTCAAGCCCGGCATGACCTTCCATTTCATGACCGGCCTGTGGCTGGAGACGATGGGACTGGAAATCACCGAATCCATCCTGATCACCGAAACCGGTGTAGAGTGCCTCGCCAATGTACCGCGCAAACTGGTGGTGAAGAATTGAGCCCGATGCCTAGCCTCCGCCCATCTCCGATCGCGCCGACCGTCGATTTCGACAAGGACGGCGTGCAACATGGTTTCCTGCGCCTGCCCTACAGCCGCGACGACTCGGCCTGGGGCTCGGTGATGATCCCGATCTGCGTCATCCGCAACGGCAAGGGGCCGGCCGCGCTGCTCACCGGCGGCAACCATGGCGACGAGTATGAGGGGCCGCTGGCGCTCTACGATCTTGCCCGCACGCTCGATCCCAAACAGGTCAGCGGCACGGTGATCATTGTGCCGGCGATGAACTATCCGGCCTTCCGCGCCGGCACGCGGACGTCGCCGATCGACAAGGGCAATATGAACCGCAGCTTTCCCGGCCGCCCCGACGGCACGGTGACCGAGAAGATCGCCGACTACTTTCAACGCGAACTGCTGCCGCGCGCCGACCTCGTCTTCGATTTCCACTCCGGCGGCAGGACGCTGGATTTCGTGCCCTTCTGTGCCGCGCACACGGTGCCCGACAAGGCACTGGAGCAGAAAGCCTTCGACGCGGTCGCCGCATTCGCGGCTCCGTTCTCGATGCGCATGATCGAGATCGACTCCGTCGGCATGTACGACACGGCGGCGGAGGAAATGGGCAAGGTCTTCGTCAGCACCGAGCTTGGTGGCGGCGGCACCTCGCGCGCACAGACGGTGCGGATTGCGCGGCGCGGCATCAGCAATGTGCTGCGTCATGCCGGCATTGTCGCCGGTGCAGTAGAGAAGAGCCCGACGCAGTGGCTCGACATGCCGTCGGGCGATTGCTTCTCCTTCGCCGAGGACGACGGCATGATCGAAACCATGGTCGATCTCGGCGAGCCTGTGAAAGAAGGCTCGGTGCTGGGGCGCATCCATTCCACCGGCCGCACCGGCATCGCTCCGCAGGAAATCCGGGCAAAAATGTCCGGCATTCTGGCGGCGCGGCATTTCCCCGGCCTGGTCAAAGCCGGTGACTGCGCCGCCGTCCTGGCCGTTTTGGTTTCATCGTGATTTCGCAGAGTACGCCGCGCGAATATCAGTCAGTCTGGATCCAGACCGACTTGGTCTCCAGATACTCGTGCAGATGCTCGATGCCGCCCTCACGGCCATAGCCGGACATCTTCATGCCGCCGAACGGCACCGCCGGGTCGATGGCATGGTACATGTTGACCCAGACCGAGCCGGCCTTGACGCGGCGGGCAAGCTTGTGCGCGGTGCCCAGATGCGTGGTGAAGATGCCGGCGGCCAGGCCATAGGGCGTCGCATTGGCACGCGCCACCGCTTCGTCGAGCGTCTCGAAGGGCATCGCCGAAATCACCGGGCCGAAAATCTCCTCGCGCGCGATGGTCATCTGGTCCGACACGGCGCCGAAGACCGTCGGCGCAATGAAGTTGCCGCCATCGTAGAGCTCGCCGGTCAGCCGCGAGCCGCCGGCGACCAGTTCGGCGCCTTCGTCGCTGCCGGCCCTGATATAGCCCTCCACCTTGGCTGCCTGCCTGGCATTGATGAGCGGTCCGATTTCCGTCTCGGCCTCGATGCCATGGCCGATTCGCAGTCTGCCGGCGAAATCGGCGAGCCGTCGGACGAACTCGTCATGGATTTCGCGCGCCACGAACAGCCGCGAGCCTGCAATGCAGATCTGGCCCGAATGCACGAACACCGCCATCGCCGCGATCGGAACAGCCTTGTCGATGTCGGCGTCGCGGCAGACGATGATCGGCGACTTGCCGCCGAGTTCCAGCGAAACGCGCTTGAGGTTGGCCACGGCTGCCCGCGCAATGGCCTGGCCGGTCAGCGTCGATCCGGTGAAAACGATCTTGTTGACGTCTGGATGTTCGGCGAGCCGCGCACCGGCTTCGGCCCCGGTGCCGGTGACGACGTTGACGACGCCGTCGGGCACGCCGGCTTCCTGCATCAGTTGCGCGATCAGCAGCGGCGTCAGCGACGCATCCTCGGACGGTTTCAGCACGATGGTGCAGCCCGTCGCCAGCGCCGGCGCGATCTTCCAGATCGAGGCGGCGGTCGGCGCGTTCCAGGGAATGATCGCACCAACGACGCCCACCGGCTCGCGCCGGGTGAAGGTGACGATCTCGCCGGGAATCGAATTGTCGATCGTCTCGCCATGCAGCGCCGTCGCCATGCCGGCATAGAAGCGCAGCATGCCGATGACGCGGCGCCGGTTAGCGAGCGTGCGCGTGATCGGCAGCCCCATATCCAGCGTGTCGGAAACGCTGAGCTCTTCCCAATGCGTCTCGAAGAGATCGGCGATCCTGAGCAGCACGCACTGCCGCTCGTAGGGCGAGAATTTGGACCATGGGCCTTCGAAGGCCGCGCGCGCGGCGGCCACCGCCGAGTCGATATCGGCAGCCCCGCCGCGCGGCACTGTCGCCAGCACCTCGCCTGTTGCCGGATTGAGTGCCTGCATGCCGTGGCCGGACTGCGCCGCGACCCACTTGCCGCCAATGAACATCGGTCGGAATTCGCCATGGTACAACGCCGTGGCCTTCGCCTTCGGGTCGAAGTTCAGCGTCATCTCTTCCTCCTCGCAATTCCGTGGCGACTATTACTCCCGCCGCCGACCTCAAACAAGGAAAGCTAAAGGGCGCTCAGATAATCAGGTTGTGCGCGTGACTTCCGATCACGCGAGCAACAAGAAACAGACAGCCGCTAGAGCATGATCCCGAAAAGTGGGAACCGGCTTTCGGAAAAGATCGTGCTTCGACAAACGGCATCTAGAAAAATCATCCGGCATCTAGAAAAATCATCGCGAGTTGTCGGAGCGCGTCGCTGAAAGCTCAACGAGGCAAGCCGATCATTGCCCACGGCGACCGCGATGCCGGCATTGCAGACGAGAGCGCAACAGGTAGTCGCCCGCCGCCACCCAGCGCTCACCCGCGGCCGGATCGATCGTTGGCCGTTCCAGCCGGCTTCACCGTGACAGAGGTTTCGCGCGCCGCTTCGCTGCAATCGCTGTCGGATGACTGCTCGCGGAAGCAAGATCGGTCAGCGGCCTCGCGACTTGCAAACATTGGCAGTTGAGCCGCAACGGACGGTGCCTGCATCGATCGAGCACGCCGGTCCGTCACTCCGGAAGTCCGGCCTTTCGGAAGCCATCGACGAAATGGTCGAGCGTGGCCGTGTCGCGGAACGGCTCCGTCTCGACCCAGTGGCGGGTGGTGAAATGTGGGTTCGCGACAAGGAACAGGTCGACCTCGGCGCGCGCCTCGTCGATCCGGCCGAGTTGCGCAAGGCTTGCCGCAAGGAAACGGCGCGAGCTTGTCCGATACGTCTCGTCCCGGCGCGTCGTCTCGACGGCGGCTTCATAGTCGCGCGCCGCATATTGCGCCTGGCCGAGCGTCAGATAGTACCAGCTTGCCGGAAACGGGTTCAGCCGGAACGCCTTGCTGATATAGTCGAGGCCCTCCTCGACGCGCCCGGCCAGGACCGCGATGTCGGACAATGTCGCCCAGGCATCGGCCTCGTTCGGGTCGAGCTCGAACGCCTTGGCAAATCCCACATCCGCTTCGTCGAATCTGCGCTCATAGGCAAGCAGGTTAGCAAGCACCCAGTGGCAGCCGGCATCGTTGGGATCGATCGCCACAGCCTTGCGCGCCAGTTCCAGGGCAAGGCCGCGGGCAGGCTCAATGGGCTCTCCCCAATGCACCCATCCCATCCAGTGGTTCATGGCAAGCCAGCGATAGGCTTCGGCATAGTCCGGATCGAGCGCAAGCGCGCGCGTCAGCAACAGATGCGCTTCGCGCGCCGTCTCCGGCGAGACGTCGATCAGGTTGCGGGCTCGCACGCACAGATCGTAGGCCTCGAGATTTCGGGGCCGGTTGCGCGGCAGCGGCGCGCGCAGCCGGCCAAGCAGCGCCTCGACGATCTTGGCCGTCACCTCGTCCTGAACGGCGAAGATATCTTCCAGGCCGCGATCGAAGCGGTCTGCCCACAAATGCTCGCCGCTCAGCGCGTCGACCAGCTGGGCGTTGATGCGCACGCGCCCGGCGGCGCGTCTGGCGCTGCCCTCCAAGAGATAGCGCACGCCAAGTTCTCTGGCGACCTCGCGCACATCCACCGCCTTGCCCTTGTAGGCAAAGGTCGAGTTGCGCGCGATGACGAACAGGCCGCCGATCCTCGACAGGTCGGTGATCAGGTCTTCGGTCAACCCGTCGGCGAAGGCTTCCTGCTCGGGGTCGTTGCTGAAATTGGCAAAGGGCAGCACGGCTATCGACGGTTTGGCGGGCAGCGGCAAAGCCTGTCGCTTCTCGTCGCCGAGCTGTTCGATGGCGCCGGCGAAGCGATAGCCGACGCGCGGAACGGTCGATATCCATTCTCCGCCGTTCGTGGCCGGACCCAGCAGCTTGCGCAATTGCGCAATCTGGACGGTGAGGTTGCCTTCCTCAACGGCGGTGCCTGGCCATGCCGCATCCATCAACTCGGCCTTGGCCACGATCTCGCCGGGCCGGGCGACGAGCGCCGCCAGCAGCTGCAGTCCGCGGTGGCCGGCGGCGACGGGAACCTGGTCCCGAAGGAGCGTTCCCGCACCCGGATCAAGCACGAACGGACCAAAGGCAAAGCGCGATCCCTGCATAACGCGCATCTATAGAGCAATTCCAGGAAAGGTGTGAAGGCGGTTTTCCCACGGGAAAGCGCGGCGGAGCGCTTCACGGACGTATGGCGTCAAAACAAAGAGTTGAGCACCTCGCCGTTTCCATGAAACGGCGAGGTGCTCTAGCCAGTTTGGAACTTTTGAGAACTATTTGGCCGGGCTTAATTACGGCGCCGTCCGCATGCGGCAGAGTTCAACCTCTTGCAAGCCGAGGGCTGTCGCCCGTTAAACCGAATGGAGGTTGCCATGAACGATACCCTTGCTTCTGCTGGTGCAGCCTGGCCGGAAAAGGCGGTGTCGCCTCGCCCGCATCTGACGAGCCCGCGGGGCATGATCGCGGCCTGGCGCGAGCGGATACGCTTTCGCTGGGACCTCAAGCAGATGGCGGAGGCCAATCCGCACCTGATCGACGATATCGGTCTGACCAGACGCCAGGTCGAGGCCGAAATCGTAAAACGCTTCTGGCAAGTGTGAGCTGATGTCGCGGATAAGACCCGACCGCCTGTTTGGGCGTGCCGCGACACTTTGCCGGCATTTGCACTTGCCGGAACGTGCCGATCCTGCTTCGAAGTCGGCATGAGCGCCGAAGACGCGACGTCACCGCCGGAGAACCACATCGCATGGGCCGCGATGGCCGGCATCATCGCGACAGTTACGGTGTTCGCCATAGCACAGGGGCTGACGTATCCGCTGCTCAGCTTCATCCTGGAACGGCAAGGGACGACACCGGGCCTTATCGGCCTCTCGGCCGCGATGACGCCTCTGGGTTTCATTATATCGTCGCTCTTCACGCCGGCGCTGGTCCGGCGGGTGGGCGCGGCGCGCTTTGCGGTTGTGTGTTCGATCCTGGCAGCAACCGTCCTGATCGCGATTGCCTGGACGCAGGATGTATGGGCCTGGATGCCGTTGCGCTTCCTGCTCGGCTTCTTTGCCAATCCGCTTTACGTGATCAGTGAAACCTGGCTGGTCTCGATCACAGCCGCCGCACGCCGAGGCCGCATCATGGGCCTGTACTCCTCCATCGTTTCCGCCGGCTTTGGCCTCGGCCCGCTGTCGCTAGGCTTGGTCGGCACGCAAGGATGGCCACCCTTCATCATCGGCAGCGCGGCCTTCCTTGTCTGCGGCCTGATCGTGCTTGCCGTCGCGCCACGCCTGCCCGACATGCCGCGTGAGGGCGAAGCGGTGTCGGTCGGCGGCTTCTTCGCGCTGGCGCCGCTGCTCTTGTTCGCAGTCTTCACGGCTGCCGCCTTCGAGCAAGTCCTGCTTTCGCTGTTCGCGGTCTATGGTGCCGCGCTCGGCAGCACTGAGCAGCACATCGCTTCGCTCATCACCTGTTTCATCGCCGGCAATGCCGTGCTGCAGGTCGTGCTTGGGCGCGCCGCCGAACGGTTTGGCTCGAAGCCGATGATGCTGTTCTGTGTCCTGGCTTGCCTGGCCGGTTGTTTGCTGTTGCCGTTGCTCTTCGCTACATGGCTTGTCTGGCCGCTCTTCTTCGTTTGGGGCGGTGTCTCGTTCGGGATCTACACGCTGTCGCTGATCCAGCTCGGCGAGCGTTTCACCGGTCAAGCCTTGATCGCCGGCAATGCCGCCTTCGCGTTCGTATGGGGCGTAGGCGGCATCGTCGGCTCCCCGGTGGCCGGGCTGGCGATGCAACTGACCGGACATCAGGGACTGCCATCGTCGCTTGGCATCCTGTGCTGCGTGCTGGTGGTGTTTCTGCTGGCGGAACTACGGCGGGTTGACCGCGTTCAGGCGTAAGGCGTGCCTGCGGGCCGATGCTGCCCTTGTCGACAAGAGCGAGAAAGGCCGAACCCGCCTCGTCGCCGTCCTGGGTTCTCGAAGCGTCCGATCCGCCTCGATGAACGCCACGGCCGCCAGGCGGGTGTCGGGGTCTGCAGCATTACGCCCGGCGTCTTCGGATAGTGCCACCATTAGGATATCCCAGCTCGTCGCGTTCGCTCGCGCCGACGCCGGCCCAGTGTTTCCGGACCAGCAATGTCTTCAGCTGCCATGTCTTCAAACCTCGATGTCAGGCGCGCCGCCGTAGAAACTCGGCGGCCGCCAATGGCGACGCTATATTCGCCCGAGAACAACCAGAATGATCACGATGATCAGCACCAGCCCGAGGCCACCGCCGCCATAGTAACCAGTGCCGTAGAACGGGCCGCCGCCGAGGCCGCTGAAGCCGCCGAGCAACGCGATGATCAGGATGATAATAAGAATGGTACCCAGGCCCATATGCCGTCTCCTTCGCTGCCGCGCCGTTCACGGCGCGGCTCGAAGAACTAAACTCCCAGCAAGCCTTCCTGTTCCCCGGCGATTTTCATCCGACGGCTAAGGAACGAAAGCCATCATCACGGCGTTTGCTGAGGTTCAGGCGCAAGCTCGGCGTGCCATCACGCGCGCTGGGCGGCGCGTAGAATTCAGAATTTGCGCGGGATCGCCCTTAAGGCGGCCGGCGGCTCGTCCACCCGAACGCGCCGGCAGGCGTGACGCCGGGCTTACGCTGGAAGGCGAGCTTAAACGTGTCGACATCTGAAGCCGAATTGGTCGACGACGAGTTTTGGCCCCGCACCATTTCCAGTCGAGCCGAACCGGCAGCAGCTCACGTCGCCTTGCCGGCCAGCGCGCCTATGTCTTCCTCGGCAATATCGTCGAACGATGCGTAGTTCATGTTGTAGAGCCTGGCATAGAGGCCCTTGGCCGCCATCAGCTGCTCGTGGTTGCCGCTTTCGACGATCTCGCCGTTCTGTAAAACGATGATGCGGTCGGCGCCGCGTATGGTCGCCAGCCGGTGCGCGATGACCAGGCCGGTGCGCCCCTCCAGCAGCGTGACCAGCGCCTTCTGGATCAGCATCTCGGTGTAGGAATCGATGCTCGCTGTGGCCTCGTCGAGCACCAGGATCTTGGCGTCCGCCACCAGCGCGCGGGCAAAGCTGATCAGCTGGCGCTGGCCGAGCGAGAGATTGCCGCCGCGCTGCTCGAGCTCGGTGTCGTAGCCATCGGGCAAATGCTCGATGAAGTCGTGGGGGGGGGCCGGCCGCCCCGCGCGCCCCCCCGGATAGCGCCGTGGGGGCGGGGGGGGGGGGGGGGTGTTTTTAAAATACACGGCCGGAAAAAAGAAACCCGGGGTGGGGTTTT
>NZ_JAMYVM010000036.1:0-51429 GCF_040324035.1 Mesorhizobium sp. M0016 | reverse complement strand
CCGCACCGCGGAACTTGATGCGCGCCCGCGGCCGGCCCCGGACATTGGCCTCGTCAAACCCGTCATACGCAACCAAATCCTCGGCGATCAGATCCTCGATCACGCGCACCACCGTGGGCAGGCTGATGTTCAGCCGCTCGGCGAGGCTCGATGGTGATGCCACTCCTTCGGTACGGATGAAATCCACCACGGCCGAACGATTGAGTCGGCGTAACAGGCTCGACGTCGTGGGCTGGCGCTTCATTCATGGACCAGTTGCAAAGGCCGGCGGACCGGCAACGAGCGTCGGCATAGACCAGAACCGTGCCAGAGTCCGCCTTTATCTGATGACGCCGAACGTCAGTTGTCGCTCCAAGTGAAAGCTACCGCGGTCGCCCGTTCGATGATTACGGCCTCGCTGAAGTGAATGTGCCCGCCGGGCGGTATCATCTGTTGCAGGATCTCGCGCTGGTCTTCCACCGGCAACCCTCGCAAATCGTAACCGTTGATGAACAGCAGATCGAATGTGACCAGATAGTTATCCGGTGATGGCCGGCGCATTCCAACGATGGCCTGCATAGCGTGGAAGTCGGACAGACCAGGCCGAATTGATCTTGATCGCCTCACCGTCGAGGATGAAGTTTTTCGCCTCGATGCCGGCCGCCTCTTCGGCGAGATACGATATCGCGCCGTCCAGCCGAAACCGTTCTTCGTATAGAACCGGGTGCCGTCTTGGTCCTTGATGACCTGAGTGCGCTAGCCGTCAAATTTGATTCATGAGTCCATTCGTCGCCGGTGGGCGGTGCATCGAACAGCTCAGGCTCCATCGGCTGGATAAACTTCAAACGCATGCAAACACCCACCGCCAGGCGATTTAATTAGGTCAAGCTAAATCGTTCCGAAACTGAAATTCGACCTTTGGTGCAACAAACACGTCAGCTGGGCGTTGCGCGATGATCGCAGGAGGAATCCAGATGGCCGACGACAAGGCGCCCGCTCGCCATGAAGCAGCGCTTGCGGGCTCGTCCCGGTGGGAGGCATTTCAGCAAAGTTGGGGATGTGATCAGGCCGCCCGAAACCGTGCGCCTGTCGCCGACATCGCAATGGCTGTTGCGATGAATTATTCCGCCGAGGCACCGAATGCATTGGCAATGGTCCGGGCGACAAAAGCCGGATCTTCCCAATGGGGATTGTGGCCGCAGTCTTGCGCCCAAAGCAGGGACGCGTTCGCGAGAGCGCCTGACAATGCCTGCTGATGCACCACGCCGAACAACGGGTCGCCTGCGCCAGCGATGATGAAGGCGCGAATCTTTACGCTCCGCGCCGGGCCGGTCAGGTCCGCGGTGCTGATTTCGTCCAGGATCGCCCGCCAACGCACCGCGGACATTGCCGAGGCGTCCCTTGCCATGGCGGCCAGGAATGCCTGCGGCACGCCGGACCTGCAGGCGTGCCACCAATCGTAGAAGGGATCGGTCGGGGATATCGGATCGCGCAACCTTTTCACGCCAGCAACCATTGGGTGATCGAGGCCAAGGTCAGGCTTCAAGGTGCCGGCCAGCAGCACCAGGCCACCAACGATTTCTGGATGTCTGGCAGCGATCTGGATAGAGATCATCGCGCCCATCGAATGGCCAACGAGCACGGGGCGGTCGATCCGCAGCCGCCGAACCAGCGCGGCAAGGTCATCGGCGAAGTCGGCAATGCCGCAGCCCTCCCCCGCCTGCGAAGCGCCATGGCCGCGCAAATCCGGAATGATCAGCCGGCGGCCGGTAAGATGCGGCACCAAAAGCGAAAAGCTGCGGCTGGTGTCGGTAAAGCCATGCACCAACAGCAACGCCGGCTCGGCTCCGGGGAACTCGACATAGGCGATCTTCAGGCCATCTAGGTCGATGATCCGCTTGCGGCTAGCCCAGCCCATCTGCTCGAGCGGAACGTCAAGCGTAGCCGGTCTCACAGGCCGAGCTTCTCCTTGACGGCGGCAAGCCCGGGTTTGCCGTCGAAAGTGGTGACTCCGGCAAGCCAGGCGTCGAGCCGATCCTTGTTCAGCGTGATCGCCTTCAGCCCCGCTTCCTCCGGCTTCAAGCCGTCGTTAATGAGGTAGCCCATGCCGACATTCTCGAAATCGATGTCGAAGGCCAAGTTCTTCAACAGCTGCCCGGCATTCGGGCACTGTTGCAGATAGCCCTTGCGCACTTGGGTGGTCACCGTCGCCGCGCCGAGGTTGGGACCGTAAAACTTGTCACCGCCAGTGAGATATTTGAAATCGTAAATGGTGTTCATCGGGTGCGGCGCCCAGCCTTGGAAGACAATGAACTGCTTCTCCTTTATCTCGTAGCCGACCTCCGACAGCATGCCGGCCTCGCTCGACTCGACGACCTGCCAGCCGTCGAGACCTAAGGACGGGTCGGCGATGGCATCCATCATAAGCTGGTTCGAACCGGGCTCGATGCCGTACATCTTCTTGTGGAACTGGTCGGCGAATTTGCGCAGGTCTGCAAAATCTTTGACGCCGGCATCCCAGACATAGGTGGGGACGGCGAAAGTGTATTTGGCGCCTTCGAGATTGACACGCACGTCCTCGACCGAGCCGTCCTTCTTGTAAGGCTCGTAGTAGGTAACCATCGCCGGATTCCAATAGCCGAGGAACAGGTCGAGATCGTTGTTCTTCATGCCCTCATAGATGACATTGATGCCGAGCACCGAACTCTGCGGCTGATAGCCGAGCGACTGAAAAAGGACATTGGCGATCCCAGTCGTGAAGGCGAGATCGTTCCAGCCGGGCTCGGCCATGCGAACCGCCTTGCACTGCTCGGGCTCTGCCGCTTGAGCCGCATGAGAGGCCAGCGCCAAGGCGGCGAAACACATACCATTTGCAAGGATGCGGGGCATTTCGGTTCTCCCATTGGTTGCAGGGAAATTGACCATGCGGTCTTTTTATTATCCCATTGGTCAATTGTTGATCTGGGCGGACGAAAATGTCAAGGTGGATTCGCAAATACGGATCAAACCTGTGAAACTGACGCGTCTCAGCGACATACGCCGCAAGGAACTGCGGCAGGCAGCCTTCGCGGTATTGGAGCGGGAAGGCGTAGCCGGGGCGACGCTGGAAAAGGTGGCCGCCCATGCTGGCGCCTCAAAGGGCATCGTCCTCCACTATTTCCGCAACAAGCAGGAATTGTTCGAGCACGCGATGCGCGAGGCCAATGCGGTGTTGCGCGATGCGGTGATTGCACGGCTCAGCCGGGCGCTTACGTCCATGGAGCGCGTTGACGCCGTGATCGAAGGCAATTTCGAGCCGCATCTGTTCCAGCCTTCCATTTGCCATGCCTGGCTTTCGCTCTGCGCGGAAGTGCCGCGCGACACGACGCTGGCGCGCATCCAAAAGGTACTCCACGCGCGCATGCGTTCAAACCTGTTGTCAGGGCTGCACGGCCTCACCTCGCCCAAGGAGGCAGACGAAATCGCACTAGGCGTCACGGCTCTGATAGATGGGCTGTGGTTGCGGCTCGGCCTGCACCCCGGCAGCGTTTCGCGCGAACAAGCGATCCGCCAAGTCAAGAATTATGTCGCCGCGCGACTGGCCATGCACGAGAACGCATCCGTCCGAGAATGCGGAGCAGCGGCAAGCGCAGCCGAAGTTCATAGTGTGCGATAGGCCGGCGAATTGACCGGCCTCGCCGATCAGCATTGCTTTCCTTGCGAGAGCGTCAATGAGACTTCAGGGCAACCGACAGGACAGGAACACACCGCCAACGTTGATGCTGTAGAGATCTTCCCAGGTTGCCAGCGCCAAAGTCTCAGCCGCATGCGCACCGGCAATGCCAGCAATGCGTAGGGCCCCCCGACGGGCTCGATGGCCGATGAAGACGATGCTGTCGACAAGCGAGTTGGCAAAGACGCAGTCGTCGGCGACGAAAGACAAAAGGGAGTCGGACGCACCCGCTGCGCTTGGCCAACGCGATCAACGCTTCCTTCAGTGTGTCGCCATTGCGGCCCGCAGAAAGCGGCTGGTGCCGAACTGGAAAATGGGTGTGACGATTTCCTTGGTCAACGATCGTTCTCTATCAGCTCGTGAAGGTTGAGGCGGCGTCGCCGGCATTGGACAATGGCCGGAAACTCGCCCGCTGTACGGACTAGCCAGCAACGTTGATCAACGCTCGCTCCATGGACGCAAGGAAGAGGTCGACATGTTCGGCCTGGCAAACGAGCGGCGGCCGCACTTTCAGTGAATCCTCGTTGGCCCCTGTCGTACTGATCAGGACACCGTCGTGCCGCATTGCGTTCACCACATCCAGCGCCACGGCACGCCGCCCTGCCGCGGCTGCGCGCTCTGACCCCATATCGACGCCAAAGAAGAGACCCGCGTTGCGGATTGCACGGATTCCGGGCTGCTGCTTCGCGAGTTTCTCCAGCCCAGCTCGGAGACGTTGGCCCATGGCAAGCGCATTCTGGGGGATCTGGTCCCGCTGCAGGATCGTCAGCACGGCGTCCGCCGTCGCTATTCCAACCGTATTTCCGGCGAACGTGTTCGAGTAGCGGGAGGTGGCACCAAATTTCTCCATTGGTCCTCTTCGACCAACGACGGCGCCAATTGGAAATCCATTGCCCATAGGCTTGCCGAGGGTAACGAGATCCGGAACGATCTCGTGCCGCTCAAAGCCCCATATATGAGCGCCGGTTCGTCCGAAGCCCGGTTGAACTTCGTCGGCGATGACGAGACCACCTGCCTCCCGCACCGCCGCAACGCCACCGGCAATGAAGCCGGGAGGATCCACCCAAACGCCATCGCTGGAAAAAATACTGTCGATGAGCAGGGCCGCAACGCCAATGCCGCGACGGTTCAGATCCACAATGGCCGAACGAACCTGTGCCTCAAAAAAGTCCGCGGCCTGGGATTCCGGCACACCCTCTGGCCCGGGTAGGGATACCATGCGCACGAACGGGCTGAGCTTGACCGCGTCGCCCAGGTTCGGGGAAACCGCGGCGGTAGCTGCACTGGTACCGTGATACGCATAGGTCGACACGATCACGCCTTCGTTGCCGCTCGCAAACCGCGCGATGCGCAAGGCCAAATCGTTGGATTCACTTCCCGTGCACGTGAAAACCACGCGGTCGAGCACGTCTGGGAACGTATGGACCAGGCGTTCGGCATAGTCGACGAGTTTTGGCTCGAGATAGCGCGTGTTGGCGCTTATGCGGCCTGCCTGCTCAGCCATTGCGGCGTTTACTTCTGGATGACAATGACCCAGAGACGGCACGTTGTTGTAGAAATCAAGATAGGGCCGGCCGTCAGGATCGTAGAGCCACATGCCTTCGCCGCGAACGAAGTGCACGGGGTGGCGGTACTGGAGCCGATAAGAAGCCCCAAGAACCTGATCACGGCGGGCAATCAGCTCGGACTCCCGCCTGGGAAGGTCGGATTCGCCGGCTCTGTAGCGATTTGGCATCAGATCTGTGGACATGTGCTTCTGCCTGCTTGAAAGAGTAGCTTGATCAATCGCGGTTCTTCTTTTTGTCACCGTGCCCGTCGAACCAACCGAAATGGTTTTACGGCTGGAAGGACGACATAGCCGCTTGGACTGCGGCCTCGCCCGATGCAACACCAAGAGGTCTTAGAATAGAAAGGCCGTGTTCAGCGCGCGCGACATTCTTTTTGATGTACTGGGCGTCGGCCGGAAACAGATGGGATCGCCAGTAGTTGATCAAGATCAGTGCGCTTTGTCGCGCCCGCATCAGTCCGACGAGCAGTCTTGCTTCCAGCGCCGAAAGGGTAATGACTGAGGCATAGCCGGCAATGAGATGTTCGGACCCACCCAAAGGAAGGGTCGCATCGTTTACGACATGGCTTGCCGCGATCGCCAGATCCTGGATCCGGGGGCCCCAGCAGCCATCACCGAAATCGATAAAACCAATTCCCTGGTTCGTCACCATCACATTGAACGGACTGGGATCGTTATGAGTTACCTGCCACGCCACATCCGAGATCTGCGGCTCAACAAACTTGGCATACTCGTCCATCGCGACGCGAACGCTGCTGGCGACGGTCCCGGATGGCAGGTACTGCTCCAGTTCCTTCAATCTCGACCAGCAACCGACATGCCATAGAACGGGACGGTGGGCCGCGGGCACGCTGACCCGATCAAGGGCTACGTCCAACTGGGCCAGAGCGCTGCCGGTTCGAAAAAGCAGATCGCCAGTTGGCTTCGCCTGGTGCAGCGGCATGCCTTCAATCCGGGTCTGCAGATACCCGCATACTCCCTCTTGCTCGAACATCGATGCGCCGCTGGTCGTGGGGACCACTTCGGGTGCAACGAAGCCTTCGGCGCCTTCCAATCCAGCTATGGTGGCGGATTGAAAACGAAAGCTGTCGACCGCCTCCGGTCTCGTCGACGTCTTCAGGATTAATCGGCGGCCGTCTGACAGGTTGACCTCAGCCGTGCGCTCGACCTCGGAGGATAATGTCGCGATCAATCCCGTCAATCCGTAATGGCGCTTGAGAAGTGTCGCCGATATGTCCGATTCGGAAGAGGCCGGCCGCACGGCCAAAATTGCACCGGCAGCGCGAAAATAGGCTTCGGTGAAAGCTGCCGCGTAAGGCGGACAGTCGCGTCCGGCAGCCGTAGAGCCGTTGCGTTGACCTACTTCTTCATCCGGGAGCACATCACTACAAGCACCCAATTTGAAAGATCCTCGTCTGTGGGGAATGGTTGTTCCTGATGCTTGGAGACATGGAGCGCTCCAGCGATGAGGACCTGTAAGCAAGTTTCTGTGGTCTCCGTGTTCAGATAGGTCTGGTGGCAACTCCGGTGAGGTGGGGCGGCACGATGCGCGGCCCGCCCCCATGCTCGCCCGTCAGAGTCCGAAGACGCCTGGCAGCTGGGTCACACCGGCGATCTCCGTATACTCATAGTAGGGGTTGGCTGGCTCATGACGGCGATTGACCCAGACCTTGCTCTTGATCCCGAGATCATAGGCAGACATCAGATCGTAGCGGAATGACGAGGAAACGTGAGTTATGTCCTCGGGGCCGCATCCCAGCATGTCGAACATGTACTCGAACGCTTTGAAGTGTGGCTTATAGGCACCGGCCTGTTCAGCGGTGTAGACCGCATGAAATGGCGCGCCGAGCTTTGCTACATTCGACGGAATTAGATCCGTCATGGCGTTCGACAGGATAACCAGCGGAATTTCCTTGGCCAGTTTGGCCAATCCCTCGGGTACATCCGGGTGCGGTCCCCACGTCGGGACGCGGTTGGAAATCGTTTCGGCATCTTCGGCACGGAACGCAACGTTGTTGCGCCGGCAGGTGCGCTCCAGTGCGTTGTAAACGACATCAGCATAGGGCTTCCAGTCTTGCATCACCTCGTCGAGGCGGTAGGCTGAGAAATTCTTGAGGAATTCGTCCATGCGTGGTCGGTCTAGAAGGTGGCCGAACAGATCGCTGGCGGCTTCCGCCATTTGGAAATTGATCAGCGTGCCGTAGCAATCAGAAGTCACGTATTTAGGCCGGAAGCGTTGCATGTCCCTGGTTCCTGTCAATTTGCCTACCAGCCAAAGCATAGCCGCAGGCGTTTGGCAGAATGTGCTGCAATGCAAGGTCATTTAGCAGAAGAACCTCCTGTCGAGCGCAGAACCAGCATGTCCTTCCGCAGTGCTGCCTCTTTCGCCCCTGAGCCAAACCGACGTGCACAGCGCTTGCCCGGCGAGCGCCGTCATCAGATACGCGGCGGCAGACCAATCGCATCATCTTGAGCCCGGCGGGTTGGCCTGTCGCCGTGGGTAGTCGCTCCAGGCCAAAAGTGCATTCGGGCCAGGATCGCCCCTTGGCGACATCACCGCGACGGAATAGTGCGAAGATACTTCCCGAATGCGGAAGCGCCCGCTAAAAGCAGGCTACTGGCATGGATGGCGCCACCGGCGCGCCTCTGCGCCTGGCGAAGATGGCTCCTAGAAATAGCCGAGGATGGATTTGACCTCGAGATATTCCTGCATGCCCTCGACACCATATTCACGTCCGTTTCCGGACTGCTTGAAACCGCCAAACGGGGCGTGCGGATCCCAGGCCGGGTAGTTGAGATGCACCTGGCCGGAGCGGATCTGCGACGCGACGTCCCTGACGGCATCCAAGTCCTCGCCCTGCACATGGGCTCCCAGGCCGTACACCGTATCGTTGGCGATACTTACGGCCTCATCAACAGTGTCGTAGGGGATTATGCAGAGAACTGGACCGAAAACCTCTTCCTGTGCAATGCGCATGCTAGTGCGCACGTCCGAAAAGATCGTCGGCTTCACATAGAGGCCGACGTTCAGATCGTGTGCACGACCCGGTCCGCCGATGATGAGCCTGGCGCCTTCCGCAATGCCGACGCCGATCATGGTTTGGATGCGTTCGAATTGGGCACGGTTGGCGATTGCACCGTGAGTGGTGGCTTCGCAAAGAGGATCGCCGACGACGATCTGGGCCGCGGCCCTCTGGGCGATTGCCTCGATCTCGGACAGCCGCTCGCGTGGCACGATCATGCGCGTCGGGGCGCTGCATGACTGGCCGAGATTGCGGAAGGCGGCGGCTATGCCCAGGGAAACGGCGCGGTCGAGATCGGCGTCCGGCAGGATCACGTTGGGGGACTTACCACCGAGTTCCTGCGCGACACGCTTGACCGTCGGCGCTGCCGCCTGGGCCACCGCAATGCCCGCGCGGGTGGACCCGGTAATGGAGATCATATCGACGTTCGGATGGGATGCCAGACTAGCACCCACGCATGCACCATCACCTTGCACCAGATTGAACACTCCGGCAGGGAAGCCGGCTTCCTCGATCGCCTCGGCGAACAGCAGGGCGTCCAAGGGAGAGAGCTCGCTTGGCTTCAACACGACCGAGCAGCCTGCCGCGAGCGCCGGCGAAACCTTGGCGGTGATCTGGTAAAGTGGCCAGTTCCACGGCGTGATCAACGCACAGACACCGATCGGTTCGTGGCTGACGGCGGTTTGCCCCCGCTGCTTTAGGAAGGGAAAAGCTTTCAGGACCTCGCAGGCGACCCTGACATGGGCGATTGCCAGCGGCACCTGCGCGCTGCGCGCATAGCCGATCGCCGCGCCCATTTCGAGGCTCAGGCATTGAGCCAACAGTTCGCCGCGCGCCTCGAGCAGCGCTTGCAGGCGCTCGAGCAGACCCGCGCGATATTCTGGCGTGGTCCGGCTCCAGGTGGCGAATGCCCCGCGAGCCGCAGCAACGGCTGCGTCCACGTCCTCTCTATCGCCAAGCGGAAACTGGCTTACTACCTCTTCGGTGGCGGGATTGATGACCACGCCCGTCGCGGTGCCGCGCGGCTCGACCCATCGTCCGTCGATGAAGAAGTTGTCCAGGTGGCCGTTGCGCGACAGGTGTTCGAGGGGCCCCGTCACCCGACAAGCTCCTTCATGCGGTAGTAGGCACCGAGAACCGGCAGGAACCAGGGACGTCCGAAATAACCGGGGATCGCCGGCCAGTCGAAATCCTTCCAGGGGTTCAGGTCGGGGCGCCCATCCATGACATCGGTCATGGTGCTGCCAAGGGGCAATGCTCCGGAAGAGTCCGTCAGGGCGCCACCCACGATTGTCAGGTCGGAGTGGCCTTCGAGCGGTTTGGACGAGCCCTCGTTGATCGGCTGAGACGTATCCAACCAGTAAGAGGTAAATTTCATTTTCTTGACCGCCAGTGCTGATTAGAGTGGGGCAACATCCGAGGCGTCTGTTCGCGCGCCTACCAGCCGCGCATCCGCTCCCAACGCGCTTCAATTTTGGGGCTGTCCCCGTTGACGACGCTGTAGAAGTCATGCTGGGCGGCCATCGCGCACGCATGGTTGGGCAGGATCCTGACTCGAGACCCGAGCGGCAACTCGGGCATGGACTTGCCAGAACCGGCACGCACGGCGAGGATACCGTGTTCCTGGCTGGCCTGGGCCACGATCACATCTTCAAGCACCCGCCCCTTCTCGTCGCAGACCACGCCGTAACCCTGGTCGATCTGCTGGTTTGCGGTTCCCCGGTCGCGAGAAAGCGCCATCCACCCGGCGTCAACCAGCACCCATCCCTTTTCCGGCTTGGAGCCGATCACCGTGGCCAATACGGAAATCGCGATATCGTCGCGCTCGCAGACCCCTACCCCGTGCTGGACGAGGTCGAAGAACATGTAGACCCCGGCGCGCAACTCCGTGACACCCTCGAGGTTCTGGGCGAAATGGGCTGTCGGCGTCGAGCCGACGCTGACGATCGGGCAGGCATGGCCATGGGCGCGCAACGTTTCAGCAGCGCGCACGGCAGCGGAACGTTCATTCTCCGCCGCCTTGACCAGCGCCTCGGGCGTGTTCAAACCATACGACTCGCCTGCATGGGCGAGAACGCCGACTAGCTTGGCACCGGCAGCGACGACGCTGCTGGCCACGTCGAGCAACTTCGGGCCGTCCGGCTTCAATCCGCCGCGATGGTCATCGCAGTCCAGTTCGATGAACACTGATGGCGTCACGCCGGTGGCTTCGCGCAGGCCGGCGAGGGCGTCGGCCTGCTCCACGGAATCGAGCAGCAGCTTCACATCAGCACCGGTACTACGACAAAGCTCCATCGCGCGCCTGGCCGAAGCCGGCGAGATGCCGACCGCATAGGTGATGTCGCGAAAGCCGTGGTCCGCGAAATACTCCGCCTCGGCGATGGTCGAGACCGTGATCGGACCGGGCTCGCGAGGGAACGCGTATCGGGCGACGTCGATGCTTTTGGCCGTCTTCATATGCGAACGCAGCACCACGCCGAGCTTCTTGGCGCGTTCAGCCAGGCGTTGAATGTTGCGTCCGAGCCGTCCGCGGTCCAGCAGCAGGGTCGGCGTCACAAGGGCGTCGATACTCTTCGCCGTCGCGCTCCCTGATAGATTTGTCGCCATAGTGTCCATGACCTTGTTTCCTAAATGAACGACTGGTTTGCCAATGCGTACATGTGGGCCGGCCCGTCGGAGGCGGGTCGTTGCCCTTTGACCATAGCGGTGGCACTGCCCGCTCGCTTGAGTCCGAGGCTCGCAAGCCAGTCGCCCAATCCATCTTCGGCATAGACGTCGATGCGAACGAATTGACCGTGAAGCTTCGAAAGCTGCGCCAGGATCAGAAGCCGCGCATCATCCACGCTTTCGGCCGCACAAGGGCCGACGACATAGCCGCGCCCGAATTTCCTGGCGATGGCGTAGCCGGCAACCCGCCCCCCGCGTTCGATTACGACGACCTTGCCCGCATCGGCGAGCGCAGCCACCATCGCCGACCGGAGCATGCCCGTAGCCCGTTCATCGAAGGCCTGGATTGCCGCAAGGTCAGAGACCGTCGCTTGACGAATGTCAGGGGTCGTCTGCGCCACGGCAATAGTTAGCCGGCCCTGGTGCTGAAGCACCGTGCCCCAGGCCGTGAAGCCGCGTCGCTGGTAGAGCGCGAGCCCCTCGTCGGTCGAATTGAGCAGCACATGGCGCCCGTGTGTAGCCTCAAGCAATCCATCAAACAGCCGGGAGCCGTTCCCGCCCCCTTGTGCCGAGCCCGTGACGATGATCATCCCGGCAGACGCATAGGTCGGTCCGTAATTCCAGGACATCGCCGTGCCGATAACGTGCCCTGCCCGCTCCAGGACCAGGCCATTTCCGACCATGGCGGCAAATTCCCAATCCTCATGGCGATAGGGCCAGCCCATCTCCTGCGACAGCTTGAGCGCGCCCGGCAGATGGCGGGGTTCCAATTTCATCAGCTCGCTAGGGATGACGATATCTCGCTCGAGTTGAGGGGCCATGGGGAGGTGCCGTCTCTTGATCACTGTCGAATTGAAGTCGGACCTTAGAATTGCGCCCCAACAGCAGATTTCTCTGCTGTTTTGCCCTTTCAAATAAGCGAGATCATTCGTTTTCGGCAGTTCCTCGGCACGCCAAGTTGCACAAATCGGGCGAAGAATGTTCGGCAGCTTGAGTCCCGTTTGTGATTACCCTAGCTGGGCGAGTCGTCCGCACCATCCCACATGGATGCGATCTCAGCCTCTACGATGGCATAGCCGCAAACACTTCCCAGTGATGAGCGATTGATGCTCAAAAGGAATTTCGGATGATCTATATCAGCGAGGAGGAATCAGCCGCCCTCGTCACCCATGAGCTTGCTTTCGAGGCGGCGCGGGAGGCTCTCGTGGCAGCAGCATCGGGGCAGAGTTGGGTCTTTCCCGCTGTTCTCGGGCGCACACAGAAGGCTAGCAATACCTTCTCTATCAAATCCGGGTCATCTGACGACCTCACCGGAGTGAAAATCGGGTCCTTCTGGTCGGGCAACCCGGCACGTGGCCTTCCCCGCCACAACTCCACCATCGTGCTGCTCGATCAGAATACAGGACGGCTCCGCGCCGTAATCGAGGCCGGAAAGGTGAACGCCTACAGGACGGCCGCAGCCGACGCGGTTGCAGCTGATCTTCTTGCGCGCAAGCAGGCCAAGGTTCTGGCGATATTCGGCGCCGGCAATCAGGCGGGCTTCGAAGTGAGGGCGCTGGCACGCATCCGCGCAATCGAAAGCGTGGTGGTGGTGGCCCCGCCTTCGCCTCGGCGCGACGCTTTTGTCGATCAGATCGGCGAATGGGGCCTGCAGGCGCGCGCTGCCTTGCCCGAAGAAGCCGTGCGTGCGGCCGACATCGTGGTCACGGCGACGCCCTCACGCGAATCGCTGTTCGATGCCGCTTGGGTGGGACCTGGAACCCATATCGTCAGCATGGGGTCGGATGCTCCAGGCAAGCGCGAATTGCCGAGCGAACTTTTTCGCAACGCGCGTCTGTTTTGTGATCTGCTTTCCCAGTCCGTTCAGATCGGCGAGTTCCAACACGTGCGCGACGAGATCGACGCCGGCGTGCTTGCAGTAACACCAATCGGCGACGTCATTGCCAAGCGTGTGTCCGGACGCCTCTCCGACACCGAAATCACTGTCTTCGACAGCTCCGGTATCTCCCTGCAGGACCTCTACATGGCTGACGCGCTGATCCGCGCCAAGACGCCCCACCGCTGATCAACTTCGCAGCGACAAGTTCCCGCCTCGATGGTGCGGCTGCACTGGAACAAAGAGCCTTACGGCGGAGCTCCGCGGCCCCGAATGAGCGCAAGTCCGCCAGCCTACCGCCAACCACACACGGCAGCCCTGGGTGGGAAAGCGACATCATCATCGACCTCAGCAATCGGAAATCGCGTTGCCCCGGAAGTTCATGCCGTAGATCGCTCCTCTCGAGGCTAGTCCCGACCGCCGCCTACCAATCCATCACCACCTTGCAGGCCTGACTTCCGGCTGATCTTCAGATAGCGGCGATGTCCAGCTTCGAGCCGTCGACCAGACGCGACAGGCGGAGCGGTGTAGGATCGACGCAAGGCGTGTCGTTTACGACAAGCTGTGCGGCCAGATAACCAAGCCCCGGGCCCAAACCGAAGCCGTGGCCCGAGCAGCCCGCCGCGAGGACGAGGCCTTTTACCCCGTCCACCTGCGAAACCACAGGCACTGCGTCCGGCGTGCAATCCACGAAGCCGCCCCAGGCACTATCGATCTCTATATCGCCGAGTTGGGGGAAGGTCTTCCGGACACTCTCCACCACTTGGCTTACCAGCCATTTTAAGGGTGGAGGATCCAGCACCCGATTCTGTTCGAAGATCCGATGGTCGTTGGTCAGCAGCGCCGGCATTGAATCCGGCCCCGAAAGGAACGATCGGCCGATGCCGAGCCTGACGTTCTTCAGGCGACGCAAGAATTGCGGCATGAATTCCCGGCTATACCGGATAGCCTGGGGCGTGATTTCGAGGTTCGCCTTGCCGCTGATCGCAAGCGTATAGCTGCCGTCCAGTCGACGCGTGATCGTGCAGTAGGGTGTGGAGATTGCCTCGCCTATGTTGATTGTCGGGGTGGAACGCAGCGCGGTCTGCCGGATGCTCGCTTGGGGGAAACTGATCCCGAGCGGCCTAAGGAAGCGCGAGGACCAGGCACCAGCGGCGCACAGCACCGCGCTGGTTCTGATGTAGCCCTTCTCCGTGTCTACGCCCGCAATCTTGCCATTGGCCAAGTCGAGCGCCCGCGCGGCGCATTCCTGGTGGATGGTGGCGCCCAGAGCTCTGGCCCCATCGGCGATAGCCGGCGCGGCGAGCGCAGGTTCGGCCTTACCATCCCGTTCCGAATAGGTCCCGCCGACCCATTTGTCGCGCGCTTCGGGGACGCGCTCGGCCACCTCCGCCCGGCTCAGCATGCGGGTTTCGACCTCGTACTCCCTGGCGACCTCGCGCCACCTTTCCCAGCCGGCGAGCACAGCCTCGTCGTGAGTCGCAGAGACGAGACCGCAACGTCGAAATCCAAGGTCGCGATTGATATCGCGCGTCAGCTCGTCCCACAGTCGCATGGAGATCACCGAGAGCGCCAGTTCGCGCCGATCGCGGTTCTGCTGGCGGCACCAACCCCAGTTTCGGCTCGATTGTTCACAGGCGACGTGCCCCTTCTCAAGCAGAGCCACAGAGAGGCCACGCTTCGCCAGGAAATAGGCTGCCGTAGAGCCGAGGATGCCGCCGCCGACGATGACGACGTCGACTTCGGCCGGGAGACGCTCATCGCTGTGAATGCGTTCGACTCGGGGCGACATGTTCCAACCAACCTCGGCTGCCAAGAATGCGGAAGCAAAGTTCCGATCAGCCTTTCATCGCATCGTGCGCTCGAAAGAATGTGCCGAAATCATCTAGGACTTCGCCAGATGTGCGGGTTTTTGATCCCTTGATCGATACGAACTGCTCAAGCCTGACCGAGTTTCAGTTCGGCGCAGGGCGGCGTAACCTGCTCGCGAGTCCGTTGGATCTCGCTTAAGGGTCTTGAGCCTGCGTGCGAAGTTGTCGGCGGCAACGAAGTCAGCGAGGTGTTACCCGAGCTGATCGTGGCTCTCGTAGTAGAAGCGTTTGACGGTGGCGTCCTTGATCGTGCGGTACATCCTCTCGACCTGTCCAATGATGCTTGGCCTTAGTCGTACGGTGCTCGATGTCGTTCGTGGCGCAGGCACATTCGATGGCGTGCGCCCAGAGGCGTTCGCCGTTGGCGATAGCCTCTTTGATCTGCGGCACGGCCGAGCCCGGGCATTGGGTGTGGTGAACTGATTCCATCGTCGTGAGGCACGGTTTGGATCTTATAGGGAACGGCCGCGATCAGCCGGAGCAGGAACTCTCCGGGAGACGACAGTGGTGGCCTTCCCATGCAACTCCATGAAGGCGACCTTCGAGCTAGATCCGCCGTCAAGCTCCGCGGTGCCTCCAGCCGGGCCGCAGCGACGAATGGTCAACAAGTCTGTCACCTTTGGCCGTCAGCGGCTGGCGCGCCAGAAGGCGATACGGTCCTGCAACCGGTAGCCCTGGATAATCGCCGGCATGAACCACGGATTGCCGCGGTAGAGCGGGATGGCCGAAGGCGGTCGAAAGTCGAACGCGGTGCGCGACTGCTCGCCATGCCCCATCAGCTTGTGGGCCGCACGCATACCGATCCATGGCGCCCAGACCACGCCCGAACCGCAGAAGCCGGTGGCATAGACCACACCATCCTTCTCGAAGATGCGAGGCAGCATGTCGCGATTCATCGCTACGTTGCCGAACCAGCAATGCGAAAGGCGCACGTTTTCCAACTCCGGGAAAAGGTTCACCAGGCCCTTGCGTAGGAGAAGTTTCGGGGCAATCGGATCGCCGACACGAGAACTGTCGCGCCCCCCCAGCAGGATGCGTTTCCCGTCGGGCGAGGGACGATAATAGAAACCGAGTTGCCGGCCCTCGGTGATCGTCATCAGCTTCGGCATCAGTCGCGCCATGATATCGGGCGCAAGTTCCTCGGTGACGATGATCCGGCTGCGGACCGGAACCAGCCGGCGGCGCAGGAAGGGAGCGGCGCCATCGGTATAGCCGTTGGTACAGACCAGAACCTGCCGCGCATCCACCGTCCCTGCCGAAGTCACGACGCGGAACCCTGAACCATTCCTCTCGATCGACTTGACCGCCGTATGCGAATGGACCGTCAATCCGGATGCGAGCGCTACCCGCAGGAGTTCAGCGTGGAACTTTGCGGGGTGCAGCCCGCCAATGTCCGTCCGAACGGTTCCGCCGCGGTAGAAATCGGTGCCGATATAGTTCCGCTGCTCAGCATGCGGAACGGCGTAGGACTCGATCCTCAGTTTCTTTGCCAGCCTCTCGGCGCCGCGCGCCATCTTCTCATACTGTTCATGTCCGAAAGCGCCTTTGAACTGGCCGACCAAGCGGAAGTCGCAGTCGAGCCCTTCGGTCTTGATGAAGTCGTAGAGGAATTCGCGCGCGATCTTGCCCTCGGCCTCGATCGCCATGGCCTTCTCTTCACCGAAGCACCTGGTGATCGTGGCAGAATCCGGCCGGATGCTCCCGCTCGTAATCCCGCCATTGCGCGTGGAAGCACCCTCGCCCGGATGCATCGCATCAAATGCGGCGACCGAGCGCCCCTCGCGCGCCAGCACAAGCCCGGCCGAAAGCCCGGCATAGCCGGCGCCGATAATCACCACGTCGAGCTTCTTTGCCAGCGGCTGCCGCGGCAGCGGCATGACGGGTGCCGCTTCCCACCAGTAGGGCGTATTCTTTTCGGCGACTTCGGGCTCTTGCACGTGACTGACTTCTCTTGATGTTCCAGGGTTTAGGAATGTGACGGGTCGCGGTATTCAAATATGGTCATCTCGCACATCCAGAGCGTCACGCAGTCCGTCGCCGATGAAATTGAAACTGGTCACCGCGATGGTGATTGCCGCTCCGGGAATGATTGCTAGCCAGGGTGCGCTGCCCAGATATTGCTGGGCGCCGTTGAGCATGTTGCCCCAGCTTGGCAGTGGCGGCTGGATTCCGTAGCCGAGGAAGCTGATGTAGGCTTCCATGAGAATGGCGCGCGCGACGGTCAAGGTGGAAGCAACGATGATTGGACCGATGGCGTTGGGAAGGATTTCCCGAAACATGATATGTGTGCCGCTCAGCCCCAGCATTCGCCCGGCCTGGACGAATTCGCGCTCGCGAAGCGAGCGGACCTCGGCCTCTACAATTCGGGCGACTTCCATCCAGCTGGTCGCAGCGATCACGACGGTGATCATTATCGGGCTGGGTTTCAAGGCTGCGGCAAGGGCCAGCACAAGGAAGATAGACGGGAAGGCCAGAAAGCCGTCTACCATGCGCATCAGCGACGCTCCTATCCAGCCGCCGCGGTATCCAGCAATTACCCCAACGAGCGTGCCGATCAGCGTCGACAACAACATGGCGAAGAAGCCCACAAGCAACGAGATCCGTCCCGCCATCAAGAGCCTTGCCGCCAGGTCGCGGCCGAGCGGATCAGTGCCTAGAAAGTGGTGGCCCGTAAGCGGAGGAGCGAAGCGGGCCCGCAGATCGATATACAGTGAGTCATAAGGCAGGAGATGCGGGCCGACGACGCAAGCGAGGCTGAGGAGGATGATCATCGCCAAACCGAGCAGCGCCAGGCGATGCCGCATGAAACGAAGCGCCGCGCGGTTGCTTGTCCATCGGCTTGGAGCTGCCTTTGCGGTGAGAGCGGTCATATCGGCTGTCTCCTGTCGGGGAAGTTGCGCGCTCAAGCCAGACGAATGCGCGGATCGACGATAGCGACGACAATGTCGGCGATCAGGTTTCCAAGCAGAACGAGGATAGCGGAGAACATCAGCAGCCCCATCACAACCGGATAGTCGCTGTAACCAAGGCTATCGAGGAACAACCGTCCCATTCCTGGCCAGGTAAAGACAGTTTCGGTCACCAGCGCGCCGGTGAGGACGCTGGGAAGCTGCATCCCGGCCAGGGTAATCATCGGCAAAAGTGCGTTGCCGACGACATGCTTCATCAATATCCGGCGTTCACTCAACCCCTTGGCCCGAGCCGTCTTGACGAAGTCCTGGCTGATGGCGTCGAGGGTAGCCGTCCGCATGTAGCGGCTCCAGATCGCGACATGGACCAGCGACAGCACGATGCTTGGCAGGATCAGATGGTGAAGATAGCCCAGGATCGAGCTATCGCCGATCTCGGACATATTGCCCGCCGGCAACCAGCCCAATTTCAGGGAAAAGATGTAGATGCCGACGAGGCCGAACCAGAAGGTGGGGACCGACAATGCTACCATGGCGCCAACGGTGGCGAGATAATCGAACAGCGAGTAGCGGCGGGTGGCGCCGCGGATTCCAATCCAGGCGCCGATGGAGATCGCAATCACGGTTGAGGATCCCATCAGCAGCAGCGTGGCGAACACATGGCTGCCAATGATCTGCAATACCGGCGCTCCGTCGCGGAAGGAGTGACCCCAGTCGCCCCGCACCAGCCGCCATGCCCAGTCCAGATATTGGACCCATATAGGACGATCAAGGCCCAGCAGCCCCTTGAGTCGCTCGATATCCTGCTGGGTCATCCCGGGATCGAGCCCGAATTGCGCCATCGGTCCGCCGGGAAGAAGGTTCAGAATGCCGAAGCCGATGATCGAAACGATCACAAGCAGCACCAAGCTCTGCGAGAGGCGATTGAGCAGGAAGCCGCGCATTCTGAGTCCTCCTTTGTAGGTTGACGATTTCAGTCTGTTGCCGCCGCCGTGGTGAAATTGGGCGGCGGCAACGGCTTGGGTTTAGGCCTTCCACTGCCAGACTGCGGCATGCCACGACGCGGTGCGCGTGTTGGGATTGGGCTCGAAGCCGTCCAGCCCCTTCTTGCGCCCGAGGACGTTTGTGTAGGCGAACAGCGGCAGGAAGGGCAGATCTTGGCGCACCATCTCCTGCACGCGATTGTAGATCCCACGCCGCTCTCCCGGATCGAAGCTGCGAGCCCCCTTGTCGAGCAGGGCATCGACCTCGGGATTGGAATATTGCGCGGTGTTCGAACCGTGTCCGCCTTGAGCCGCGATTGCCTTCGTATGCAGCCGGTTTGTGGCGTCGGGGTCCGCGGCAATCAGATAGGTGACGCCCGACATGGCGGTGTCGAATTGCGACTTCAGCCAGAAATCTCCCCACATGACGGCAGCTGGCAAGTTCGAGATCGTCATCTCGACGCCGATCTCGGCAAACGTCTGCTGCATGAACTGCTGCGTCTGCTCGCGCAGGTTGTTGCCAGAGGTTGTTGAGTTGGAGAAGGACAGCCTAACTCCGTCCTTGGCGCGAATCCCATCCGGCCCTGGCGCCCAGCCCGCCTCATCGAGGATTTGGCGCGCCCGGTCTAGATTGAACTCCTGAGCCGGCAGGTTCGGGTCGTAATAGAAGGACTCCTTTGGCATGAAACTCTCGGTGAGAGTGCCCACGCCGTAGTAGATCGTGTCGACAATCGCTTTCCTGTCCAGGGCCGCGTAGAGCGCCTGGCGCACGGCCACGTCCTTGAACTGCGGGCGGCCCAAATTCAGGAAGAACGACTCCAGGGACGACCCGGTCTCGAGTGTCACCAAACGGTCGGGCAGTTCGTGGGCTTCAGTGTAGTGGTCGGGAGTGATGTACGACTGATCGACGAGGTCAACGTCGCCGCTCTTGAACTGAGTGTAGAGCACCGTCATATCGGGAATGTATTTGAAGATGAGCTGTTCGATATACGGACCGTCGCCGGCATACTCAGGATTGGCGACGAGTTCGATATGATCGCCCGCTACCCGCTGGCTCCATTTGAATGCGCCGGTGCCGACCGGCGCCTGGTTGAACCCGGCTGCATTCGGATCGGCCTCTTTCCCCAGAATGTGCTTGGGCACCATGAAGGTCTCGGCCAGGAAGGAAAGATAGGGCGCGAAAGCCTCCTTCATCCGCCATGTGATCTCGGTGGGTGAAACCACTGTGATGTCCTGGACGAGCGTGTGACCGCTCGTACGCCAGGCGCGAAACTTCGGGTTCGTGATGAGTTCCAGGGTGTACTTCACGTCCTCGGCCGTGAAGGGCTCGCCGTCGTGCCAGCGTACATCGTCACGTAACCGGATGCGCCAGTTGAGACCGTCCGGCGAAATGCCGCCGTTCTTCTGGCTTGGCACCTCGGCCGCTAGATTCGGCTGAAAGACTCCCTTGGCGTCCATCCGGACCAGCGCATCGAAAACCGAGAAATGGACCGCGTCATCGACTTCGATGTGCGCCATCAACGGATTGAACACGGTCGGCTCTTGTGAAAGACCGACGACGACGCGACCGGCCGGACCTCCGGCAGGGGTCTTGGCAAAAGCGGGCTTGCCCAGCAGATTGGGCGCGATCAAGCCTGCAGCTCCACCTAGCGCCATCAGCCGCAGCGCCTGGCGTCTCGAGTAGTTGGATGTAGTCGTTGAATTCTTGGTCATCGTAGTTCCTCTCTTGTTATTTTTCATGCGTTTGCTGCTACTGGACGAGCATTGCCCGACCTCTCTCCGGGAATTGCCGCCACGAGTTGGCGCGTGTAGGCCGCTTGCGGGTTCAGGAATATCTGCGAGGGCGGTCCGCGCTCGACGATCCGGCCTTTCTGCATCACAGCGATTTCGTCGCAGATCTGGCTGGCGACACGCAAATCGTGCGTGATGAAGACCATCGACACGCCGGTCTCTCGCTGGATCTGATCCAGGAGCTGCAGGATCTGCGCCTGGATCGACACGTCGAGCGCGGAGACCGCCTCGTCGGCAATCAAAAGCTTCGGCTTGAACATCAAAGCCCGAGCGATACCGATTCGCTGGCGTTGCCCACCAGAAAACTCGTGCGGATAGCGGTCGAAGGCGCCGGCATCGAGACCGACATGGGCCAGAAGCGTCCGCGCTTCTTCGCGCGCCTGCGCATAAGGCATCCCGTGTGCCACCGGGCCTACCGTGATGATGTGGCCGACCGTTGAGCGTGGGTTCAGGGACGCGAAGGGATCCTGGAAGATCATTTGGATCCGTGGTCTTAGCGGGCGGAACTTCGCTTCGGAAAGCTTGGCGATGTCAGATCCCTCGAACAAAATCTCGCCGCCGTCGCTGTCCAGCAATTTGATCAGAAGCCGGCCCAGCGAGGATTTTCCCGAACCGCTCTCGCCTACGACCCCCAGCGTTCGGCCAGGCGCCAGTTCGAACGAAACCTCGTTCACAGCTTTCACAATTCGTTGCGCGCCGAACAGCGCGCCGCCGCCACGATAGGTCTTCACCAGACCCTCGACCTTCAGGATTGGCTCCTTGCTGGCAGGCTCCCCACGAGGGCGATCCTCGCCGATCAGATGTGGTACGGCCGCGATCAGGCGCTGGGTGTAAGGATGCTTGGGCGCCTTCAAGATCTGCTCGGCGCTGCCCTGCTCGACGATGTGACCCTTTTCCATCACCACGACACTGTCGGCGATCTCGGCCACCACGCCGAAATCGTGGGTGATGAACATCACGCTCATGCCCTTGCGGCGCTGAATGTCGCGGATCAGCTCCAGAATCTGTGCCTGGGTGGTCACGTCGAGCGCAGTGGTCGGCTCATCGGCGATCAGCACCGTCGGCTCGAGCGCCAAGGCCATGGCGATCATTACGCGCTGCCGCTGCCCGCCCGAAAGCCGGAAAGGATATTGGTGATACATGAGTTCGGGATCTGGCAACCCCACTTCGGTGAGCAACTCGATGGCGCGGTTTCGACAGGCTTGTGACGTGCCGAAGCCATGCGCGGCCATGACCTCGTCGATCTGCGCGCCCACCGTCATCAGGGGGTTGAGCGCCGAGAGTGGGTCCTGAAAGATCATCGACACGACCCGACCACGCAGGTTGCGCAGCTTGTCGGGCGACATGCCGACGATGTTCATTCCCTCCAGCTGGATCACACCCGAGGAGACGCGGATCACCTTTGGCAGAAGGCCCATGATCGCGTTTGCCGTCACCGACTTACCCGATCCGGACTCGCCGATGATGCACAGGATTTGGCCGCGTTTCAGATCGAAGGAAATGTTCTCGACCGCATAGGTTCGCTCCATGCCTTTCGGCAAATTCACCGTGAGGTCGCGCACCGAAAGCGCCACATCGTGAGAGGCTACAGCCTGGATGCTTGCGACCATCTGGATCACCTCCCATTCCATCGAAGCGGATCGACCCTGTTGCGGACCGCAACATCGCCCCTTGAGCAGCAACGCGTCACCGTAACAGCCGTAGCCTGGCCCCCTCGGCGCTCCGCGCCTTGAGGCTGCGAGAGACGGATACTACTCATCCTGGCGGCTCCCTTATGAAGCCCGGCCCCCGTACCGGACACTGTTCCCTTTTCTTGGAGAACCCTCCAAACGGGCAAGCTCTGCCTATCGGAGGTCCTCTGGAGCTTGCCTGCCGTAAGGGTGCCCCGTTCTTCCAGCCAGTTTGACTGTTCTGTTTCCGCAGAGTCTTCGAAAGTTGGCTCTCGGGCGGCAGGAACTTCTGAAAAGAACGCCCCAATTGGCATTTCACTCTGTTTGGCCTGATGGTGATGGCGTGGGATAGGTGAGAGTCTGAGAGTGATTGCCCGAAAAATGAATGAGCGATGACGCCAGCGGCCGTGCCGACCTGTCCAAGGCGGGGCACGGAATTCCTTGCCACAGGAAATTTGCACGATCCGCCGCGCCGGAATTTTCCGCATTTGAAATGGATTGGCGCCCATCCAGGCGTTGAAGGTAAGTAACAACCGGTATCACCTGCACGAAGCCCGTGATGCGCCCATGCGATGCCTCATCTGGATGCCTATAGAAGGTAGTGCGGAACCAAGCACGGTAAACTGTGCCGCGCATCGAGAAACTCTACCCGGCCCATCAATGCTCGGGTGCTCCTTTTCGATGCCGGTCGACCACATTCAGCTGGGCGAAGCTCGCAGGGCGCTCTTTCAAAGGTGATTTAGGCCTAGGCGGCTGAACTGCGCTTGGAGCCACTCTGCGAGTTCAAACTCCACACCTTGCAGTTCACTCGACCCCAACCATATCAACCCATATTGACTGCCGTCAGGGTCAAAGCCAGCAGGTGCCGCCAGGCTTCCTCGTTCCACATCGTCAATCGCGAGTACGAGCGGACTGAGGGCTACACCCAGGCCTGCGGATGCAGCTTCGACAATCAGGGCGTGATTGTCGAAATACCGGATTTCTGTGGGTCGACGCGCCGACGGATGGGTCTTCAGCCATTGCGCCCACGCGCCAGGTCGAGTCTTCGACCCGAGAGCGAGATAGTCGCCATGTTCAAACGCTGGCACGAATTCCCGCCTCATAATGGGCCCAACCTTTTCGGGAAAAAGGGTCCGGACGTTCCATAACTCGGGCACAGCGAAGTCTAGCCGTCGAATAGCGAGATCGACCTGTGTCTTACGAAAGTCGACAAGCCCTCCCCCTACCGAGAGGTGGAGGGCCATGTTCGGATGCGCCACTTGAAGCGCCCCCAGCCGCGGAATGAGCCAACGAATGGCAACTGAAGGCTCGCAGGAGAGCACCAAGGCACTCTTCCCGGCATTGGCAGCACGCAGGCTTTGAACTGTGGCGGCCAACTCACCGAAGAACCTGCCGAGGGTGAGGTTGAGTGTCTCGCCGGCCGGGGTGAGCCGCAGCCCTCGCCCATTCTTTTCAAACAACCTAACCCCGATGTCATTGGCGAGTTTGGTGATACGGCGACTGACGGCGCCGTGCGTGAGCGCAAGCGAGTCTGCTGCAAGCCGGACCGAGCCCAGCCGCGCTGTTGCTTCGAACGCTCGCAGGTCGTCGAGCGACGGTATGTCTGAGCGATCCATCAGTGATAATCTATCACCGATTTCGTTAGAAACTATCGCTATTCATCCTTGGTGAGGCTTTGTTAGTTGATGCATGCGCACCAATCATCAACCCAGTATAGCGGTCCTCGCCGATGACCTCACCAGCGCGGCAGATGGTGCAGCACCTTTCGTCGCCCGGGGCTTGACTGCGTCAATCGGCAGAGGCCAGCTTCCGCGCCAAGCGGAAGCGGCAGCGATAATTGCAGTCGATAGCGGTTCGCGGTCTGCTACTCCGTCGCAAGCGTTCGAGGCGGTCGCTCGATTAACCGCCCGACTTGCCGGCCGTACCGTGCTCTATAAAACGGTGGACTCCACACTTCGCGGTCACATAACGGCGGAGCTTGAAGCATGTTTTGCGGCGAGCGGCCGCAAAGCACTGGTGTTTGCACCGGCGTTCCCGCAGGCCGGTCGTACGACAGTGAGGGGCATTCAGCTTGTTGACGGCATTCCGGTCTCGGAAAGTTCGTATGGCCATGACCCTGTGCATCCCGTGCGGCATTCCGCGCTAGTCGACCTGGTCCCGAGTTGCATCAAGAATGTCACGCTGCTTGATGCAGAAAAGCAGGAAGAACTCGACTCGCAGATTGCTGCCATCGAGGACCCAGCGTCGATCCTTTGGGTTGGCTCTCCTGGAATGGCTGCAGCCCTATCGCGGCGTTTTGTGTCGGCGAAGACCCTACCACCATTGATCGATGGCATCAGCAGCGATGTCTTGGTGGTCATTGGGAGCGCAAATCTGCGCAGTCAGCGGCAGGCAGATCAACTCCAGAAGGTCAGCGGCGTCATGCTGCTGCGCGGACCAAGCGCGCGCGAGGGGGACTCGGCAGCGGTGCTGCGCCGTATCGCACAAGACGCAGCGCGAGAGCTCCAAAGCCTACGCTTCGGCGCTTTGATCGCCACTGGCGGCGACACGATGGAAGCGATCCTGGACCTTCTCAACGTCCGTGAGTTCGAGATACTGCAAGAACTCGATCCCGGATTCCCGCTTGGTCTCGCCAGGCTTGGCGATGGACGCTCGCTCCTGCTCGCTATGAAGGCCGGTGGCTTTGGCAGTGACGATGCTGTGAAGCGCGCTGTCGCCCGGATACGTGGAGCAGTCCAATGAAGAATTTTTCCCCGCTTGCTCTCACGATGGGCGACGCATCCGGAATTGGGCCGGAGATCGTGGCGAAGGTGCTCGCGAAGGGCGGCGAACGCGTCGTCGTGTTCGGCAGCTATGTTGTCATGCAGGACATCGTGCGGCGGCTCGGGTTGAACGTCGAGGTGCGACGCATCAATGCGGCCGATGCAGCTCAGTTCCAGCCGCAGGTAATTGAAGTCATCGACACCACCCGGATTACTGAGCCTCCTCCAATCGGGCGTATCAGCGCGATCTCCGGACAGGCTGCCTTCGACGCCATCGTTGCAGCGATCGCGGCAGCGAAGTCCGGAGAAGTGAGCGGCATCGTCACGGCGCCGATTAACAAGGAGGCCATGGCCAGCGGGGGAATCCGCTACCCCGGCCATACTGAAATTCTGGCCGACTACGGCGGCGCCAAGCGCGTGGCGATGATGCTTGCGAACGATGACATCCGCACAGTGCTCGTCACGATCCACACGTCGCTGAGCAAGGCGATCGAACAAGGCGATTTCGACGCTCAGCTATCCGCTATCCGGCTTGCCCATGAGGGTGGAAAAGCTCTCGGCTTCGCGACCCCGCGTATCGCTGTAGCGGGTCTCAACCCGCATGCAGGTGAAGGTGGTCTCTTCGGCGACGAGGAGATCCGGATCATACGACCTGCAATCGACGCATGCCGAGCCGAGGGCATCGATGCCACTGGCCCATATCCGGGCGACACCGTCTTCATGCAAGCACGCCAAGGCCGATTCGATGTTGTGGTAGCTCAATACCACGATCAAGGGCTGATCCCTGTGAAGTATCTCGGGCTGGAAAAAGGCGTGAACATCACGCTTGGCCTGCCGTTCGTCCGCACCAGCCCAGATCACGGCACGGCGTTCGACATCGCAGGCCGGGGGATTGCAGACCACGCCAGCTTGGAAACAGCACTTGCCTACGCCAAGCGCCTCGTGCTGGCGCAAACCAAGACGAACTAGATACGAAAGGAACAACACCAATGGGGTTACGCTTCATCTTCATGCTCACGCGCAACGACCGAACGGTTCCGGACGCCTCGCAGCAACTTCAAACCGCGCTCAGCCTCGGCGTGCGGCACATCGGGTTCAAGGATATCGGCTTGCCTATCGAGCAGCTGAAAAGCCTCACTGCAGCCATCAGGACGGGCGGTGCAACTTCCTACCTGGAAGTCGTGTCCCTGGACCGCGAAAGCGAAATTGCTTCGGCAAGAGCAGCTGCCGAAATCGGCGTTGACGTTCTTCTTGGTGGCACGCGGGTCGACGATGTGCTGCCGATCATCAAGGACACCGGCATCCAGTACTTCCCGTTTCCGGGTCGGATCGCCGGTCATCCGAGCGTGCTTGAAGGCGCCATCGACGAAATTGTCGAAAGTGCCAAGACGATTGCAAAGCACGATGGAGTGCATGGCCTGGACCTGCTGGCATACCGTTCAGCGGAGAACGTGCCTGAGTTGATGAAGGCTGTCTGCGCTGCAGTCACCAAGCCTGTCTACGTTGCAGGTTCGATCGACACCCCTGAACGAATTGCAGTCGTCCAAAGCGCCGGCGCAACTGGCTTTACGATTGGGACTGCGGCTTTGGATGGCAAATACCCGGCCAATGGGAATGACCTAACAAGCCAACTCACCGCAATCATTCGCGACGTCGCTGTCCTGAACAAGCACCTTTCGCCAATTCACGACGGTGCCGTCTGCTAAGTTTTCAGTGAGCATCATGGCGCAATTCGCAGGAGCAATCATGACCGTGGCTATAGTGCTGCATCGCGCCGGCGGCGCTCCCGTTGCAACCCCTTTCCGCAGGGCAGCGTTTGGCACGGACGACTTTGTGGGGCATCGCGAAATCGCCTGGGAAGGACCGGACTCGATGATCGTGGGCCGAACCAGCTTTGTTGGTGAGCTCGAAGTCGCAAGCTTCCCCCACATCGAAACCATCGTCGTCGTGGAAGGAGAGCTGATCCTGACGGCGGCCGGGACGTCCCCGATGGTGCTCGGGCCGCAAGCGGGTGCTGTCATCGGATGCGGCACAGCGCTTCGTATCCAGACCGGATCAGGCGTGCGGTTTTCGTTCTGCGCGGCCGCTTGCGACAAACCGACGAAGCCCGGCCTTGTCCCGTTGCGCGCCGACGCCGACTTCAAGCCGTCTGCCTCGCTACCGGCCGAGGCTTTGCTTGGCCCTGCCCCGCAGTGCCGCAGCGACAACGTCTTCTCCAGCGACGGCGTGGATTACCGTGCGGGCACCTGGGTTCGACCCCATACCACCGGATTAATCGCCCGCATCGCCAGAACGAGTTCATGCATCTGCTGGCCGGGAGTGTACGATTCGCCGCGCCCGATGGCAGCGTGCTGCCGGCGGGCACCGGAGACGCGCTTTTCGTGCCCCAGGGCGCATCTATCGGGTGGGAAAGCAACGATCGCGTGGCGAAGTTTTTCGTGGTCCAAAGCGTCCAAGCCTGACGTGGAGCGAGATCCATCATGTCCCCTGGCAAGGTCGCTGAGTTTTAGGCCGCACACGCAACGCGACGCCCCTTCACATGAGATGGCTTTGAAGCTTCAGCCTACCTCCCCTCTGTGAGGGTGGGACGCCAGCGAGCTTTTCACGCAACAATTGCATGTCCTAAGGGCCGCTAACCGCAGGATATTCCGTCCAGGCACACAACTCCGCAGCGTGTCTATTCTCGGCGCGGGCTAGAATGCTCCAAAGTTACCGGAGTTCCGCAGATGCCCGCGCCGCTCATGCACATCGAGTGCAGCCCTTCCCTGCCCCGCGAGGCAGACGTCGTCGTCATCGGCGGCGGCGTGGTGGGCGTGTTCACGGCGTACTATCTCGCGCGCCGCGGCGTCAGCGTCGCCCTGGTCGAGAAAGGGCGCGTGGCCGCCGAGCAGTCGAGCCGAAACTGGGGCTGGTGCCGCCAGCAGAACCGCGATGCGCGCGAGTTGCCTATGGCAACCAAGAGCCTCGATCTCTGGGAGAAGGTGGCACAGCAGACTGGCGAGGATACCGGATTTCGCCGTTGCGGGCTCCTCTATCTCTCACAGGACGAAAATGAGTTGGCGGGCTGGGCGAAATGGCGTGACTTCGCCAGGACGGTAGGCGTGAGGACGCCATGTGCTGAGCGCGGAGGAAGCCACCGAGAAGCGCAAAGCGACCGGGCGCAAATGGAAGGGCGGCGTTTTCTCACCAACGGACGGAACGGCGGATCCCTCCAAGGCAGTGCCGGTTGCCGCGCGCGGCATCATGGCGGCGGGCGGTACCGTGCGTCAGCATTGCGCGGCGCGTGGACTGGAGTTGAGCGCCGGCAGGGTCAGCGGCGTGGTGACGGAAGCGGGAACCATCCGTACGAAGACCGTGGTTATGGCCGGAGGCGCGTGGGCCTCTCCCTTCTGCGACCAGCTTGGTATGCGCTTCCCGCAAGCTGCCGTGCGTCAGTCCATTCTAGCCGTGGCGCCAGGCGCAATCGGTCTGCCCGATGCCCTGCATACAGCGAGCGTCTCGCTGACGCGGCGCAGCAACGGTGGATACACGCTGGCGATCAGCGGGCGGGCTCGCGTCGATCCAACGCCACAGCAGTTCAGGTTCAGCCGCGAGTTTATCCCGATGTTCGCCCGCCGCTGGCGCAATCTCGCACCGGGCGCCCTCGAGGGCTGGCGTCAGGGCCATGAAAGCCTGCGCAAATGGAGCCTTGACGATATTACGCCAATGGAACGGAACCGAATTCTCGACCCGAAGCCTGACATGGGACTGATTCGGCTGACATATCGAAGAGCCTGCGAATTGATCCCCGAACTCCAACGCGTCGCGATCTCCGATGTCTGGGCGGGTTATATCGACAGTACACCCGACGGCATTCCCGCGATCGGCGAAGTGGAGGGGATTCCGGGCTTCATCCTGGCGGCGGGATTCAGTGGTCACGGCTTCGGGATTGGCCCGGCGCGGGGCATTTGATCGCCGACATCATCACAAGCAGCGAGCCTATTGTCGATCCGCGTCCTTATAGGCCCGAACGCCTGAAGAGCGCTGCGTGGGGCAAGGTTGCTGAATTCTGAGGAGATCAGCTTGCCAAGGTACAATCGGCGCACACGAGATTGAGGCCGCGAGTGCTCAAAACAGGGAAGTGACGATGCGCGAATACGAGATTGCCGCCATTCCTGCCGACGGGATCGGCCCCGAGGTGATCGCCGCCGGTCTCCAGGCGCTTGAGGCGCTGCAGCAGCGCTGCGGCGACTTCAAGCTGCGCGTCCAGTACTTCGACTGGGGCTCGGACTACTACAAGGCCAATGGCCGGATGATGCCCGAAGATGGAGTGGCGCAACTGAAGCGCTTCGATGCCATCTTCTTCGGGGCGGTAGGCGTCCCCGATCTGCCCGACGACATCACTCTTTGGGGTCTCCGGCTGCCGATTTGCCAAGGCTTTGATCAGTACGCGAACGTGCGGCCGACCAGGATACTGCCCGGCATCGTTTCGCCGCTGGCGGGCGTTGGCCCTGGCGACCTGGATTGGGTGATCGTGCGTGAGAATTCCGAAGGCGAGTATTCGGGCCACGGCGGCCGCGCCCATCGCGGTCTTCCCGAGGAGGTTGGAACCGAAGTCGCGATCTTCACGCGCGTCGGCGTCACCCGCATCATGCGCTATGCATTCCGGCTGGCGCGGTCACGGCCGCGAAAGCTACTGACTGTTGTTACGAAATCCAACGCGCAGCGTCACGGCATGGTAATGTGGGATGAAATCGCAGCCGAGGTGGCGCTAGAGTTCCCTGACGTCGCGTGGGACAAGATGCTGGTTGATGCTATGACGGTGCGCATGACACTCAAACCTCGCAGCCTCGATACGATCGTCGCCACCAATCTTCATGCCGATATTTTGTCTGACCTTGCAGGCGCGCTGGCGGGCAGTCTCGGCGTTGCACCGACCGCCAACATTGATCCAGAGCGGCGCTATCCCTCGATGTTCGAGCCAATTCACGGCTCGGCCTTCGACATCGCCGGCAAGGGTATCGCCAACCCCGTCGCCACCTTCTGGACCGCTGCCCAGATGCTCGAACATCTGGGCGAAAGCGCAGCCTCCGTCCGGTTGATGAGCGCCGTGGAAACAGTGACGAGTGAAGGCGTGCTGACGCCGGACGTTGGTGGGACAGCGACCACGCAGGACGTGACTGACGCCGTCTGCCGGACGATCCGCGGTTCGAACGTGTGACAGGTTTGCGATGAAGCTCGACAAGATCGACATCAAGATCTTATCCCAACTGCAGAAGAACGGGCGGGTCACCAACGTCGAGCTTGCCGACCTGGTCAACCTTTCGCCTAGCCCCTGCCTGATGCGGGTGAAAAAGCTTCAGGCGGAAGGTTTCATCACCGGCTATTCCGCCCAGATCGATGTGTCGAAGCTCGGACAGACTCTGACGATCTTCACCGAGGTTACGCTCAAGCACCATCAACAAAACGACTTCGCGAGATTTCTCACCGCCATTCAGAAAGTCGATTCCGTCATCGAATGCCATCTGATTTCGGGCGGCTACGATTACCTTGTGAAATTCGTCACAGCGGGCATAAGCGAGTATCAGACGATCATGGAGCGCATGCTCGAATTGGATATCGGGATCGACAAATATTTCAGCTTCGTCGTGCTGAAGTCACCGATCGTAAAATCCCATTTGCCTCTCGATGTCATTTTCGACAAATGAACAGCCGCTCCGCAGTCTTGGACCTAGAATCTCACCGTTTCACGAAAACGGCGAACCGCTCTACCTCTTCGGTTTGACGCAATTCCCAAGGGAAAGGGCTATGCGCTTTTCCCGGGAAAACCATTCACCCTTTTCTTGTTCTGGCGAGCAGCGCCACCGAGATGGCTCGGCGATGGCAGGATCATCCCTTCATCGCTGCCCGGACGTCCTTGTCTTCGAGGGTTTGATCCAACGTCATTCGCGTGCGTTCGAGGATTCCATCAATATCGTCGTCCGTGCAGCAGAGCGGCGGCGCAAAGCCGAGGATGCCGCTGTTGAAGGCGCGAATGACAAGGCCGTTGTCCCACGCGCGGTCGAAGATGCGGCGCCCCGGATCGGCCGCCGCCGGCAGCGGTGTTTTGCGCTCTTTGTCCGCGACCAGCTCGATCGCAGCCAGCATGCCGCGACCGCGAATATCGCCAACCAGCGGGTGATCGGCGAGCGAGTGGAGGCCTTCCATCAGGCGCCTCCCGGCCTTCCGGCCGTTCTCGAGCAAGCCATCTTCATAGAGACGCAGGCATTCGAGCCCGACCGCCGCGCTCACCGGATGGGCTGAGTAGGTATAGCCGTGGCCCACAGCCGCTTTGCCGGCTCCGTCCGCGATCGTATTGTAGACATGGTCGGTCATGAAGACGGCGCCCATCGGCACGTAGCCCGACGTCAGTCCTTTCGCCGTGGTCATCAAATCCGGCACCACCTCGTCTTCCTCACAGGCGAACAGGGGCCCGGTGCGGCCGAAGGCGGTGATGACTTCGTCGGCAACGAACAAGATGTCGTGTTCTTTGCACACGGCGTGCAGTGCCTTCAGCCAGCCTGCCGGCGGAACGAGGACACCGCCCGAACCCTGGATGGGTTCGGCGTAGAAGGCTGCGACGCGATCAGCACCCAGTTCGGCGATCTTGGCCCGCAGCGCCGCGACCGATGAATTGATGATCGCCTGGGGGTCGGAACCGACCGGATTGCGATAGGCGTAGTGCGAGGGAATTTTGTGCTGCCAGTCGTAAGGCACACCGAAACCGGCATGGAAAGCCGGGAGCGCGGTCAAACCTGACCCTGCCGTCGAGGATCCATGGTAGCCATGCCCGACCGAGATGAACTGGTCTTTTCGCGGCGTACCCCTGGCGTGGTAGTAATAGCGAATGAAACGGATCGTACTGTCTATCGCGTCGGAACCGCCCAGCGTGAAATAGACATGGTTCAGATCGCCAGGCGCCAGTTCGGCAAGCCGCGCGGCAAGACGAATGGCCGGCTCAGACCCCAGCCCGAAATATCCTGTCGCATAAGGAAGTTCTCTGAGCTGCTTGGCTGCTGCCTGGACGACGCTTTCCTGCCCGTATCCGATGTTGACACACCACAGACCCGCGAACCCGTCCAGCAGGGTTTTCCCGCTTGCATCGGTCACCGTTGCGCCCTTGGCGGATTTGAGAACCCGCGCGCCCGCCTCTTCGTGACTCCGATAGGATGAAAACGGGTGAACCAGATGTGCACGATCGAGTTCGATCAATGAGTTGGCCAGCATTTTCTTCCTCCGTTTCAGCCTAGCGCCTGACTGACGAGCGCATAAGTCCGGTGTGGTGTGGGTTCGTTCTTTGGCTCGCCCGCGGTTCGTCGCATCGTTATGCCACCACCGACATGGGCCAACCCGCGACGGGTGAGCCATTCGCCGAGATCTGTGGATTCGTCAGTGTCGATACGGACAAGCTCGCCCGCACTGTCGGCCAGCAGGAAGTCGACAAGGCATCTCGCTTCGTGAAGCTTCCTCGCCACCACCGGCCCAATCACAAGCCCTCGGCCAAACCGACGAATTGCCGCAAACGCCTGAACATCGCCTGCATCGCGAACGACTGCGAACTTCGCTCGCTCACGCAACGAGCACATGAGCGCCGACCGGTCATGACCAAACGCTGCGCGATCCAGAACAACAAGGCGCGCGTGGTCCCGGTCGTCGCCCCATGACACATGTGCCGGTGTGTCTACAGACGGCGCCCGGCCCTGGTGCTGCACGATCGTGCCGGTCGCGGCAAATCCCAGCTTCTCGTAAAGCGGGAGCCCTTCCTGTGTCGCCACCAAATAGCAGATGCGCCTGCCTGCCCTGGCAAGCGCCTCCTCCATCAGCTTGCGGCCAAGCCCACGACCGCGCATTGCGGCATCGACGATGACCATGTTGACGGTGGCGGCATCGCCGCCATAGGGCGTCATCAAGATCGTCCCGACCACGCGTTCCCCCTCCTGGACAACGACGCCTTGGCTGAGCGATTGCATCAGTTCCCAGTCTTCACGACGGTGCGGCCATCCAACATGACGGGACAATTCGACGGCATCGGTCAAATGCTCGGCTGTCATCGTTTTGAGCGTGACTCGCCCTGCTGTCATGGGTCGTTTCCCGGCCTGAATTCTTCAATGCCAAGTTAGGCTGCGGCCGACAGCAGTTCCTCCCGACGCGTACCGGTGGGCTAGGTGTTTTAACTTTCTTTTCCGCCGGCGCCGCATCTTATGCCGACGAGCCGGCGGGCGTGGAAGCGTCTGGCAAGCTCGGAACCACGTCGTGCGCAACTCTCTGCCAAAGCCCTGCCTGGATACAAAACAATCTGCTTCAAGCGGCAAAGAATGAGGCGACTAGTCCTTTCCCCTGCCCGTTATGATCCTTGTCGTTAAAGGCACGCGGTGCCGACAAGATTGGAAGGATCGACGCCCATGACCCAATTCAGACCGAAATACATCACCTTCGATTGCTACGGTACGCTGACCAACTTCGACATGGCCGGCGCGGCGAGACGAATTTACGGTGCGGAGCTCTCCCCAGCCGCAATGGCGCAGTTCATCAAGGATTTCTCGGCCTATCGCCTCGATGAGGTCCTTGGCGCCTGGAAGCCCTATAGCGAGGTCGTGCACAATTCCGTGGAGCGCGCCTGCAAGCGCAACAATGTGACGTTCCGGCCTGAGGATGCCCAGCGCATTTGTTCGGAAATACCGACATGGGGTCCGCACCCGGATGTCCCTGCCGGACTGGCCAAGGTCGCCAAGGAAATCCCACTGGTGATCCTGTCGAATTCCATGAAGAGCCTGATCATGTCGAACGTTGAGAAGCTCGGCGCACCCTTCCACATGGTCATCACGGCCGAGGAGACCGGCGCCTACAAGCCGCACATGAAGGGCTTCGAATACATGTTCGACAAGCTCGGCTGCGGCCCGGAGGACATTACGCATGTGTCGTCCTCATTCCGCTACGATCTCATGACCGCCTATGATCTTGGCATCAAGAGCAAAGTGTGGGTGAATCGTGGTCACGAACCCGCGAACCCTTACTACGAGTACACCGAAATCAAGGACGTCGGCGGTCTGGCCGGCGCCGTCGGACTGGAGCCGGTTCGCGAATTAGCCTGAACGTCTGGTGCCAGTCTAGTCGTGCCAGGTAGAGGCGCTTCCCCCAGGTTAACAACCACGTGGCGCAATGCGGAGAAAGGGGCGGTTTCACCGCCCCTTTCTTGTTTTCCAATGCTATGTTTCCACCAGCTTGCAATAGAACTAGTTAAGCCCGCCCACATGAAGCGTCTTGACCTCGAGATATTCCTCGATGCCGAGCTGTGATCCTTCGCGACCCACCCCTGACTGCTTGACACCGCCGAAAGGCGCAACCTCGGTCGAGATCATGCCTGTGTTGAGCCCGACCATGCCGAACTCCAGCGCCTCGGCAACACGCCATGACCGTTTGAGATTTTCGGTGTAGAAGTAGGCGGCAAGGCCAAAGGGCGTACCGTTCGCGATCGCGATGGCCTCTTCTTCGGTCTCGAAGCGAAACAGCGGGGCCACCGGGCCGAACGTCTCTTCGGATGCCAGGAGCATTTCGGTGGTAGCCTCTCCAAGCACGACGGGCCGTGCATATTGCTTGCCGTCCGGCACCGTCTCGCTTTGGGCGATGATCCGCGCGCCTTTCGCCTGTGCATCCGCGATGTGACGCTCGATCTTGTCGATCGCGGCCGCATTGATCATCGGGCCGATCTCAGTGCCGTCGTCGGTTCCCGCGCCAACCTTCATTCGCGATACGCGCTGGCTCAGCTTTTCTACGAAAGCGTCGTACACGCCCGCCTGCACGAGAATCCGGTTCGCGCAAACGCAGGTTTGACCGCCATTTCGGAACTTGGATGCGATCACCCCCTCGACCGCATTGCCCAGATCGGCGTCGTCAAAGACGATAAAGGGCGCGTTGCCGCCGAGTTCGAGGCTGAGCCGCTTGATGCTATCGGCAGCACCTCGCATGAGCAGCGCTCCGACGCGTGTCGAGCCGGTGAACGAGATCTTGCGCACCGTCTCGTTGGCCATCAGTTCGTTGCCGATTTCGGCGGGCATGCCGGTCACAATGTTGATCACGCCGGCAGGAATACCTGCCCGTTCCGCCATGACGCCGAGCGCCAGCGCCGAGAACGGCGTGAATTCCGACGGCTTGATGACAACCGTACAACCCGCGGCCAGCGCCGGCGCCACCTTGCGCGTGATCATCGCGTTGGGGAAATTCCATGGCGTGATGATGGCGCAGACGCCGACGGCCTCCTTCAGCACCAGAATGCGGCGATCGGGCGTGGGCGACGGAATGGTCGAGCCGCCTATCCGGCGTGCTTCTTCGGCGAACCATTTCACGAAGGAGGCGCCATAGCGGATTTCACCGCGAGCCTCGGCTAGAGGCTTGCCCTGTTCCAGCGTCAGCAGCAATGCCAGGTCCTCTTCATTTTCCACTATCAGGCTGTGCCAGCGTTCCAGAAGCGCTCCGCGTTCGGCATGGGTCCTGGCCTTCCAGTCCTTGAACGCCGCCTGCGCTGCATCTATTGCAGCCCTTGTCTCATCCCGGCCCATGTCGGGCACGGTTCCAAGCACCTCCAGACTGGCGGGATCGATCACATCGACAGTCGCGTTGCTGTGTGCCTGCTGCCAGACATCGCCAATAAGCCCCCGCTGGCGAAACAGGTCCGCATCCTTCAGGAAACCAATCTTCGTTATTGCGTTCATGGTCTTTTCCTCTGCTCTTTCAGCTTAATCCTGTCAGCACGGCCTGCGTGATTGCTTCAGTGCTATCCTTGCCCGCAATCGTGCCTATCCCGCGTGCGGTTGCGGACTCGATTGCCGACATCACTTCGGCCGCGGCCTGCCCCTCGCCCAGGTGGCCGAGCATCATGGCACCGGACCAGATCGCGGCGATCGGATTGGCGACGCCGAGATGCGCGATATCGGGTGCCGAACCATGGACCGGCTCGAACATCGAAGGCGCGCTGCGGTCGGGATTGATATTGGCGGAGGCGGCGTAACCTAGTCCGCCCTGAATGGCCGCTCCAATATCCGTTAGGATGTCGCCAAAAAGGTTCGAGGCAACGATCACGTCGAGGCTTTCAGGCGCCAGGACCATGCGGGCGGCAATGGCGTCGACGTGGTAGTGCGAGACCTCCACATCTGCATAGTCTTTCGCCACCTCGCGCGTTACCTCATCCCAGAAAACCATGGAATGTTTCTGCGCGTTGGATTTGGTGACGGATGCGAGCTGCTTGCGGCGCGTCCGCGCCTGTTCGAATGCGAAGCGAAGGATCCGTTCGACACCCGCACGCGTGAAGATTGCCGTCTCGATCGCGACCTCATTGGCCGTGCCGGTATGAATGCGCCCACCGGCGCCGCAATATTCGCCTTCCGTATTCTCGCGGATGCACAGGATATCGAAACCCTTACGACGAAGGGGGCCCTGAACGCCTGGCAACAGCCTGTGCGGCCGTATGTTGGCATACTGCGTGAACCCTTTGCGGATCGGCAGGAGCAGTCCGTGGAGCGATACGGAGTCGGCCACCTTCGCTGGCCACCCCACAGCGCCGAGGTAGATAGCATCGAACTTCCGCAGCGACTCGACGCCGTCAGGCGGCATCATCGCACCGGTTTCCAGATAGTAGGCGCACGACCATGGGAACCTTGTATCCTCAAGGGCGAAACCGCCCCGCTTTGCCGCCGCCTGCAGCACCTCCCATCCCGCCTCGGTCACGTCCTTGCCAATGCCGTCGCCCGGGATGTGCGCTATCGTGTAAGCCTTCATAGAGATCCTCCTGGAGGCCGATGGTCGCAGCTTGCTCAACACGGCAGCGACATTCAGCGTCTCGTACCGGGTTTCATCGGAACAGTAGTCGACAGCGCGCCGCATTTTCCGCCGAGGATGAGCCGCCCGACGGCGTTGAATCGCGTCGGGCGGGACTTGGAAAGTCGATTGTTCTGGAACCGCCGCGCGCGCTTTTCGGGCGGACCTTGAGCGTTGAGCTCAGTCGTAAACGCTGACGTAGATCTTGCGCACGGTTTCGATGGTGCGCCAGACGCCGACAAAGCCGGGCTTCATCACGAAACTGTCTCCGGTGCGGTAAGTCTTGGTCTCACCGCCCTTCTCCTCGATCTCGACGAGACCCGAAACGATGTGGCAGAATTCGCAGGTCGTGCCCTTGATAGAATGCGTCTCGCCGGGCGTCGCCTCCCAGACGCCGGTCAGGACCTTCTCGCCTTTCGAAGCGTCCTGCGCCCAAGTCTTGAAGGATGGATTGCCGGAGATGAGCCGCTCCGGAGCCGGTAATGCCTGCTTGGGCGCGAAGGCTGGATCTGTGTCGATCGTGATCAAAAGCGACATGTCATGTTTCCCTGGTTAGTAGCCGAGTGTCCGATCGACGAGGCCGATCAGTTCTTCTCCGGCGCGATGGCGCCGAATATTGTCCACGACGGATTGCGCCGCGGAATCTGCTTGCGTTATGGAAGCGATGTGCGGCGTGATCGCCACCTTCGGGTGCCGCCAGAGCGGATGGCCGTCCGGCAGCGGCTCGGGATCGGTGACATCCAGCATCGCGGCCGCGAGGTGACCGTTGTCGAGAGCCTGGAGCAGGGCGGTTTGGTCTAAGTGCGGTCCGCGGCCGACATGCAGCAGCCTCGCCCCGGCCGGCAGGAGGGAAAAGAGTTCTGCATCAAGGATGCCGCGGGTTTCTTCGGTCAGCGGCAGCAGACAGACGAGAATATCCGTCCGCGCGAGAAAACCGGCAAGCTGATCCGCGCCATGAAAGCAGGTGACGCCGTCGATCTCCTTCCTGCTTCGGCTCCAGGCAGCGAGGGGAAAGCGAAACGGCAGCAATCGCTTGATAGCCGCCTGCGCCAGCATGCCAAGGCCCAGAAAGCCCACGCGGCGCTCGGCGGCTTGCGGAGCGGCAAGACCGAGCCACACTTGGCGGCTCTGCTGTTCACGATACGCCACCATATCCCGGTGGAGGCTCAGCACGCCGAAAACGACATATTCCTGCATCATGCGAATGATGCCGTCCTCGACCATGCGCACCAGCTTCACCTGCTGAGGCAGGCTTTCACGTTTGAACTGATCGACGCCCGCGCCCAGCGAAAACAGCACTTCGAGATTGCCGTAGCGCGCGATATCATCCGGCGCCGTCCAGGTCAGGAGGTAGCGCACCTTCTCCGGGTCGACACAGTCGCTGCTGTGGAACAGTTCGACGTCCGGGAGTTCGCGTGCGAAAACCTTGCGGAAGACCGCTGCGCGCACCAGGTCGGAATTGAAAAGAAAAGCCATTAACGTGCCCTCTCCCGCTACGCGGCAAGGCGCATGCCGAGACGCTCGATCATGCTGTGGCAGGCAGCAAGTTCGCCGATCTCGATATACTCGTTGGCACGATGAGCCCGGCTGATATCGCCGGGACCGCATATGATCGCGTCGATGCCGGCCTGCTGATAGAGACCAGCCTCCGTGCCGTAACTTACCGCAGGCAGCGGCTCTTGCCCCGTCAACTCGGCCAGAAGGGTTGTCAGTTCACTCTTCCGCGGCAGCGAAAGGCCGGGATAGGCGCTCAACTCATGCCACGCCACCTCAAAGCCGCTGTCGCGTAGAGCCAATAGCTCGCCCTTTACGGGCTCCAGCAAAGATGATGGCGAAACACCCGGCACGGCACGGACCTCGATATCGGCGGTGCAGCGATCGGGGATGATGTTGACGGCCTGGCCGCCGGCGATGACACCAACCTGCAATGACGAGTATGGAGGCGCGAAATCCGTATCGAGCGGTCCGTGCACAAGGGTCTGGCCATAGGCCACGATCTGCGTGACGAGACCAGCCATTGCATGCACGGCATTTAGTCCGAGCTCAGGCCGTGAAGAATGACCGGACCTTCCGATCACTTCGAGCCGCACAGCAGCCTTGCCTTTGTGCCCCCGCACGGCTTCCATCCGGCTCGGCTCACCGATAATCGCGCCAAGCGGCTTCTCGCACAGGTTTGGCAGAGCGGCGATGAGATGCGGCACACCACGTGCACCTGCCTCCTCGTCGTAGGAGAATGCGAGATGAATGGGCCGCTGCAAGTTCATTGCCGCAAGCCGCGGCAGGGCGGCCAGCACGCAGGCGAGAAAGCCCTTCATGTCGGAGGTGCCCCGACCATGAAGCCTGGCGCCGTGTTGACGCAGCATAAAGGGATCCGAGTTCCATTCCCGTTCCCCGGCCGGCACCACATCCATGTGGCCCGACAAGATGTAGCCGCGGGCGCGCCGCGGTCCGATTGTGACAAACAGATTAGACCGGTCGCCTTCGGGACCGCGAAGGACAGTCACTTCCGCTCCGGCCGCCTCGCAATATTCACGCACCCAGTCGACGATCGCGCCATTGGGCGAGCCCACGACCGAGGGGAACGCAATGAGCCTCGCAAGAATTTCTTCAACATTCACCGGGCACCGCTCCACTCGCAGTTCGCTGGATGCAAGTGTGGCAGCAGGCGAGAGCATTCCGTGCCGAATGAAGCTATGCTTTGGCCGAAGATTCCGAATATCGGCGCGGAACGAGCGAAACCTGCTGGCTTTCGGGTGCAATCATAGGGCAAAACACGGCTGCGGCACCGTCAGCAGCGTCAGGACGTGCTCGCGAGCATAGGATTTGGATAAAGGAGCAGGTCGACTGAAATGCAGAGATCAGTGCGCCTGAAGTCTTTCGAACTGGTAGCGCGGGACATCGACGAAGTCGAAGTCGATCTGCTCCACGCGCTGTCGATCTCAGTCCGCTGGCCGCATCGGCCGAAGGACTGGGACACTCTGCGCCGTGCGGGCCGCGGCATAGTTGCCGTAGACGGCATCGGCCGGGTTTTCGGCAGCGCGATGTGGTTTCCGCAAGGGGACGATTTTGCCACCATCGGCGTGGTGATCACAACGCCCCGCACACAAGCGCAAGGCGGCGGCCGATGGCTCATGGACCAGGTGCTCGAGCAATGTGGCGATCGCAATTTGGCGCTCAACGCCACCCATGCCGCCTATTCCCTCTATGTCTCACTCGGTTTCACGACCGAGGGAATCGTATTCATGCGCCAGGGAGAGGTTCCACCAGCACTCCCGGCCATGCCGGCCCTGGACGGCGAATTGCAGGCGCTGTCGAGCGACCGGCTGAATGAGATCATCCAGCTGGATACGCGCGCGTTTGGGACGAACCGCGAGAAGCTGCTCGCACTTCTTTCAGCCAATGCCTCAATCCAAACTTTGAGCCGTGGCGGCGACATCGTCGGCTATTCCATGTGTCGCGAATTCGGGCGTGGATATGTGATCGGCCCGATGGTCGCGCGCAGCGATCTCGACGCGGTCCACCTCACAGCCGTTCATCTGAGAAATCTTGCAGGACTGTTCGTCCGAGTCGATGCCCGGGAGAAGGATGGCATGTTTGCCGCGTTTCTCGAGCAGTGCGGCCTTGGCATTGCCGAGACCGTTACGACCATGTCCAAAGGGCGCCGTTTCCTGAACCGGGAAGAGAACGGACCGTGGGTTTATGGATTAGCCGGCCACGCATTGAGCTGACGACAGAAACAACACGCTGGAAAGCGCGGCTGGGAGACTGCGGGGGGTGCCGTTCCCGACCTTGTCGCCTTGGCGTTCTCATATCTGGTTTGCCGTTCGCTTTGGGTCTGGGAATTCTTCGTTAGACCTGTCCATCATGCATAGCCGACGGGATACATCATGACCTCACCCATCAGACCAGAGGTCGTAAACTAAGTGTCTGCTCGGAAGTGCGGGCGAAGCACAGATGCTGCGCTTCGGTTGTTTCTGTCGCGGTGGAAAGCATCGAGCATCGGGCGTGAACGTCTCTCCTGCTGGCGCAGGTGATCGCTCGGGGGCTTTGTAGACCTCCATGGACGGCCCAGATCGACAGCGAGAGGGCCCGTAAACCGATTGGCGGGCTGATCGATCGTCGTCGCGATGTCAGAGGTAGTGTGATAACCGGTTGCACCATCATCACAGAGCCTGCCGCAGACCCGATGAAGCATTTGCACGATCGACAGCTTCTCATTCTCGACCAGGCAAATTATGACGCCTGGCTGGATCCGGCGACGCCCAAGGACAGCCTCAAGGACATTCTCAGCCACGACACCGATGGTCAGCTGCAGTTCAATCGCGTTGGACGTGAGGTGAATACGAGCGCCGTCAACAAATTGCCCAACGACCATTCCGGCCTGGTCGGGCCGATCAACCCGTTATGAGCGACGAACCGAGCCGGCTTGTCGACGGGATCATAGCGGTTCCGCGCGATCGGCAACGGGCTGACAATCAACGTGCGAGCACCCGGGCTGCGGCATGGATGCTGGGTTTGGCTTTGCCAGGCGCGCCAGCGATCGCATTGGTTCTGCATGAAGCATCGCGGAGACGGCGAGCGATACTTATGCAAGCAAAAGGCTCGCCGTCCCATCCGCGAGACGGCGAGCCTCCCCCGTGCCCCAACCCCAACACTAGCCATGCAATTTCAGTGCCAGCTTATATGCCCCATCGCGGGACGGCATGACGTAACGTCAAGAATCAGATATCGCTGAAGTTGCGGCGGACCTCTATCCCGCCTTGGCCGGCGCCGCATTGGCAACTCCCACCTTGGGCGCCGGCCATTTTCATTTTTTTCAGGCGGCCCGAGAATTAGATCGATCGCAGGTTGCCTCTAAGCAAATTGGCTGAAGCTTAAGAAGCGAACGTATGCGATGATCCAGATTGCGTTCGAATGTGCTTCCGCTCATTCTTAGGTCAGCCAGCACCGCGCCTCTTCAAGCCAGACTGGTCAGGCCCAGCGGCACCCGCTGCAAAAGTCCCCATTGCCGCTGGGCCGCCCTGATTCCAGCATTCTCCGGCTCATAGGCGGTGCGGATCCTTAGCGGCACTAAGTCCGAGACAGCTCGTCGAGAAAGGCCCCCGCCTTTTTCGCTCTCGACGAGCCGGCCGCCGTCTACCCCCGGACGGCTAGACGCTGTCGCAGTCCGCTTCGATCGTCAAGCGAGCGTTTGTTCGCCTGCTCATTAGCGCAATTAGGTTGCGCTAATGTCACATTCGATGGACGCGTACGGGTGCGGGTAAGTGCCGGCTAATGTAGGTAGGAACGACAACTCGACGTTTCGTGAACGGAACGAGCCAAGATTAAATCAAAAGGATTACGTAGCCAGAGGGCGGCAGGCACGGTGCGCTGGGTGACAGCGTTGCCTGGATTCGCTCCGGTCAACGCTTGGACGAGGCTGAGGTAGACCAATCGGGTAAATTGCGTGATTGCTAGTATGACTTTAGCTTCAGCGGCGTGGGGGGCTTAATACCTTCCCGCAGTGACCGGTGCGGCCTGTACCCCCAACGATAGCCCCGGGTCGCACCGGCCATTCCCTCAGACTGGGTTCGCGCCGCTCTTTGCGACGCCGCATCACCTCCAAGATCACTTCGAAGACGCTTTCAACCTCGCCCTTGATTTCGTCGGCCGGGATGCCGGCCTTTTCGGCAGCTGTCATCAACTGGTCTGCCAAGTCGCTGGCGGCGATCGGATCGCCGCCCCGCGCCACAATGGGAGTTGCTCGGCAAGAACCCACCTGTCGAGAAACTTCAGGCCGCGGACGCTCATTCGGTCAAACCAGGATCAAAGTGCACATCGGCATCGACCAGCGTACGATATAGGTCGGCGAAGTCCGAAAGGCCCTTGTCGTTCAAAACGACGATCTCGCCGTCGACAATGGCGCTTTCGGCACCAAGGCTCTTAGCCTCTCTCACCAAGTCGCGATATTTCGCAGTCCAGTCATGGCCGTTGCGCGTATAAATGCGTGTGCCGTCTTCATCGATGATCATCTGCGATCGGTAGCGTCGAACTTGACCTCGTGGGTCCAGCCTTCACCCTCGGGAGGCTTCTCCACAAGGGTCGGCATCAACGGCTCGATGAATTTCAAACGCCTGCACTGACCCACCCTCCGGCGATTCAATAAGATTAAGCTAAAATAGTTCCGAAACCGGAAATCAGCCTCTTGGGTGCAACAAACACGTCAACTCGACGTTGCGGGATGAGGGAAGGAGGAAACGATATGGCCGATGACAAGAGCAAGCGGGATTTTCGCGATCGGGACCGTGTCTCAGCCGACGAGGATTATGAAGTTGAGTATTTCGCAACAAAGACCGGCATCACACCCCAGCAGGTCAAAGAGCTGATTGCGAAGCACGCCAACCAACGCGAGACTTTGGAGCGGGTAGCCAAGGCGCTGCGGAAACAATGACCAGGCTATCTGATCTCGGCAGACCACTAGTCGGGCACCGACATGAAGGCCCGCCCGCGAGCGAACTCGCGCATTTCCTCCCTTGCCCTGTTTGCGGGCAACAGATTGATATGCGCGATTTTCGCCAGGTCACTTATCATGCCGATCCGGAGCACGAGCCTCTCGAACTGGACGCTTAGGCGATGCGAGCCCGGCCGAGTCTCGGATAGTCTCGACCACCAGCGACCACTCGTTGCCCTCCAATCAACAAGGCAGCCGGCCAGTTCAAACAGTGGAATGTTGCACTGATGCGCCATGACCGCCGATCCTGTCGCCATCGGTAGCAGGGGGAAAGCCATTGTCCGAAAGCGTACGGACGTAACATAGCGCTAACGTTCCGCGCATACAGTTGCGGAATGCTTTCACGTCAAACCCTCATGGAATATGCCGTCATCGCTGCGCTAGTGGCAATCTGGGTCGGCTTACACCGATGGGCTACCACCCCTCTGACAGACCGCCACAGGGAATATATAAAATTTTTGGGGAACTAATCCGCCGGCCGTTACGGCCACATGCGGTCGATTCCTCTCCCCCACGATGGATGTAGCCGCATGCTAATCCAAAGTCCCCAAAGGCCCGCTGACTATTAGACAGCGGGGTCGGGTTCCGCCCTGGACTTCTGCCACATCGACAAGGTGGCCGCAGTCGTAGTAGCCGCGCGAGGCGATATCCATCGGCGTTGCACCATCGCAGCCTGCAGGCGACCCACCAAGTTGAGCGTTGACGCCGTTCGAAGCCGCCGCAAGGGCGGTTAACCGAGTGGCCACTTTGCGAAATAGCCAAGCCAAATGGCTCAGAGGGACCTTCGTAGACGTCCCGAAGGGAGGCAACAAAGGTCCACCTGCGGTCTATGGCTATCGAGGGATCGGCCCAGTGCGGCGATAGCGCGAGCAATTCAGGTACTAACGCGCGATGATGTAGCCGATCATGTCATCGTCGGGGTCTTCATCGCTTAGCTGTTGGAAGAGCCGCTTCGCATGATCGGGCCATCGACCCTCTGCGATCCCTTGTTCGCATACCGACTGCCGAAAGGCCTGGCGCACAATGGCGAAATGGAAGGCCGAAATCTGACCGCATTCACGGTCCTTGCCCATGATGCTAAGCCTCCCGAGGAGATCGAGAGCTGGCGAACTCTCAAAGCAAGCAGCGCATAAATCACCGCTCCCTTACAACCATAGGCCGATGGAGAGGCGGGACAATAACTTTTGATTGTACGTTTTTTACCAAGGTTAGCCGCGCGGTTGTCGGTTTTGTCACCGGCGCTATGTCGGCTGAGCGGATATCACACAGCCGGAGCGGCGCGGGTTCACGTCGGGCCATTTTGAACAGGTTTTGAGGGGCGGTAATGGTTAAGGCGCAAAGAGTGCTCGATCCGGGTTCAGAGGGCGATCCATATGCAGTGGCGTACTTTGCCGACAAGCATGGACTCTCGTTGAAGGCCGCTGAGATCATTCTCGTTTCCAATGGGCCTTCGCATAATGCGTGCGATGCCGCAGCGCGGGCGTTTCGGGCGGCGCTTGTTTTGCGTGGACGCTATCAGACGTGCGAATCGGGAGAACTGCCGCCGCCGTAACGGTGCTCTGCCTCAACCTCAAAGTTCAGCGAGACCTGCAAGACGACGCCGCCTCCGTCGTCGCGGACCTTGATCGTCAACCTGTGATGATCGCCATCTGGCAGGCTCTCCTTGATCATTTCAACGAGAGTGCGAACGGCCTCTTCTTTGACTTGATCGAAGGCCGAACAATGGGTGCCCTGGTCGTCATGGTAGACTAAGCCATTTTCATCGAGGTCGAAATAATAGAGGGCCATTTGCCCAAACCTGGGTCAACGTCGGTTCCCGTCAAGGGACAATCTGCGGCTGGATCTCGATTTCGCCAACGAGCCGCCTGTATTCCGCTTCCGGCTCCCCATAGCTACCGTTTGCAAGATTAATCAAACCTTTTCGGTTCCGAATGACCACTTCACCGCGCCGGGACTGTATGAGCCCGCGCCCCTCAATCATCTGCAGTGCGACCGTGACTCCAGGGCGTCTCACACCGAGCATCACGGACAGGTATTCATGGGTGATGAAAAGACTATTGCCAACAACACGGTCGTCACACATCAGAAGCCATCGAGCCAAACGTTCCTCGATTTTGCATCGCGCATTGATCAGAGCGGTGTAGGTGGCTTGTATATGGAAGGCGTGGACGTAGCGCATCAGAAACGGCCGAAGTGTGTTGCTCGCCTTTAAAGCCGCTTTGAACTGCGAGGCGTCGATCACCAACACCTCGCCGGTCATCTGAATAAAGCAATCATGCGTGGCCTGGTCGTCGCCCATCACAAGAGCCGAGCCGGTCATGCCTTCGAACCCGATGATGCCGACTTCTGCGTCGGCTCCCCTGTTCTTCCTAGCCACCACCGAGGCTAGGCCGCTGCAAGGGAAATAAACATGTTCGATTTTTTGCCCGGCATTTTCGAGCGGCGTGCGTAGATCGAGGAAGGTGTTGCGCAGATGCGGCTTGAGAGGATCCAGATCGGCAGGATCGAAGCGCCGCAGAAGCGCATTTTTGTTTGTATCAAGATGCAGGTCCATAGCGCTCGCTCCTCACGGGCGAGAGCACGCGTCCCTCTGGCGTCGGCGCCCAAGGCAATTTGCAGACGATGCAGGTGGGATAGCGCCAGCAGCAGAGTCTGTCCGCCTCGGTACAAAACCGACAATTACGTGCTCACTTACCTCTTCTTAAGCAGGCGAGCTTCCCGCAATATCGAGGAACGATCGAAGCCGACCAACGAAATTATCTCGGTGATCTGCTGCTCCGTGGCCCCGGCTTCCAGCGCAAGCGCGCTGACGATCTCGGGTTTAAGGCCGGGGCGACGTTCTTCTGTCATCGCGTTTGCTCTCGCTTCAGGGCAAGAGTGCGATGGTCGCTCCCAAGCGTCAGCGCCCATTACTGTTCAGCTGACGACCTGGCCCTTGTACGCTTTCGGACGAACAGTAGCGAGTCAAATCCTCGGCCCGGCATTCATTCGCCATTCTCCCGGAAATCCTGCAGCGAGGCATTCGCAAGTCCTCCTCGCGCGTAAGTGCTTCACGCGGCCGATTAGCCCGGCTTGACCCACTGCGTCACCGGCCGCTTCGACAGGCCCAGCCGCGATCCGCTGACCCGAACGGTATGAATCCGGACCATCTTTGTTGTTGAAAACCAGCTTTCGACGGGCGTATAGGACTCGACGTTACCATTGCTTTTCGTAGGGAGGCTGTGATGGCTAACGTGGTTCCGATCCGCAATGCATTGCCTTGCGTGGAAGTGGTCGAAGCCTGCGGCGAATGGTCCGTTCGTGTGGCCGAGGAAGACCAGGAAATTACCCGATCATTCGTGATTGAATCGTTCGCGTTGTCCTATGCGGAAGGACAGCGGATGCGCCTGCATCTCGACAAGTTCGTTCGCCTGTAAGAGAGGCTAAGTCGATGAAAGACAGGTGGGAACCTGATCACCAGTTCATTGAAAGCGCCCGTCGTAGCCAGCGCCGAGCCGCGAGCCAACTGGACTCCCTGCAATCGACCATCGCCGAAACGCGCCGCGTCCTAGAGGCTTCACGGAAGCTCTTGGAGAAGATTGCCGAGCGCGAAGACCATACCCAGCCATAGGGATTGCTAAGGCTCTCAGTCCGCGACGGCTCGAACGCGGATGGTTCGCTATCTGCGGTGGAAAAAGTACCAGCTAACGAGCCCCGCCGAGGGTGCTGCAGAAGCATTGGTTTCGTGTGGTGGACGAGCATGCGCGAAGAACGCATGTTTCAGCCTTGAGGACTGCGGCGCTGCGATTCGTGAAGTAGCCATGACCAGAATGGCCGACCTTGGACCACCATCCCCGGCAAACCACAAGACCCTGACAGGCAGGCGTGCCCCATCTGCGGGCAGCAGGTAGACCGTCGCAAATAGACGGCGATACCGTGACGGCTACCCACATCGCGCGACAACGCCGATCGGGGCGGCGCGGCAAGCGACGGAGCGCGACCTCACCCTGCGCACCAGCGAGCCCATCTGGATCAGGGTTGCCGACGAAAAGCGCGGCGATATATTCGAATACAGTTTGAGCCTGTAGCTGACGATCCAACTCGGCTGGCTGAGTTTTTGAATGGCATACCATGCCGTCGACCTCGATACGCAAGTTCGACTATGACCCCAGCACCAGGGTTCTCTCGGTTTGGTTTGTAGCGAGCGGGAAGCATTACGAGTTTTTGGACGTACCTGCTGAGGCCTTTGCCGCGTTCAAAGCTGCCTTTGCCAAGGGCGTCTATTTTAACAGCCACATCCGCAATCGTTATGCATTCCGGCTCGCGGCAGGGAGGGTAGCACCCGCTTCGGGCGATTAACAGAATCTCAGATTCGAGGCGGCCCGCGCCACCCCAGGGGAGCAACTGTGCGAATTGACCCAGGTTCCGAGGGCAAACGAAAGAGCCCGCCGGCCGGGGCCAGCGGCCGCGTTTTATACTAAGCTAGGTGTTGGGCCTATTTCCCCATCATCATCGCAGCTTTGCAGAAATCTTCATGGGCCTTCGCAATGTCTGCGTCAGCGCAGTCCTTCATCACCGCGTCCTTATCCTCCTGAGACATAGCCGCCCAAGCGGTTTTCGCTTCGGCCTCAGACTTCATGGTCTTCATGGCGCTGTCCGTGAAGAAAGGAGACATTTTTGCAGGATCGTCGAGCGCAGACGTGCCAGTGGAACTGCCGGCAAAGGCCGATCCGGTCATAAGGGCAAATGTCGCGCCGAGAATAAGCATTTCGAATGCATCAAAATTCCTCCGAATGCAACTGCTTGAATGGAGCCGTGCTAATGCAATGCGGGTCGGCAGAAAAAGTTTCCAACAAAACCAGAAATTGCAGAACTTGCGACCGATCGTCCGCTTTAAGCCTTCGGAACAAGCAAATCTGCCAAAGCCGAGAAGCGCGTATCGTGGTTGAACGCTTCGGTCAGATCGGTTTCACTAATACCCTCCGCCTCAGCGTCGGCGATGAGGCGTCTTGCCAACCGCTCAACCTTTGTCTGGTCGCGGCTGGAACAAACTTCAATCAAGTCGTACTTCTCGATCCATTCATCCAGAAATTTTTCAGCACGCTGTTTCATCGAGGAAGCCTTGGGAGATGGCCCGCGCTTTCGGTCAAGGCGGCGCGGGCCTGACCATGATGGGGCACACCTAGGTCACCAGCGCGCGCTGAGGGAGCACGGACCGGGCGAGTCACAACAATCTCAGTAGAAAGACGTTCCTACCCACAATGCAAAAAAGCCCGCCAGCGTGAGCCAGCGGGCAATCGGTCTGGAGTTGCTGGCATGAGCCAGCATTGGTCAACGAGCGGCGGAGGGGTTGGTTGCCCGACCACTTTCCAGGCGCTGCGACGAAGCCCAATTGGTATCTCCAAAATTGCTCGTGGGGCGGAAAGCTCGATCGCGATGGCCATAAGCGGCCCGAAGGGTGAAACCCGACCGTTGCCATCTCAACATCGGGGCCAGGGTAATTCGTGTTCGTTAGGTGTTGCCTCGAGTGGAACAACCACATCACCAAGCGCAGCTCGCTAAGCTGCGCCGGAATTCTGCTGCGCATTGCCGGCTTTGCTCAGCACAGAGTGTATCAATTTAGCACAATCTCTAATTGGTAGACTCGCGTGAAGCAAAGGCGGTTGATCTCGCCCGTCACGCCCAAGGAGGGATAAGGCCAAAGAGAGGAAAAACGATGTCCGTGAAAACAGAAGACTATCGAACGAACAGAGCCGACTATGCGATCGCCGCACATGGCGGAACGACCGCCGATGATGACGACCGCGAAGAGTTGGCGGCAAAAAAGAGGTCGCTGTGGCTAAGAGATCGGCGAACCACCAGATTGACCGCAAACCCGTCCGAAAGCTTGCCAGGACCGAAAGCCAGGTTGCGGGCTAGTTAGCGCATCCCCGAACCTGCGGAGCCGGCCGGCTGGACTCCAAACGATAACAGTAGCATCCTCTCCTCGGGGAGAGGGGTTTGGACAAATACCGATACGACAATCGGTCGGGCCAATGGGGCAAGCGGAGCGCCACTAAGCTGCGGGGTGCACGCCAATTGGCTGGCATTCCGAAGCGCCTGATTTTCATGACGGTCGCTGCAATGTCCGCCTTCGTGACGCAGTTCGTCCTGCAGCACAGCAACCGTGCACCCGAGATACATCTTTCGAGCCAGATCAGCCATAGCCCAGGGCTGACCACCGGTGTCGCCTCGGTCATCGACGGCGATACGATCGAGATCCACGGCCAGCGCATCCGATTCAACGGCATAGACGCGCCCGAAAGCCGACAGCTATGTAAAAACGCGAGCGGCGCCGACTATCCTTGCGGCCAGGGATCAGCCCGAGCGCTGGATGCTTTCTTGGCCGCATCGAGGCCGATCGACTGCACATTCGTAGCGTGGGACCGCTATCAACGCTTTGTCGGTGACTGCCGGCGCGCCGACGGCGCCAGCGTTGCCGCCTGGATGGTTGAGCGCGGTCAGGCGGTTGATTGGCCCCGCTACAGCCACGGCGCCTATGCAGCGCAGCAGGCGACCGCAGAGGCGGCAAAAGTCGGTTTGTGGGCCGGAATGTTTCAGGCGCCTTGGGAGTGGCGCGGTGCGCACGCTCAGGGTCCGGCAGCGTCGAGCCGTCCGCTGGACATCATCAGCCGCCCACAGGTAGCGCAAAGCTACTCTTGCCAGCCACGGCGGACCTGTTCGCAGATCAGCTCTTGCGATGAAGCCCAATGGTATCTGCAAAATTGCTCGTGGGGCCGGAAGCTTGATCGCGATGGCGACGGGCAGGCGTGCGAGACGCTCTGCTGAGGGGGAGGAAACATGCATGGCGAATGTGGTGAATACGGCAACTCAGACCAAACCAATAAACCATTGGCCAGTTTTCTTCGTCGTTTTCGCCGTTAGCGTCGTCGTCGCCGCTTAAACAAAACTTGCGTACGCTGTTGGAAATGCGGGCATCTTCAATTTCTTCGGGTATTTAGTGTTGCGCAAGGTGCGGACTGTGCAAGCAGTCGTCACTGCATACGTCTCAATATTCGCGATACTGATCGTTCTCATAGGCGGGGAATTAAAGCGTGACGTAGACAAGAATGCAGAAGAGATTGCGAGCGCCTGTAAGATGAATCCATACGTGGTTGCACTCCCAAGCGACCAGCAAAAGGTCTATTGCAATTGCTATGCCGAAAGCATGGCGATTAAGCTCAATTCCTGAACGGCCGGTTCTTACAGAGTCAGCCCTTGCGCTCCTGAAGACTGTTGCCGCCGTCGACCACCAACAGGGCGCCGTTGACGTAACTCGCGCCTTCCGATGCCAGGAACACCACCGCTGCGGCAACCTCGTCCGGTCGCCCGGCCCGCGCCGGTGGCGTGTGTAGGGCAGCTTGCCGCTCCATTGCGCTAGACGAACCCGTTTCGATCCAGCCGGGCGCCACGGCATTGGCCGTGATGCCGCTTTTTGCCACTTCGAGCGCCAGCGTGCGCGTCAGGCCGACCATGCCTGCCTTGGCGGCGGAATAGGCTGCTGTGCCTTCGAAAGACACCAGCGGCCCGGTAACCGACGCCACATTGACAATGCGCCCATAGCCTGCCTCTACCATCGCCGGCAAAAACGCGCGGGTGACCAGGAATACGGTCTTCAGGCTGACGTCGATCCCTTGGTCCCAGTCTGCCTCGGTCATGGCAAGAAACGCCTTATCGGACGAGGGCGATGCCAGCGAACCCATGCCGGCATTGTTGACCAGGATGTCGACAGCGCCGACATCAGCCCGCAGCCTGGCGACTTCAGCTGCGATGGTGAGATCGGCGACAGCGGCTTTGGCATTGATGCCCTCGGCGCAAAGCTCGGCGGCGCGATCGAGTACACGCGCGCTGGCACCGTTCAGGAAAACGGCATGACCGGCTAGGCCGAGCTGCCGCGCAATGGCAAAGCCGATGCCGTCGGCAGCACCCGCCCCGGTAATCAGCGCACGCTTGGTGGTAGAAGATGGCATGGTCAAATCAGACTCCGCTGGTTTCCGCCGTCGCAGTCCTAGCACGCAGATTGGGCGACGGTGCTGCGAAGGTTTGCTCTGCAACATCCCGGGCCGCTTTGCGTTCTCGAAATGCCGAAGCCGGCCGCTCAGGGCTGTCGGCTCTGCTGCCGGAAGCTTTCTCGTCAGACTTGATCCGACCAGAATGAGACCCCGACTCTGTTCCTCGTCCAGCGCCTGTGTAGCGTTTCTAAATGCCGATTGCGCAGCCGTCCTTGCGTGGGTCTGAACCGCCCTGCAGCGTTCCATTCATCCAGTCGATCATGATCGCTT
>NZ_JAMYVM010000035.1:0-57023 GCF_040324035.1 Mesorhizobium sp. M0016 | reverse complement strand
AAAAAAAAAACACGCCTAAAATACCTAGGCCTTTCACAAATATCTTAAACTTTCTTTTCGGGTAGGCCCCCCTCTCTAATGTTTTTTCGGGGTTCCTGGCGGCCGGCCTTGGCACCCCCCGCGCCCCACCGATGGTTTTCCTCCCCTTGGCGGTGGGTGGGAACCACCTGGAATCAGTTGTCATGCCCGATGCTGCAAATGATAGTTTTGCCAGGACGAGGCTCTGCTGGGTGCAGGACACTCCAGCCTCAACGAAAATCCTCCATGTCCACTCAAGATTCCGCGATTACCAAAAAGGCTGCCCATGATTGCACCTATGGACGAATATCGTTCCCTCGGGGCTTCGTGCACGCCTGGCCGACCGTCTAAAGAGCGGTACACATCGGTTCCAATAGTAACAATGCGTGTGTCGCGGCCACCGCAACAAGCAATTTCGGGTCCAAGTCCGCGACGTGATGCATCTGTCTGTTGATCTCGGCCTGGCATGTCGATCGCGGCAATCGACTTGCCGGCGCTTTTTGTGGCCGGAGGCGGAGCAATGGACTTGCAAATGCCGCCGCCATAACAGCGTCTTGTCCTGCTTAGTAGGGCGCGGGCACATCCGAGGCGTTGCGCAGGGCAGCATGTCGGGACTTGAATTCGCTCGAGCTGACGATGCCAAGGGCAATGCTATCACGCGTCATTGATCCTGCCCGCAACTGACGGGAATAGGTTTCGATGCCGTAACTGTCTGCGGGGCGATCCAGCAGCATCAGGTAAAGAAAGCCGATATAGGCTCGGTCGGTAAGGCCAATCGTGGCATATTTGGCCTCGAATTCGTCGGAGCGGAACATTTCCATGATCACGGCAGTGAGCGTGGCGTCTCCGTTCTCGAGGGCTGGCGACCACCGATCCAACCCTGCGGCATCGCCATCATGGCCAAGGACGAGGCAATAGGCAAAATTTATCTGATGGACATAGGTGAACCGGCCGGCAAACTTTGCTTCAGGGGCGCAATCTCGGTGTGGCTTGGGCAACGGCTGCGGGCCACGGGTAATGTCGCGAACAGCCATGTAGGCAGGCTTTGGTTCACCGGCTATCCATTTGCCGTTGTTGTTCTTGCTAAGTCGAACCAGCCCCATATTGGCTTCGAAGCTCGGCGCCCAGTAGGTCTCATCCAGCAACTCGTAGATGTGCGCCGCTTCGACTTTGTACGTATCCTGGAGTTCGCGAAGCCGTGTCATTGCCTGTTTGACGCCGTCGGCCTGCTGCCGCTCGCTGTGCTGACTTCCGTAGGGGTTGTTGAATTCGGTGACCCAGATGGGTTTGCCGTAGGCGGAAATCTCGTGGAAAGCCCATTCCGGATCTTCCCCGTACATGTGCCAGACCGAGATGTCCCAGGCGATTCCGTCCTGTTTCATCCGCGCGAAGGCGCCGGTATGGCCCCATCCAGCCGTACCCATTGCCTTTTTGATGCTCGGGTCAACTGCTGTCATGCCGTCGGACAGGCCCTTGAGGGCAGCGCTCACCTTCACCCAACGCGGACCGTAGTAGTCGAGCGCTCCGGTTCCACCTGCAGGCCCCCAGCTGCATGGATATTGTGATCCGTCATCGCGTTTCTCGCAGGGCTTTATGATGGCATAGATTTCCATCTCATTGCCGAGTTCCCAAACGCGGATATCGTTCTTGAACCTGCCCCCAAGGACGACCGCCAATTGCCGGGCCTGACTATAGAGTTCTTCCGGATCGCGCTTGTCCAGGTCTAGTCCCGGCGTGATCACGGGGAGTATTTCGATCCCTCTTTCTTTACCGGCCTTCACGACCCGAGCAAGGGTATCTCCTTGATCTGCGGCGGTGATGTTGACCCGGTATGATTTGAGACCGAGGTTCTTGACGAAATCGAGTTGTTTTTCGATCGGAACATCCGGGTAGGAAATCACCGGATGGCCGTTCACGCCCCAGAGCAAATCGGCGGATGCGGGCGCCGATGCTATCAGCAACAAAGCAGTCGCGGCTGCGAAACGAAACGACATGGCGATCATGCCTCCCTGCACGACGATCAATATTGGGATTGTCGGAACTGCGGGACACGGGAGCAATTGGTCAAAATGGATATGGGAAGCTTCGCGTTACCTCCTTTGGAGGCTACAACCTAGCCATCAAGCGGCATGACCATTGGAGTGCCGCTGCCCCGATTCAGCACCCGGATGAGCGGGGGTGACTGCCGAGGATGACTCAAATTGATTGCGATTTGTGCGCTAACCAACGGGGTAACTGCGCTCGCGGTCAATTACCCGTGGACTTCCCCGAAATCGGCGTCGACCTGGATCATAAGCTCGAGATATTTCCAAGCGATCCAGCGCCAGGAATAGCTGCTCGCCCTGGTATGGCCCTTGCCAACCATTCGCTTGCGCATATCTGGGTCGACCGCTAGCTGGCGAACGTTTTCGACCCATGATTGGACGTCGTCCGGATCGGCATAGAGTGCGGAATCTCCGCAGATTTCAGGCAAACAGGGCGAAGTCGAGGCTATGACCGGGCAACCCGACGCCATAGCCTCGATAGCGGGCAACCCAAAGCCTTCGATCCGTGATGGAAACAGGAAGCAGAGGGCGCCTTCAAGCGCCTTTTTGAAGTCGTGATCGCTTATGCGCCCAAGAAGGATGATGTTCGCCGGCATTTTCGGGACGTGCCGCAAGACCGTGGTTTCGTCGATGTCACCCGGCATCCACAGATCGAGGCCCATCTCATCTAGAAACGATGCGAGCTTAGCGAGAAGCCCCATGTTCTTGTATTCTTGATCCCGCCGGCCGAGGCAAACGACATATGGCCTGCCCCGATTGACAGCCAAGGATGATATCGTCGCGTCCCACTTCTTAGCATGGTCGCTGCCGTTGTAGGTAACGACAATGTTCTCCTCGCGCGCTATGCCGAACGCGACCAAATGACTGCGGGAGAGTTGCGAAACCGTAGTGATCCGTGCAGCCCGCCTGCCCAGCAGCGGAAGGATCAGGCGGTGAGCCCAACGGAACCCTCGCCCGTAGCTCGACGGCATCAACCTTGTATGCATGTCGTGGATGCATGCGATCTGGCGTCTCAGCACGACCGGTGCGAGGTTGCAAAAGCTCACCAACCCTCCCGGCACATGCCAGGGCAACTGCGCCTGTACCCAGAACTGGGGAAGTCGAGGCCTGTTGAATTCGGGGACGACCCGCACCGCGATTGCCTTCAGATGAAGAGGCTCGGCAGGCTGGCGCGGCACCACGAGATCGATCTCAAGGTCGCGACCCAAGGGATGCCCTTCGGAAATAAGGGCGTCGAGAGCCATCGTCACCTCGTGGGCGTAACGCGCTATCCCATTGCGTCGAAGCGTAGTGAAATCGCCGTTTATCGTCCACCGCCGCTTTGGCGGCACTAAGTCCGCCAATGTCCGGCCCGGATGGCCAATCAGGTACTGCGAGCCTCCGGGAAGCGATCTTGCCACCACGGCGGCAACGCTGTGTCCGTTCAAATTCCCCGATTGCACCGCCGGCGCCGCATCGAACTCAGATTTGCCGATCATCACGTCCCCCGCCTTGCCGCCCCAACATCCAGACTAACACTCTCTGAACCGCAGCGACCCTCAAACGTTTGAGGTAGCTCCAACGCTCGCCCTCGCCTGCCTGGATGATGCTGCGCGCGTCCGCACGACCCAACGGCTGTGGTGACCCCACGCGCTGACGGTTTCAAACTAGGGACATGGAGAGGGTGACATGGCACGGCAGTGGACGATCAACGGGCGTTTCCTTTCCCAACCGACAACGGGCGTCCAGCGTTATGCCGGAGAGATCGTGCGTGCGCTGGACGCCCTGTTCGCCGAGCAGGCGCCGCTCACCCGTGGGCTGGAACTCAGGCTTCACTGCCCACCTGGCAGCTCAGACATCGCGATCAATTCCATCGAACGTTGCGAGATAGGCAGCAGGGGTGGGCACCTATGGGAGCAGACCCGGCTAGCCGCCTCTCTTCGGGGTGGCGGGCTCCTCAGCCTGTGCAATACCGGCCCGCTTCTGTCGCGCAAGCATATCGTCTGCATTCATGATGCAAATGTCTGGAATGCCCCACAGAGCTATTCACTTCGCTTCAGGACCTCCTACAAAGCGCTGCTACCCTGCCTCGGCAAGACGGCATGCAGCATTTCGACCGTTTCCAATTTTTCGCTAGGCGAGCTGGTTCGGCTGGGCATCGTTGCGGAGCAGAGGGCCTTCGTTGCCCCCAACGGTCATGAACATGTATTCCGATGGAAGCCTGAACATTCGGCGGCGACACGATTGGCGGCCTCGCGTGAAACAATCGTCATGATCGGCGGCGCCGCACCTCACAAGAATGTGAAGCTCATTCTCGATATGGCCGAGCGCCTTGGCAAGGCCGGACTGAAGATCGCGGTCGTCGGCATGTCGGATTCGGACATTTTCAAAACAGGATCAGCCAGAGCTGAAGCCCAAAATATCCATTGGCTCGGACGCATTTCCGACAACGAGTTGGCTGCTTTGCTGATGGACTCGCTTTGCCTGGCCTTTCCTTCGCTAACTGAAGGCTTTGGTCTTCCGGTTGTCGAGGCAATGGCGCTGGGCTGTCCGGTCGTCGTGTCCGAACGCGCCAGCCTGCCCGAGGTCTGTAGGAACGCAGCTCTTTATGCCGCTGCCAACGACCCGCAGGCGTGGTTCGACCGTTTCATGGGGCTGCGCAATTCCAAGGCGCTACGCGTGCAGTTCATGGGGAAGGGAAAAGCCAGAGCCTTGGCATATAGCTGGAGAGCGAGCGCCTTGCGCTACCTGCAGGCGATGGCTCTTGCCGACGGTATCGATCCAGAGACCAGGATAGTCAGGTTACGTGAACTCACGTGATCGTGTGAAGTGCCTGGACCGCTCCGATCGAGTCCAGCATGGCGCGGTCGAAATTCTCTTCGGAAAAGCGCTGCGCGTTCCGAGCGCAGGCCCGCGGGGTGATGAGGTGGCTGTTTTCCTCGAACCGTTTGACCGCTTCCTTGAGGTGATCGATGGTCTGAGCCTTGAACAGCACCCCCGTCGGCTCGGAATTTGACCCCAGGCTGCGCGCAATATCGACCGCGCCGCCTCTCCCGAAAGCGATCAGCGGCGTCCCGCAGGCCTGCGCCTCGGCGAGCGCGATGCCGAAGTCCTCGCAACCCGCAAAGACCATCGCCTTCGCTCGGGCAAGCGTATCGATATAGTCCCTGCGAGGAAGGAATCCCGAGAATGTGACGTTAGGACCTGCCAGCGCCCGCAGGCTGGCCGATTGCTGTCCTTCGCCCACTATGACCAGCCGTCGCGACGGCATCTCGTTGAAGGCCCTGATCACGAGGTCGGTGCGCTTGTAGGGGGCCAGGAAGGACGCCGAGACGTAGTAATCGTCCTTGTCCTCGACACAGGGCAGTTCCTTCAGCGAGACCGGCGGGAAAACAACCTTTGCGTCACGTCCGTAGATGTGGCGGATGCGAGAACGGACATAGTTGGAATTCGCCAGCATCAGGTCTGGACCGTGCGCGGTTCTCGTATCCCAGGTCCTCAGACGGTGCAGCATATAGCGGTAGAGTATTCCCTTCGGACCGAAACCGAGCTTGCCCTGCTCAAGATACGAGAATTGCTCGTCCCAAGCATAGCGGACAGGGCTGTGCACATAACACAGATGCGGCTGATCAGGCCTTGTGATCACGCCACGAGAAAATGCGGCCGACGACGAGATCACAGCGTCATAGCCGGTCACGTCGAACTGCTCGATCAGAAACGGGCAAAAGAAGAAGAGAGACCGGTAGAATTTCCGCACCAGAGGGATCCGGTTGGCCGGAGAGGCATGAAATTCCACGTCGCGGAAGTATTGCTCCTTCACCTCGGCCGGGAGGAAATCGAAAAGTGTGAATACCTCTGCATTGGGAAGCTGCTTGCAGATTTGCGCCAGAACTCGCTCGCCGCCCCGGAAATTTGGGCACCAGTCGTGAACGACCGCTATCCTGGCATATCTGTCGAAGTCGGGCGCCGGGGCAGCCGGAAACTCCTCAATCGGCATTTCGACCTTGGCCGCGATGGCCAGGTCGGAAGAACGTTCATGGAGCATGGTTCTCCCCTTTCTTTGAAGCCCGAGTTTCCGTTTTGTGCGGGGACCATCGCAAGTTGTCCGATCGATCACCGACCGCTGCCGGCGCGTATGCGCCTACCGCTTATGGTCGTGACCCGCTTGCAGGAAGTACGTCAAAAGCTGGTACTCGATGGGGTAGGCCGCGTTGGTCGCGCCCACTTTTATTCAAGCTGTTTGAGCTATCGCCTCATAATATGGTCAGGGGGAGCGACGCCTGGACGAAACATGAAACTTGCGGTGATTATCCCAACCCTCGGCCGCAGCGAGCAAGTAGCTCGCCTGCTCGGATATTTGGGCAGCCAGACAAGACTTCCCGACGAAGTCATATTGTCGGCACCCGACGCCACACACATCGACCTGCCGGACGGCTGCCCCTTCCCTGTGTCGAATGTGTTCGGTCCAAAAGGATTGGCTGCGCAACGCAACGCCGCTCTCGTGCCTTCATTGCGGCGCTTCGACATCATAACATTCTTCGACGACGATTTCGTTCCAGCCACCCAGTACCTGGAGCAGATCGAGCAGGCTTTTGCCGGAAATCGCGGATGGGCGGTTGTGATGGGCAGGGTCGTCAGAGACGGCGCCACCAATGCTGGTCTCACCTGGGACGATGCAGAGGCTGCGCTGAGGGAAGCCGAGGGCCTAAAACCGGATGGAGCGTCCGTGGTCGACCATGTCGGTGCCTATGGATGCAATATGTCGCTCCGCTCCTCGCTGGTTGGCGATTTGCGCTTTGACGAGCGCCTGGTCCTCTACGGCTGGCAAGAAGACATCGACTTCACAAGTCAAATGCGATCCAGAGGCCGCGTCGTATGCGTGACGTCGATCACGGGCGTTCATCTCGGAATCAAAACGGGCCGCGTCAGCGGAAAGCGGTTCGGCTACTCCCAGGTCGTCAATGCGATCTACCTGATAAAGAAGGGGTCAGTTCCAGCCTCTTTCGCACTGCCCCTTATGTTCAGGAACATTGCGGCCAACCTCGCAAAGAGCCTTTGGCCCGAGCCATATGTCGATCGCAGAGGTCGTCTCAGCGGCAACGCGCTCGCGATCCTGCATATCGCCATGGGGCGCATCGAACCCGAATACATCCTGAAGATCTGACGACGGTGAAGACAATGCGGAAATGGCTTTCAACAGCGGCAGGGATTTCATTGGCGGCAGCCTCTGTCTGTCCGTATCCGGCATCAGCCGTGGAGTACCTGCTTGGGCCCCAGGACAAGGTCAGGCTCAAAGTCTACGAATGGCGCGCATCGCGTGATGTGATCTTCGAGTGGGCGGCTCTCAACGACAGTTTCACTGTCGGTGCCGACGGGACTCTCTTCCTGCCATTTGTCGGGCAGATACGCGCGGAGGGCACCGCTCCTGGGACTCTCGCCCGCGCCATAGGCGATCGGCTGATGCAGCAGATGGGACTCGGCCGCCAGCCGGATGTCGCCGTGGAGATTGCCCAGTACAGGCCGTTCTATGTGGTCGGCAACGTCAAGCAATCCGGAGAGTTTCCCTACAGGCCCGGCCTGACAGTGCTGCAGGCGCTTGGGGTCGCCGGCGGGTTGCCGATACGCGAGGATGATGTGTCTCGGCTTGGACGAGAGTTCATCACGGCCCGGGGCGATGTCGGGCTGCTGGCTCTGAACAATGTCAGCCTGCTCGCACGCAAAGCGCGGTTGCAGTCAGAGCTGGCCGGCAGTGACGACATCGCTTTCCCCCCTGAACTGAGGGACAGGGTTTCGAACGAAACCGTTGCCCTTGCAATGAACCAGGAACGCAAGATTTTCGATATCCGAAAGGATGCACTGGCGACCCAGCTCCGTTCACTGCGAGACCTCAAGGACTTCCTGCAACAGGAGCTGGCCTCGCTCGAGCAACAGCTGACTTTCCATGACAAACAGATCGAGCTCATCCAAAAGGAGCTCGCGGGTGTCTCGAATCTCGTGCAGAAGGGCCTTGCGGTTGCACCACGGGAACTTGCGCTGGAGGGGACTGTCGCCCAGATGCAGAGCGACAGATTAGCGGCCGAGACCTCGATGCTGCGTGTCAGGCAGGAGATGAGCAAGACAGACATCGAAATACTCAACCTCAGCAATCAGCGTTCCAGCGAGGTCGCCGAGGGCTTGCGCGAAACACAGCAGCAGCTCAACGAGGTGACCAGCAAATCCGACACCGCAGTGCAGTTGCTGAGCGAGACGCAGGTCGCTGTGCCCGCTCTGCTGGCGCTAAGGCAGAGTGCGGCGAGGGCCAAGCCGATCTTCACCATTGTGAGGCCGAAAGACACCGGCACGGAAGAACTTGCTGCCCAAGAGACAACCCTTGTCGAGCCGGGCGATACCATCAAGGTCGAAATCCCCCTGCCGCAGTCTGGCTTGGACAGCTTGCCTGCAGCGGATGCAAGCGTCCAGGCGGACACCACTGCTGTTGGAACTACGAACTGACCAGATCCGCTTGGCGCGAACCAGGCCAGCATCCTGGCTCCGTCGATGCTCACCAGGACCGCCACCTGTTGCAGGTGGGGTTGGATGGCTGGGGCGTTAGGCATGGGGGCTGCGACCCAAAAATATGTGGCTCTACAAGTACCCCTTTTGCAATACCGCAAACAGCATTCCGAAGCACCGTATCTAGCACTTGCCTTGCACTCCTAGGCCGCCTATCAGTTGGCGCACGGTGGGGTCTCGGCCCCTGACGGAACTCCCCGCCGCGGCAAGCCAACTCCTTCTGCGGGTGCCACTGGAGATATCGGTGCTCACAAGCATACTGGCCGTATCGGTGGCAGGGATACTTCTGGGTCTACGCTTCAAGGCTGCCGCGCTGCTGGCAGCGACTGCAGTGCTTCTGATCGCAATCCTTGCCTGGAATAGCCTAGGTCTGTGGGGCCATGTGACTGGTGGCAAATCTCTGGTTTTGATATTTCTTTTGGCTTGCGCCTACCTCGCAGGCTTGTCTCTGTCGCACTACTGCAATCGAAACGAGAAGTGATCGTTCGACGTTTCAGGAGGCCCTGCCGACCCGCATGACCGCGACGATGGTCCTAAGCAAGATCACGATATCAAGCCAGATCGACCAGTTCCGCACATAGTGGCTGTCCAGCGCAACGCGGTTATTATAGTCCATGCTGCTTCTTCCACTCACCTGCCAAAGACCGGTGAGCCCCGGCCTTGCTGCGAGGTACTCTGCCTGATGCTCGCCATAACGCCTGAGTTCGTCCTCGACGATCGGCCTTGGGCCCACGCAACTCATGTCACCGCGCAGTATGTTGATGAGTTGGGGAAGCTCATCCAGGCTGGACTTGCGCAGCAGTCGCCCGAAAAGCGTAACGCGGGGATCGTTCCTGATCTTGTGGGTCTCTTCCCACTCCTTGCGTGCGTGGGCGTTGGACTGGAGATATGCCTTCAGAACCTCGTCCGAATTGGCGACCATCGAGCGAAATTTATAGCAATTGAATGAGCTTCCACCGAAGCCTACTCGCCTATGCGAGAATACGGCTGGACCGCCGGCCGTAACCTTGATCAACAGACCGACGACAATCATGACGGGCGCGGCCAAAACGAGCGCTGCGCCGGCTATGGCCAGATCCATGATCCGTTTGAGGAGGCCTCCAATCGGAGGGTTCGTCTTCCCGGTGAGGACACCCGGCAGCTCATTCAACACCGTTCCGGTGCTGGCGTAGTCACGCGCAGAAACAACATGCAGGATCGCCCTGCTTTCGATCGCGGCCGGCACAACGGGTTGGCTCCAAAGCGCCTCACCCTGGTGCTGCTTTTCGAAGGCGTTTGTCATGTGACGGTCGCTGTTTCTCGTTGATTAACTTCGACAGTCTTCCAAGGACGGAACGTGCCGGCAAGAAATGCAAAGGAGGTAGCGCGATACTCCGGGGGCTACCCCCTATCCTCACATATGATTGCTCTACACGCTTTGCCGGCTTCCGAAAGCGCTCTGCTTAGCGGCAACCCGACGGTGCTTGGACGTCATTACCCTCGCGTTCGCGAGAAGCACGCCAAGTATAGGCGTCCTGGAGGCCTGAAGTGTTCTCACGAGTTCCCGCAGTGCGTCGACGTGCGTCTTTCCCCACTCCGCAACCACCACGACACCGTCGAGCACGGATCCAACGACCAGGTCATCCGCCCCGGATTCAAGCGATGGCAGGTCAACGATGACGATATCATAAGCGGCCAACTCGTAGCCTGCCGCGTCCCCAGCAGTAACTTCAGAAAGGAAAACCTGCATGTTCCTTGGCACGAGCAGGTTCTTTGCATCCACGACGGAACTTGGAAGAACGTCGAACCGCCGCCCCAGAGCGCGTATGATATTGTGTCGAGCGGGATCCAGGCACTCGTTGCCCTGGACGTTTGAGTGCCCAATCAGTCTTGTGGTAATCGTCGATCTGCGAACATCAGCGTCAATCACCAACGTCTTTAGACCGGACATCGAATAGAGCGTGGCGAGGTTGCTGACAACGGAAGTCTTCTGACTGTTGTTCGAAACAGCGGTTAGTCCAAGAAACTTCACCGGATGGTTCGTTTCCGCCAAGCTGATTTCGGTTCGCGCTTTCCTTAGGCTCTGGCTGTATCGCGACCACGGATGCTTGGTCACTTCGTCGACGTTTCCGAATTCCCTGCGCCTGCTCGTGGGCGGTAGTTCTCCGACGCACTCTATTCCCAGATTATCGCGGATATGACGTGGCAATCGTATGGTCCAGTCGAACGAGTGCCGCGCGAAGGAAAGGCCAATGCCGAGAATGAGCCCTGCGACGCCAGCGAAGGCCAACACCAGCTTCGGTTTTGGAGCGCTTGGAAAAAGCGGCGGCGTCGCGGCAGTGATCACTCTTGCATCTGCAACCGGGTAGGATTGCTGGCTTACCGAATTGGTGTAAGCCTGCAGAAAGCTCTCATACATTTTTTGATAGGTGTCAGCAGTTACCTCGAGTTCTTCGAGAGTAGGTTCAGAATTAACGCCGCCACCGGCACTTGCACCACCTCCTACGCTATAATCGTGCCGAGAGCGAAATGCCTGCGCCCTTGCCATGGCCTCGTTCATCTGGGTGCGCAGCTGCTGAAGGCGTTTTTCCAACCATGCTCCACCTTCTCTTGCCGAATCGGCCTTGGTGTCGATCTGTTCATGCACGAAGGCGTCAGCCGTTGCATTCGCAATCTTGGCGGCGCCCTCCGGATCGGCGGAGGTGAAGGATATGTCTATCGCGTAGGAGACACCTACCCTTCGCACATCGAGGCCACTGAGGAAAATCAGCATGCTGAGACGGGACTTCTGGTAATCGGTCAGCTTTGCGGTCGACTCCGGAGCGCCTAAGCCGATATGCCCCCAGAGTGAGTTCAGCCGTGCGCTTTTCTCAAGCCCTAAAGCTTGCACCATTATATCATTGAGTTTCCTGAATCTTTCCTGCAACATCGGTGTCTCGGGGCGATTGAAACTCGTATCCTCAATCAATTTCAACTGATCAATTACCATCGAAGCAATCTTCTCAGATTGCAGTACTGCGATCTGACTTTCAATTTGTGCGGTGTCCAATGACAGATTTACTTCACCGCCCTCCTGCAAATGTTGCGGTAGCTTCGGTTCGATCAATATCTGGGCGCTGGCCGTAAAAACCGGATCGGTGGTCAAATCGTAGAACCATGCGACCAGGAGTGCCGCGGCAAGGCAGGCCGTAATTGTTCCGACATAATTTCTCAAAAACCCGGTTATGTCCGAGAGGCCGATGAATTCCTGTCCGACATTGGCCTGCTGATTGGTTGCCAAAGGCCATTGGTTGGCGAACAAGCGGTTCATTCAAACGTCTCCGGCGGGCATGGGAGAGTCCTTCGTGCACGCCGCCCGATACAGAGCTTCATGGCGTCCGCCCGATGTTCTCATAAGAGCCGGGGCCCGCGATCCCGGCTTCTGCAGAAAGACTACGCCGACGTGGGGGAAGGTAAACGCCGCCAATTGGCGTAGACCTACATCCTTTGCGAATGAAGAATGCGCGGCAGACCGGCCCTTATCCTGGCTAGAAATGACTTCTGCTGTTCCAGCAGCAACTCTCGTGCTTGGTTTGCCGCAAGATCGTGCGAGAGGATAACCAGTTTGGCTGAAAGACGTTCGCCCCTATCCCCGTTTTCCGTCGCCTCCAGGCAAAATGCGGCACAATCTGTCATTCGTTTCCGAGCTTGGCGAAGTCGTTCCGATTCCCTTTCGATCTCCGGCTGAATGAGGTCGAGCGCACGCGCCAAAGCCTGGAAACGCCTATCATCGACGTTCTTGTGAAAGGAGAATCCGAATGATGTCAGCGGCACTACAGAGCCACAATTGATGTTGGCGCCCGATACGGGCCTACCCCCACGATACGCGACCGCCATGCCTGGACGAGATATCCTTTCGATCATCGATCGGCACCACCTATTGGATGAAGCGGCACGAGCCGCGGGGTAGCGCTACCCGAATTCATGAAGGGGCCGAGGTTCGCGGCCATGCTAGGAATATTGGCGCAATCCCGGAGCGGTAGCCGTGACCCTAACAATAGTCGCCCAAGCCAGGCCAAACACATTCGCGTTCGAGAACAATGCTCTCATCAAAGCCACTGGCTTCCGGGAATATGATGCGCGGTGGTGGTTCGGCCACCCTGGCTCGGAGAAAGAGCCCGAGCTCAATTTGATGGGCGCCCAAGCACTGGGAATGGGTCTCGCCACTCTGATCCGCCGAATGGGGGTCGGCCCGGAGATCGTCACGGGTCACGACTTTCGCAGTTATTCAATGTCCATAAAGATGGCGTTGGTCTCAGGGCTGATGGCGGCTGGCGCACATGTCAAGGACATCGGCCTGGCGCTTTCCCCGACCGCCTATTTCGCCCAGTTCGCACTCAACGCTCCGTCTGTTGCGATGGTCACGGCTTCCCACAATGAGAACGGCTGGACCGGAGTTAAAATGGGCGCACAGAGACCGCTAACATTCGGTCCTGACCAGATGACAGCCCTCAAAGCGCTCGTACTGAACGGCGACTTCGATCTTGTCGGTGGCGGCGGCTACGAATTCGTGTCCGGATTTCGTGAGAGATACATCGACGACTTGACTGCCGGAAGGACGGCTCGACGCAAGCCGCGCGTGGTCGTGGCCTGCGGCAACGGGACGGCTGGCGCATTTGCGCCACAGGTGCTGAAGATCATCGGCTGTGACGTGATCCCACTGGACGTGGAGCTCGATTACACCTTCCCGCATTACAACCCCAATCCCGAAGACATGCAGATGCTGCATGCCATCCGGGACAAGATTCTGGAGACCGGTGCCGATTTGGGTCTCGGCTTCGACGGCGACGGCGACCGCTGTGGCGTCGTCGACAATGAGGGCACCGAGATCTTCGCTGACAAGGTCGGCGTCATGCTGGCGCGAGACATTTCCAGCCTGCATTCGCAATGCACCTTTGTCGTGGACGTGAAATCAACCGCGCTTTTCATGACGGATCCAGTTCTGGCGCGAAACGGCGCGCGCACGGACTATTGGAAAACGGGACATTCCTACATCAAGCGGCGGGTAGCCGAGCTTAACGCAATCGCCGGCTTCGAGAAATCGGGACACTTCTTCTTCAACCCGCCGATCGGGCGTGGCTATGATGACGGCCTTATCACGGCGATTGCTGTCTGCGAGATGCTCGACCGTAATCCGGGAAGGACGCTGGCCGAACTCTACCGCGCCCTGCCCGTGACCTTCGGCACCCCAACAATGTCCCCCCACTGTCCCGACGAAGTCAAATATGGCGTCGTCGACAAGGTCCTGGGCGACTTCATGAAAATGAAGGGGGACGGGACCGAGTTTGCGGGGCAGCCGCTTGTTGATCTGGTTACCGTCAATGGGGTGCGTGTCGTGGCTCAAGACGGCACCTGGGGTCTGGTCAGGGCTTCGTCGAACAAGCCCGAAATTGTCGTCGTCGTCGAAAGCCCCGTCTCGTCGGAGCGACGTCGACAGATGTTCGAGGCGATCGACGCCGTCCTGCGCCGCAATCCAGAGGTCGGAGCCTACAACCAGACATTCTGAGAGGAACTGAAGCATGGCACACCGGATCGTAAGTTTTGTTATGAGCGGCGGGGTCGGGTCCCGGCTGTGGCCGCTCTCGCGCGAAGACAATCCTAAGCAATTCCACGATCTCTCGGGGGATGGCTCTATGCTGGCGAAGACGGTTCGGCGCCTGAAGGCGTGGCCGGACAACGAAACGCCGATCTATCTGATAGCATCCGAACGCCATGCCGAACGCGTCATCTCCGATATTAGTTCGCTCGGTCTGAACGGGGGAAAGCCAATTTTCGAACCGCTGGGCCGCAATACGGCCGCAGCGGTCGCCATTGCGACACTGCAGACGATTTCGGAGCACGGCAACGAAGCGCTTGTGCTCGTGGTTCCCTCCGACCATGAGATATCGACCGAGACGCAGTTCTGGGAGACCGTTGAAGCGGGTATGCCCGCCGCCGGCTCGGGAAGCATTGTCGTGTTCGGCATCAAGCCCACTCATCCAGAAACCGGGTACGGATACATTGAGGTTGCGGCCAATGGTGACGGCGCAGCCGCGGTCTCACGCTTTGTCGAAAAGCCGAACATCGAGACGGCGCAAAAATATCTGTCGTCGGGGAGGTTTTACTGGAATGCTGGTATCTTTCTGTTTCGTGCCGACACCATGCGGAGGGCTTTGCTCGAGTTTCACCCGGAGATCTGGGAAACCGCCGAACGCGCCTTCAGCACTGCCAAGGTGGATGTGTCGGGCGTTTACCTGCCGCAAGGCTTCTACTCGGCTGTCCCCTCCACATCGATCGACTATGCAGTCATGGAACATGCGCGGGGCATCGCGATGGTGACGGCTTCGTTCCGCTGGAACGATCTTGGGTCGTGGCAATCCTTGCTGGAGGCCAGCCCCGTGGACGGAAACGGCAACGTCGTAATGGGCGATGTCGTCGCCATGGACTGCGACAACTCCTACCTCAGAAGCCAAGGTCGGCTGCTCACCGTCATAGGAATGAAGGATGTGGCGGTGGTCGCAACGCCGGACGCCATATTCATCGCCCCGGTCAGCCATAGTCAGAAGGTGAAGAAGGTCGTCGAGCAACTTGAGAAGAGCGGGCGCCTCGAGACGAAATTCACAGCGTCGGAAGACCGGATCATTGTCAGCGGATCATGGCGCAAGCGCGTCGAGCACTGGCTCTTCAACGAGACCCTTCCGCTTTGGTCAGACGCAGGCGTCGACAACGCGCATGGCGGCTTCCACGAAGCGCTCGGTTTCGATGCCAGGCCATTGGGCAAACCCAAGCGGATGCGCACGATGGCTCGCCAGATCTATGCTTTCGCTGTGGCCAAGGAACGTGGCTGGACGGGGGCCGCCGACAAGCTCATCGATCATGGTATAGACTTCATCGCAAAATACGGCCGCACAGATCGTGGAGGCTGGGTACGCACCCTCAATTCCAATGGAAGCGTAGCCGATCCGGCGGAGGATGCCTACGACCATTCCTGCGTGCTCCTGGCACTTGCTCATGCCTATCGCTGCGGCCACCAACCTGCCCTTCAGCTTGCACAGGAGACATTTCATTTCATCGATTCGCACCTTGAGGATGGGAGCTTAAATGGCTTCCTCGAGACACCAGGCTGGAACGGGGTTCGGTCCTCGAACCCACACATGCACATGCTCGAATCATTCCTTGCCTGGTACGCCGCAACCGGCGATCGCGCATATCTGCGTCGAGCGGCTCGCATCATCGATCTATTCCGCAGCCATTTCTTCGACCAGGAAAGTTGGACGCTGGGCGAATATTTCGATGCCGACTGGCTGCCGTTGCCCGGAGACAAGGGACAGTGGACCGAGCCTGGGCACCATTTCGAATGGGCCTCCCTGCTCGTCGACTTCGCGCGGGCAACCGGACAGAAAGATCTGGCTGCTTACGCGAGGAAACTCTACTCGTCGGCGGTCGCCAGCGGACTGAATCGAGCCACAGGGCTGGCTTATGCGGCCGTTTCGCGACAAGGGATGCCTCTCGACAGGCTCTCGCGCAGCTGGCCTCAATGCGAAGCCATCAAGGCGGCGATCGCGTTGGACAACATCGGTGGGCCTGATCTGAAACCCGAGATCGAAGCTCGCGTCGCGCGCCTTTTCAGATGGCATATCGATCCCGCGCCGCTTGGCCTGTGGATGGACAGGATCGACGAGCGCGGTCGGTCGCTGGCGACGGAGGTTCCTGCCAGCATCTTCTACCATTTGGTGACGGCATTGATGCAATATCTCGACAAGACTGAGGGGCAGGTTCAGGCGTTTCCGGGACTTTCTCTGAAAGCGGACAGCCTTGTTGCGAAGCAGAATTATGGTTGAAGAAAGCGACTGCTCATCGCGTCACAACGCGGCAGATCTTACTCCAAACAGGGAGTTTTCTCACCGTTCGCGCTGATGCGGTGGGAGGTACCGCTAATTCGGTATCTTCTTGCCTCTGTGTCACCATGGCAAACTGCGGTACCTTAAGCAGAGGCCGCGCCCACAAACACGAGGGTCTCCCGGCTTCTGGCGGCGTAAACTTATCAAGGTGTGGGAAGTAGAAGCTTTTTGTCCGGGCAGCTGAAGGGCGACGATGGCAAAAAAGAAATCGCGGGACAGGCGCAGTGGTGATCTCTTGAAGCTGCTTGCAACAAGACCTCGGGTAGTTGCGCTTGCAGCGCTGCATGTGAGTGAATCGGTCCTCTTGGAACTTGAAGCATCGGAGTTGTTATCTCCGGCGCAGATCAGGGGCCTGCTGCGGGATGCGTCCCTGACGTTGCGCAATGCCGCCGACCAGGCGGACAATCGGAGCTGTCTCGTTGCCAGTGAGATCGTTGAGTCAATGAGGGAGAATTTTAAGAGGAGTAAGTCATAGATAATACAAGCTCTAGGCGGCATCAATCGACCCGTGGCCTATTCCGATCCAGGTTTCGACAGGACATTGATGTCGTGGCACCTTCCTTTGGCGAGATCTGAAAGAACGCTCATAAGCTAAAATTTAATATGCATGATGAGTTTCAGGAAGGTACATAGGAGTTGGGTAGGGTTACGGATGACACAGGCTTCACGTTTTTTTTCGAGAGGAGATGAGCACAGTTTGTCATACGTTGGACTTAACGATGACGACGCCGCTCTGATCAAGACCCTCGGCTTCGCCGCGAAGCGGTATCTAGTCGACGCGGTAATCTTCAGCCAAGGTGACGACAACGATCGTATTTACGTCGTCGAGTCGGGTTGGGGGTGCATTTCCCATGAGCTTCCGGACGGGCAGCGACAAATTCTCGATTTTGCCCTGACTGGCGATGTCGTTCTGTCTCAATCACCTGGAAGCGGCTCTATTGGGACATTCGTAGCTCAAACTGAACTTTCATTGCTGGTAGCACCCACCAAGACATTGACGCTTGCCGCTATGAAATCGCCTCGTCTGTTCGCGTTCATCGTTGGAGCCCTCTTGCGCAATGGGGCGGTTATGGCTCAGCACCTTGCCAGCGCAGGACGACGCAACGCATTAGAGCGGACAGCACATTTGCTGCTCGAGCTGACAGCGCGTCTGCAACGAGTAGGCGCAGTTGACCGCAACGGCTTCGACTGCCCGCTCACCCAATACGACCTCGCTGACGCCCTTGGCCTTACTCCGATCCACGTCAATCGAATGCTGCGGGAACTTCGCGAGCGGAAGTTTCTCGAATTCCGGCAGGGCCATGTCCGCCTGCTCGATTACCGCGGTCTGGCGAAGTTCGCTGGATTCGACGGCGAATACATCAAGAGTTGAGCGCCGGGCGCCTTAGCCCTTGGAACCCTCGCTTTGGTAAAGCGCGCTCGAGCGCTGGACTGGCCGCAACGGAATTCCCGTTGGTGAATAGCTGCAGCGATGGAAAGAGAGTTGCGCCGAGCTACAAACCACTCCGAACCTGCCGCTCCGCTTAGGCAAGCTTTTGCGTGTTTCTTAAGCCTAGCAAGTAAGATCGGGCATAAGCTACGTCAGCCTGGATTAGCTGGCAATATGGCCTGCAGGTCCCACATTGCCGTTTGTTCGGAGTACGCCTGATACCAGTCACGCTTCGCCTCCTTCATTATTCGTTTGGGTGAATTCTTCTTATATAATCAATAGCACATAATCGTTGTCACCGGGCGCGAAGTGGATCCTGCCGGTCAGGTCCGGCGGCGTCTGCCGCTACCCCGCAGACTTCGGGCCGCACGCGCTCATTTGGCCGGGAGCGGAATCCGCGCAAGCGGCCCGACAGCCTGTTGGGGTGCAACTTGTCTGACCGTCGGGCCTCACCGGCTCCCTGGGTGGCGTTGCCGGCTGGAACGATGGTAATATTAGGACCTTCGAAGTAACACCTCTCAGAGCCGTTTTCCCCGGCTTTGTGGCACCCGGTGAAGTCCTGCTTGGCTTCTGGGCTAGCACTGGGGGCGGGTCGGTCGTCCTCAGCAATGCAGAGCTCGATCCGTTTGCTCAATCGGCTAATGTCGCTGCGTCGTCACAGAAGTCCGAACCGATAGAGCGCGCTGACCGCAAGTGGGCGGAAGATCGCACCATAACGCCCGGCTACGGGCTGACCCCAACTCTGCTTGTAGTCTTGCCCGGAACCGAGATCGAACTGGCGATACGCAGCGCTTGCCGCCCATTCGATCGAAGCCTGCATTATGCGGACACCGACCCAAAGGCCGTCGTATTCGGGGTCGCGAACGATGCATTGGCCGAGCACGGCACCGTCCTGACACATCAGGACGGTGCCGGCCGTGGGCCGATCGCCGTCGAGCAGGTGCAAGGTGTGGAACTGGATCGGACTGTCGGCGGTCTGCCGTTTCATGAAGGCGCGCCAGAACCGCAGACGATCCTCCGCGGCGACCGTCTCCTCGGCGTCGTTGCTTTCCCACACGCGGCTCCACTGGGTGCAGCACCATTCCAGGTCGCCCACATCGTCGACGCGAAGGCGCATGAACTCGTCGCAACGTTGGCGGGCCTTGCGCACATTCTTGCGGTGATTGCGGCTCCAGAGTGCCTCATAGTCGCCCTGCAGGTCGACGCGGTAGTTGTCTGGAGACCAGTAGGATCGCGGCTTGAGATCCACGACGCTCTTGTCGAGCCCCGCCTCGACCCGGACCTCGACACCCAGGGCGTGTAGCGCCCGACCAAGACCGGCGGGAGAGGACGTGGGCGCGATTACGCCAGAAAGCGATTGATAGGCGACGGGCTCCCAGTACCGGCGGCGGCGACGCAGCGAGATGAGCGCGGTCGGCCGGCCGCTCTCTGTCGCCAGGGCGTGGCGCTTCTGGACGCTCGTGGGCTGGGTGAGTTCACGATAGAGGTCATGGTCGCAGCCGGGAATGGCCGGCAGGACGTCCAAGGCTTGGTCGAGGGTCGAGTTCCAGACATCAAACCAGGCGATTTTGACGCCCCGCGAGGTTAAGGGGGTAACGATGCGGGCAGCGGAGATCACGGCGGGCGCGGCGAGATGGCCCAACGCACGCTTGAAATCCGAGCCGGCGGCTTTCGCGCCGGCAGAATCCATGGCGTCAGAGTGATTCATCACCGGTTCCCCCTGCAGTCAGTGCTTGTCTGCCATCCAGGCAATCCTTCGAAGAAGCGGTCCGCCGGTGTTCGCGTCGGCCGGCGCAGGCGCCTGCCCCTGTTCGGTGTCCTCACCCAGGAAGCGCCGGAGGTGGGCAAAGGGCGCGCGCAGGCGCACAGGCGCCAAGGCCTGGATCCTGCCCAGCAGATAAGCCAGTTCGGCGGCAAACGGATGACGGGTCCAGCCCATGGCCAGGAACCAGAACACTGCGCCAAGCCCGCCGCCCAGGACAGTCTGTAAGACCGACAGGTTCATGTCGAGGCCGTTCAGTCCGATGACGACGAGCGGGCCCAGCGCCGGCGCGAGGGTGGCGACGGCGCTGGGCAGTAGGGCGCGCAGATATTCGCCGACGCTCAATTTCAGCCGCCGCATCAGGAACCAGAGGCCGACGCCCACCTGGATCGGCGTGGTGGCGAAGATCGAGAGCGCTAGCATAAATGGGCCATGCTGGGCCGCCAGGATCATGATCAGGCTGGTGATCGGCAGGGAAATGATCCAGGCCTTGGCCGTGTCTCGGATGCCGCCGACGGCTACCAAGGCCGGAAACATAAGGGGGACGGGGAAGCAGAGCATGGTGGCGGCCGCCATCACTTGCACCAGCGGGATGGAGGTCTCCCATCCTGGTCCCAGTAGGGTGTGCACCAGGGGATAGGCGAAGAGGATGACCATCGCCAGGCCCGGCCAGTGGAATGCGGTCAGGCTGGCGGCGGCTTTGAGATAGGGGGCCTTGAGGGGACGCCCCGTGCGCGCATGGGCGGCGAACCCTGGCAGGGCCACCGCGGAGATAGCCGATATGACTAGGCGGCTGGGCATCTGTGTGACCTGTTGGGCTCGGCTGTAGAGACCTACATCGGTGCTGCCGCTGGCCCGCCCCAGCATGAAGGTTGGAATGACCTCCCCGAGGGTGGTCAGAAGGCCGGTCGCGGTGTTCAAGCCGCCGAACGCCAGAATCTCGCGCCATTTTGTGAGCTCGATCCGGAAGATGGACAGGTCCGGGCGCATGAGGACGGCAAAGACAAAGGTGGAGAGCGGATAGCTAAGCGAGCCCCAGGCGAAGCTCATATAGCCGAAGCCCATCATCACCAGGCCAGTTGTGGTGATGTTGCCGACGAGAGCGGAGCCCAGGTTGATGGCCGCGATGCTCCAGAACTTCAGGTCGCGGCGAAGCAGAGCCACGATCGGCGAACCGATGCTGGAGAACAGATAGCCGAATGCCACGGTGCGGACAAAGTTCTCCAGACGCGGTTCGTGGGCGAAGGCGGCATAGAGGCCCGCCGTCGCGACGAAGGCGGTCGTAAGGACGACGGCGACCGCCAGCATCAAGGTGAAGGCAGTGCGTATTTCCCCCTTCGAGAGTTTTTCGGCGTTGACGATGTAGTTGGTGACGCCGAAGTCCCGCATACCCTCGGCGAGCGCGACGAGGCTGGCGCCAAGGAAGGCAGCACCGATTTCGTTGGGTGTCAAAAACCGCGACGAAACATACAGCGTCGCCAAATTCAGGATGAGGGTGGCGTACTTCTCGAAATAGACCGCGACCACGGCGCGCCGGATGCTCGCCATTCCTATCTCTCACTTTCGGACAGACCGGCCCCGATGTGGGACCTCCATCACATCTCGCTTGAATTCCAGAATTGGAGTCATGGCCTTGGATTTTGAACCCGGGTAGCCTTGATCAGGGTCGAGGCGACCTTCTGTTGATCCTCATCGGTCATCTGGGGATAGAGGGGAAGGACGATGGTATGATCCTGGGCTGCCTCCGATTCCAGCAAGGACATGCGCAGGGGCCGGGAGGCATAGACGTCCTCGCGGTGAGCGCACATGATACCGCGGCGGGTGGCGATATCGGCATCCAGCATAGCCTGCATGACAGTGCGCTGGTCGGCGGAGTCCGGCAGACGGACACAGAAGCTCTGCCAGTTGGTGCGAGCGTAGGCCGGCTCGCGCACCAGGCCCAGCCATTGCGCCTCGCCGAGCAATTCGGCGTAGCGGGCGGCAAGCGCGCGGCGGCGGGCCACGATGCCGGGCAGGCGCTTGAGCTGCTCGCGGCCGACAGCGGCCTGGATGTCGGTCATGCGATAGTTGTAGCCGAGCACTGGGTGCGTCTCGAAGATCACCTGGGTCGAGCCGTGGCGGACCGTGTCGGGCACGCTCATGCCGTGCTGGCGCAACGACTTGAATTTGGCGACCCAGTCAGCGTGCTTGGTGGTCAGCATACCGCCATCGCCGGTGCTCATAATCTTGCGTGGGTGGAAGGAGAAGCAGGCCACGTCGCCGTGCGCCTTGCCGACCTTCTCCCATCGACCGTTCCAGAAGATCTCGCTGCCGCTGGCGCAGGCCGCGTCCTCGATTAGGGGCAAGCCCCTAGCCTTGGCGATGTCGACCACAGCAGCCATGTCGCAGGGCAAGCCCATTTGGTGGACCACCAGGATCGCGCTGGTTTTGGCCGAAAACGCGTGCTGGATCAGAGCCGGATCAATGTTGTAGGTGGTCGGATCGATGTCGACGAAGACGGGGATCGCGCCACAATAGGCCACCGAATTGGCTGTGGCGATGTAGGAGTGACTGACCGTGACCACCTCGTCGCCGGGCTTCACCCCCGCCGCCAGCAAGGCCAGGTGCAGGGCCGTGGTGCAGTTCGAGACGGCCGCAGCGTGCGGCGCGCCCGTGAAGGTGGCGAATTCCGTCTCGAAGGCCGCCACCTCGGGGCCTTGCGTGACCCAGCCGGACAGGATGACGCGGCGCGCCGCCTCGGCCTCGGCCCCATCCATGGTGGGCTTGATGATCGGAATCATGTCAGATCCTCAGAACGAAAGACCTACTCGGTGCGAGAAGTTGCAGTGGTCGTATCACGACAAAGCCGGTGGCTCACCTTGTCCTATTGTGGGATGCAGATACCGACGGCCGGCGTGCCTGGTGTATTGGGACACTTGGGTTTCCTACCATACGGATACCGCTTTCGGTCAGCGGACAGGCTCTGAAACAACCTTCCGGCCCCATTGCAATGGGGCAAGCAATGTGTGGCCCGACATTTTCGGCGGGGAAACGCCAAAATGTGTCGCACCCGCCATTCGATAATATACGCTAACACTTAAATATTGAATTCAATATAGGGATTGCCGGCGGGTGGCCTACAGCAGATTCATCTACCCTGAAACACCAGTTGTGGCAGTGTTACAATGCAGCTTAGCATCCAGTCAAGCCGAAGCGTATGTTGTGCTGCGAGATAAGCTTGGCCTGGGAGGAAAATGTTATCGTTACGCTTCTTTTCATTTATCCATCGCCTGGAAGAGACGAGTAACCCACCTATAGACCGACCGGCGCGCAAACAACATTTTTCAGGATCTCAATTTGGCGAGACGTGCGCCTGCACCGTGACGCTCAGAGCCTACGCCTTCTGGCCGAATTGATGTGACAAAGAGTTAGGCGTTTATAACCAAGAAAGTCTGACGGCCCCCGGGGCCGAACCATGTCTCGGTTGCGGAGCATCGGCTCGAGTATTGACCCATGGCAACCATTGATCAAGGCGCGATTTTCGCCGTCCGGTCGGCCAAGGCCGTCGCCCGGCCGGCGGAAGATCGTATCGCCGGCTTCGACGGCGTGCGCGCGATCGCCGTCCTGATGGTCTTCATCAGCCACAAAACGACCCTGCCGCACCACGATTCCTATGGTTCCGTCGGCGTCTGGCTCTTTCTCGTGCTAAGCGGCATGCTCATCTCCTCGATACTGTCGGAGATGCGCGCAAAGGTCGAAGCGGGGGTCCAGTCGACCTGGCGGTCGATGGGTGACTTCTATCTGCGCCGCAGCCTGCGCATTTTCCCACTTTATTACGCCTGTCTCGGTGTTTTCGCACTGGGTTCGCTGTTCACCTCATTCGTCGGCTTCTCGCGCGTGGAAGCGACGATCTACGCCCTCTATGGCACCAACATCTATATCGAGATGACGCCGACCGGGGCCCACGGTCATTTTGGTCACCTCTGGTCGCTGTCGGCGGAGGAGCAGTTCTACCTGCTCCTGGCGCCGATCCTGCTGTTCACCCCGCGCAAATACCTGCTTCGGATTTGCATCGGCTTCATGCTCGCCGGCGCGGCAAGGCTGGCTTGGCTCGTATCGGTGAACACCCACCCGAACGCCATTCACGTCGATCCGCTGATCGCCTTCGGCATGCTCGGCGTCGGCGGCTTTCTCGCCTCATTGAAAAACTTCAAGCCGCCCGCATGGCTGGTGAGTGCGCAATCCCAGGCGGCGGCTGGCCTGGCGTTGATCGCGATCCCGCTGGTCTTCGGATATTTCCGGGACGCATGGAACGTCTTCGGACCGCTGACCTGCACTGTGGCCGGTTTGTTCCTATTCCAGATCGCCCGCAACCAACAGACCCCGGTCGTGGCTTTCCTCAACCTGTGGCCGCTGCGCTCGCTCGGCCGGGTGAGCTATGCCTTCTATATCCTGCACCAGTTCGTCCATTTCTACGACGTCACGGCGGTGCTCCATAAGCTGCATCTGGAGATCGACGCGCCGGCTAACGTTCAACTGGCCCTGGAGCTTTTCATCACCATCGCGCTGGCGACGCTCTCCTGGCACTTCTTCGAGCGGCCGCTTCTGCGGTTGGGCGCCAGATTGACGGCGCGGGAAGGCACCGAGGCCAGCAGCGCAACCGCTGCCTTGTCCCCTGGCCGGCAAAGAGCCACGTAGATGCGGGCGGAGCTACGACCAATGCGACTCGACGACGAACGCCGCATCAAGGGTTTTGATGGCTTGCGCGCGATCGCCTTCGTCTTCGTATTCATTAGCCACAAGTTTCATCAAGGGACGTATGGATCCCTTGGCGGCGACGGGGTGATGCTCTTCTTCGGGCTCAGCGGCCTCTTGATCACCCGTATCCTGGCTCGCACGCGGGTGGCAGTCGAGGCTGGCGAGACGACAACGCTTGCGGGTCTGGGGCGATTCTATCTTCGACGCACGGCCAGGATATTCCCCGTCTATTACGCGACGATCGGCGTTTTCCTGATCGCCTCGCTGTACGTTCACTTCGATGGCTTCGAAGGCGGCGCGCCCCAGGCCATGCTGCTCTACGCCACGAACATCTATGTGTTCATGACCGGCCACTGGGTAGGCCATTTCAACCACTTCTGGACGCTGGCGATCGAAGAGCAATTCTATGTGCTGTTTGCACCCTTGCTGCTGTTCACCCACAGCAAGGCCGCCGGTCAGATCTGCGTTGCTTTCGTGGTTGTGGGTCTCATCACTCAGGCGGGCCTCGAATGGGCCGGAGCATCGTCCAAGGTCATCGGCTTAAATCCCATGATCGGCTTTGGCTATCTCGCCTTGGGTGGTCTGGCAGGACTGAACCTCGACCGGCGGGTACCGGCATGGCTGGTTTCCACGGCGGCCCAGAGCATCGCCGCCCTGGCGCTTCTTATCTTGCCCCTGACAGTCCTCAAGGACGAGATCGCCTGGCGCGTCTACGCGCCGGCAGTCGCGGCTACAGCCGCGCTTCTGGTCTTCCAGATCGCGAGGAACCAGGCCTCGCGTTTCGTCGCCCTTCTGGACACAAGGCCCCTGCGCAACCTGGGACGCATAAGCTACGGCTGTTACGTTTTCCACGAGTTCATTCATTTCTACAACGTCGAGGCAGCGGCCCGGAAGTTCGGCGTCGCATTCGAAGCGCCGGACTGGATCTCGGCCCCCATCGAACTTGTGTTGACCATCGGCTTGGCGACCGTCTCCTGGCGATTCTTTGAACGACCAATCATGGCCTGGGCCCATCGGGCGACACCGAAAGCCGCGCCGGCCATCGCCTGAGCCCCCCTCAGCTTGCCAGACCGAACAGCTTCCGCAGCAGACCAATGTTGTGGTTCAGGCGCAGGTAATATTCGCGTTCGGGCCGGTCGAGCATCTGGAACGCGGCCAGCACCGGGGTGGCGACGAGCATCTTGATTGCTCGCGCGATCTTCTGGCCTGGCGTTTTCAAACCCCTCAGTTCCACCTCGCCTTCCTTGCGCGCGCGCTCTGTGAGCCACGCGCGCGTAAGACGGCCAGCATCGACCTTGTGGTCCACGACGAAGGCATCCGCGTACCAACAGCGATAACCTGCTCCAATCAGATCGGTCATCATCTGGGCCTCTTCCCCGCTGGCTAGGTTCGAGCCGACCCGACCGGTCTTTACGTCGAACCCACCATGAGCTTGAAGCGCGCTGCGGCGGAACAACAAGTTGGCGCCGACGCCGATGGGATGATCGGTCGTGTCGCGGAAGCCGTCCTCATCGACCACCGACAACAACAAGCGCGCTCGCGGTCCGAGCTGGCTCGGCGGTATTTCAAGACTGCTGGCGTCGTCGGGCCAGTGTGCGACCACCCGCCCCGCCAGGATGGCGGTCTGGGCGTCACAGCGGGCCGCGTAGGTGATCGCCGCTTGTACCCAGCCGGGCCGCGGCACGGCGTCATCGTCCAGCAATGCAATCCAATCGCCTTTGCCTGCCTCGAAACCCGCGTTACGGGCCCGGGCAACGCCGGGCTCGTCGAGCCGTAAGAAGCTCAGTCCCGGGCGCGCCTTCAGGGTCTCCAGCACATCGGCGTGCGCCGGCGCCGAGGCGCTGTCGATGACGATGACCTCCACCGCCTGGCCGACGCATTGCGGCAGCAGGGCGTCGACGTTTTCGAGGACGTCGTGGCTGCGGTTGTGTGTGGCGATGACGATGCTAATGGCCGGGGCACCTGTGCTGATCTTCGGCGCGTCCTTGGCGTCGTGCATGCCCATCCGATCCTTAAGCTCCACGCGCGTTCAGTCCAGCGCCGCGTCCTCGACGGCCGACGGGCGCGCGCCTAGGCCGATCGACCAGAAGAACGCCGCGCGCAACGGCGTCGGCCTCACGAGCTGCCTAACCGCCCGGAACGGAAACACCAGCAGCGCATGACGCACCGCGAACCGCACGCCCTTCGCATCCCCCTTGGCCGCCCGCTCCACCGCCGCATCGGCGAAATAGGTGTAGAATCCCAAGAGCGTGGCGAAATAGGAATGCAGCCACTCCTTCGGTGAGCGCCACTTGCGCCAGACGGGTATGGCGTGCCGCATAAACACCCTGCGCGTATAGGGAATCCGGCTCAGGACCAAGGCGTCGTAGGACCCCGACGGACGCTGGCGGAACAAAACGCATGGCACGGCCACATGCTCCACATGCCCACCGCTGGCGACGCGCATATGCCAGTCCCAGTCCTGGTCGGCCAGCAGGGTCTCGTCGAAATAACCGTAGGCGTCGCGTACCGCGATACGCGCCATCGTGGCGCCGATCTGCGGGAAGTAGCCGTCCAGCATCATCTTCAGATGGTCGCCGTCGGGGCGCACGTCATTGGGGATGGGAGGCGCGATCGGCCGCAGACTAGGATCGGCCATCACAACCTGACCGAAGACCGCCTCCACCTCCGGCTGGCGATCGAAGAGTTGCAAATGCGGCCGCACATGTTGCTCGGTCCACACGTCGTCGTCGTCCAGGAACGCCAGGAACTCCCCCGAGGCCGCCCGCATCGCGGCGTTGCGCGCGGCGCCAGCGCCTGCGGTCGTCACGATGAGGTGCTGCGCGCCATGGGCCTGTGTCACTGCGCCGGTGGCGTCATGGTTGGAGCCGTTGTCGCCAACAAGGATCTCAAACGTTAGATCCGGGCCTTCGAGCGCGCGAATGCTCGCCAGCGACTGGTCCAGGTACTGCGGACGGTCGCGGGTCGGGACGACTACCGAGACGATGCGCGCCTGACTCACCCCCATTCCTCCCACCGATCAAAGACGCCCGCCAGGGCCGCCGAAAATACCCGCATGTTGTCGAAGCGCGTGATGAAGGTCCGCGCGATGGTGCCAGCCGAACGCGTCTCCTCTGCCTGGGCGTACACCAGCTCATAACCTGCTGCCTTGGCCTCCCGCATGGCGATCGGGGTCCAGTTGGTCGATTGGCCGAGCGGAATTGCGAACGAGGTCGGCGCAAAGCCGAGCCGGGCCTCGATCATAGTGCGCGAGCGGTCCAATTCCTCACGGGCGGCCGCGCCGTCCAGCTGTCCAAAATCGGGATGGCTTGCGGAGTGGCTGCCGATTTCGGCGCCGTCGGCGGCCAGGCGCTCCAGATCGCGCCAGCCTAGAACCTCGTCGGTCGGCCAGGGAGACCCGCCTTCGCTCCAGTCGGTGACGACGAACAGGCTCCAGGGAGCCTCGAAGTCCTTCAGGATTGACGCGGCCTCGGTCATCACGCTGCGCAGACCGTCGTCGAAGGTGATGGCAAGGTCCATCGGGTCGCCCCCCGTCCGAGCGATCTTCGAGGCCGGGACGAACCGGTAGCCTCGCGCCGCGGCCCACTCCAACTGGCGACGGAACAGCTTCGGCGGCACGTCGTTGTGATCCATCAGCGGCTGGCCGACCGAGTGGTAGGCCAGGATACGGCCGCCCGAACGGCTTACGCGTCGGCCAAGGACGGACATGCCCTCTCGTTCGAGGACCATGCGTGCGCCGACCAGATGACGCCTTTCGGCACCGAAGGCGCGGACAGCCCGCTTCAGAATCTTCGGCGGTCGCCCAATCATATTCACCTTCGCCTCAGTTCTTTTTGTCGGTGTCGAATAGCAGGCCTCATGGCAAGTATGACTTCTGACGCCAACGCCACCATGTCGAAACCCGAGGCACCCATACCCATCCCGTCAAACGCAATCCTCACCAGAAGGAAAGCAAGGCCTCAACAGGCTTTGTTTCGTCGAACGTATCAGAATGAGGTGCTGAACAGACCAGAGTCAAAAAGGGTATCCCGGTACGTTTTTGTCAGCCTGCTAAATCAAAAGTGTAATTCGCGATGGCTGCCTGACTGACAGCCCTTCAGGCTATAGGGGTACTGGGAATAAGGTGTGCGGGTCGCATCTGAAGATCGATCTCGCTTTTACAGGCGTCGCAGACGCGCCCGACGAAGGGACGCCGGGCAAATCATGCCGTTAAAACCTCACATCCAGCTGTCGCCCCTCAGCCGGCTCGCCGACCGCGGCAGCCATTCGGGAAGCAGGTTGCGGACTGCGTCCCAAGGCCCGTCGAAGCTCTTGGTCCGCGCCAGGCGCCGCCATACCCGTAGCCGTTCCGGCAGCGCCATCAGGCGCAGGGAACGCTTCAGGATCGCCTCGGCGCTGTCGAACTCGCCGAACACCTCGTTGAGCAGGATGTCTGGATATCCTTCGTAGAATTCCTCGTTCGCGGGCGCGCCATTCCCACGCAGCGGTGTGACTGGCGGGATCGCCACGGCTCTGGCGTAGAGAGCCTCCAGGCTTTCGATCCAATTCGGCGTGGTGTGCAGCCGCTTGACATTGGCCGCCGTCTCATCGCCCCGCCGACGCAGCGCCTGCGGGTCGGCGAGCCAGTCCGCCAGGATGCGGTTATACTCCACCATCGAGGTGGCGAAGCCAATGGTAGGCGCCAGCCCAGGCATATCGGTGCTCATGACGTTGGCATCCAACGGATAGGGAAACAGCGTTGCGCAGGGCGCGCCCAGCCCGCCGGCTTCCAGCATCGAGGTAATCGATACAAAGGGGTAAGAGTCGAGATAGATGTCCGCCGCCTCGAAGCTGAGCGAAGGATCGGGCGTCTCCGGCCGCCCCATGATCCGCCCGCCGGTCGCCGCTATGGCGTCTTGCCAATCGGCCGGCTCGCCCGGCCCGACGACCAACAACCGCGCATCGGATCGGGCCAGCAGTGCCTCGACATGCATGTCGGCGAACGACACCCCGCCCATCGTCCGGTATTTCACGCCGCGCGCGACCGAAACCAGAAGCGGTCCGTCGACCGGGATGCCGAGCTTCTGGCGCGCCTCGGCCCGGCTGTGCTTGCGGATCGGCGGATCGATTTGGATCGGCAGGATGGCGTGACGCTTAGCCGGGATCCCACGCCGTTCCACCACCAGACGCTCGCCCGAGACGCGCGAACTGGCGATCAGGTCGCACACACAGAGCCCGACCCAGAAGGCATGGTCGGCATGGTTGACCAGCACCACGGGCGGTCGGTTGCGCTCGTCGGCGAAGGCTATACTGGGCGTCGGGTCCTCGTTGCTGACGTGCAGGACGACCAAGTCGAAATTGAGCGACAACTTGCGGAGCGCGCTGGCCCATTCCACCGGTCCGCCGCGTGTTGCGCCGATTACGTGGATATGTCCGCCACGAGCCTCCACGGCCTGGCGCACCGAGGCCGGCGGCTTCCCCGGATGGCGCAACAGGGCCAAGGAGTGATGACGGCTCTCGTCGGCGACGATCCAGCGGCGCATCATCCGCGTCAAGCCGCCGACTTCGCTCAAGGCGGTGGCCACATGCAGCACGCGGCCGATCTTCGTTCGCGCTGGTCGCGCAGTTTCGGCCTTCGGGGCGAGTGTCCGTCGCGCGATCTCGATCAGGATTTGCTCAAGCGGCTCGGACCGATAAAAGCCGCAATGCCGCTTGCGTGCAAGCGTGACCGCCGCCTCTACATAGGCCGCCGCGGAGTTGAGGTCGTCAGCCTCCAGACAGCGCTCCGCCTCAAACCGAAGGCTTTGAAACTCTTCATAGTTGTGACGCATACGCGCCACCTCGGAATCGGAGCGCACGGCTTCAAATCGCATCGTCTCCGGCATCCTTCCCCCCACGGTCGCAGCCTGCCCTAAACTTGTTATACCGAGTGGCGAACGCTTGCCAAGCGACAAGGCAGGTTACATAGAACTGTAACCGACCGCTGCTATCGCTTCAGCGGCGCACCAAGGATCATATCCGATTTGCAGGCGATGGCACGAGACAGACAACTCCAGGGGGAAGCGATGCCGATTTCGGACAGTGTGGTGCTGCGTGGCGAGGTCGTCATCCACCACCCCAATATGGTGAACCTCTACGGCTGCGAGGTCGGTAACGGCTCGCGCATCGGCGCCTTCGTCGAAATCCAGAAGAATTCCTCCGTCGGCGAGCGCTGCAAGATCTCCTCGCACACCTTCATCTGCGAGGGCGTAACCATTAAGGACGAGGTCTTCATCGGCCATGGGGTGATGTTCACCAACGACCGTCTTCCCCGAGCCACCAACCCGGACGGGAGCGCCCAGAATGAAGCCGACTGGAAAATTGAGCTGACCCTGGTCAAGAAGGGCGCCTCCATCGGCTCCAACGTGACCATCACCCCGGGCGTGACCATCGGAGAACGGGCCCTGATCGGCGCTGGCGCCGTCGTCACCCGTGACATCCCCGACTTCGCGATCGCTGCCGGCGTGCCAGCCCGTGTGGTCGGAGACGTAAGGACCGCAAAGACTGGCTGACGCCCCCTCTCGGCGCCCTCTCGGCACGGCTTCGTACACCGAATTGCGATCTTTGGTGTATTCGGAGAGATCATTTGAGGTAGATCCGGCGCCCTGCCCTCGCCTGGCTGGATGATCCTGATGGGGTCTTGATGACCCAACGGCCATGGTGACCGCACCGCTTCGCAGCTTCAAACTGCATTGTGAAGAGGTCGAGGTGGCACGGCATTGAGCGATCGGCGCATCCCTTCTCAACCAACGACAAGCTCCAACAAGCCTCCAAGACTCCGGTGGCAGGGGCGGAGCGAAGGGTAGTCAATATGATCAATATCGGCATCATCGGTTACGGCTATTGGGGGCCGAACCTCCTGCGCAACTTCATGGAGATCCCCGATGCCCGGGTCCGCGTGGTCGCCGACCTGGACCCCAAGAAGCGCGAGTTGGTGAACCGTCGCTATCCGGGTCTCCAGACCACCAGGGACGTCCAGGCCCTGTTCCAAGATCCCGAGATCGACGCCATCGCCGTGGCGACGCCGGTCAATAGCCACTTCGAACTGGGCATGTCTGCGCTAAAGGCCGGCAAGCATCTCTGGCTCGAGAAGCCTATGACCGAAACCTCGCTACAGGCCAGGATGCTGGTTAATGAAGCGGACAAGCGCGGGTTGACCCTGATTGTCGATCACACCTTCATCTATACCGGTGCAGTCCGGAAGATGCGCGACATCGTCGCCGCCGGCGACCTCGGCCAGATCTATTATTACGACGCCACCCGGGTGAACCTGGGCCTCTTTCAGAAGGACGTAAACGTCATATCCGACCTGGCGGTCCACGACTTCGCGATCATCGACCGTCTGTTCGAAGAGCATCCGACCGCCGTTTCGGCCAGCGGTATCAACCACTTCCCCGGCACCCCGGAAAATTTGGCCTACATTTCGCTGTTTTACGACTCTGGCATGATGGCGCACATCAACGTGAGTTGGCTAGCTCCGGTGAAGGTGCGTAACATACTGGTCGGCGGCTCCAACAAGATGATCACCTACGACGATCTGGAGCCGTCCGAGAAGGTCAAGGTTTACGACAAGGGCGTCTCCTTCACCGACGACCCGGCCAAGATCCACGAGATGCGCGTCGGCTACCGGACGGGCGACATGTGGGCGCCCAAGCTCGACTCCACCGAGGCCCTGCGTATCGCCGGCCAGGAGTGGATCGACTGCATCGTCGAAAAGAGGGTTCCCATCGCAGATGGCCGGCTTGGCCTGCGCGTGGTGGAGATCATCGAAGCCGCCACCAGTTCCATGCGCGGGCGTGGCGAAACCGTGCACCTGCGACGCAAAGATGCAGCCTAATATGATCCCGTTCGTAGATCTGAAAGCCCAGTACACCACGATCAAGCTCGAGGTAGATGCCGCCATTCAGCGCACTTTGGAGAGCTGTCAGTTTACCCTGGGCGCTGACGTCGCTGAATTCGAAAAGGAATTCGCCGCCTATTCGCAAGCGGCGTTCGGCGTCGGCGTCAATACCGGCACTAGCGCCCTGCACCTGGGCCTGCTGGCCGCCGGGATTGGACCGGGCGACGAGGTGATCACCTCCCCCTTCACCTTCGTGGCGACGGTTGCGGCCATTTACTACACAGGCGCGACCCCCGTGCTCGTCGATATCGATCCTGCGACCTACACCATCGACCCGGCCCAGATCGAAGCCGCGGTCACGCCGGCCACCAAGGCGATCATCCCGATCCACCTCTACGGCCAGCCCGCCGACATGGATCCGATCATGGCCATCGCCCGGAAGCACGGCCTGATGGTGCTGGAGGACGCTTGCCAGGCCCACGGCGCGGAATACAAGGGCAAGCGCGTCGGGGCCATCGGCGACATGGCAGCTTTCAGCTTCTATCCCGGCAAGAACCTCGGCGCCTATGGCGAGGGCGGGATGCTGACGACCAACATCGCCGACCACAACCGTGCGGTTCGCATGCTGCGAGACTGGGGCGCCGAGCGGAAGTACCATCACGAAGTCAAAGGCTATAACTATCGCCTGGAAGGCCTTCAGGGCGCTGTCCTGCGTGTGAAGCTCAAACATCTGGACCGATGGACCGAGCAGCGACGCGCCACGGCCGCCCGCTATGACGCCATGTTCGCCGGCATCGGGCTGTCGACCCCGTTCGTCCGCGACGATGTGCGCCACGTCTACCACATCTACGCCGTGCGTACGCCCGACCGCGCGCGCTGGGGGGAGGCGCTGAACGCTCAAGGCATCCAGTCGGGTATCCACTATCCCATTCCGGTTCACCTGCTGCCCGCCTACGCCGATCTCGGCTACAAGCAGGGCCAGTTCCCGCACGCCGAAAAGGCCGCCGCCGAGGTTCTCTCCCTACCTATGTTCCCGGAGTTGACGGAGCAGCAGCAGGACGCGGTCGTGGCCGCGGTCATCGAATTGCAAGCAAGCGTTGAGCGGGCCCCACACAACCGGAAACACGCCTCGAACCGATGACAGGGAATACGATGAAACTTGAAGGCTCTCGCATCCTGGTGACCGGCGGCTGCGGTCTGGTCGGCTCGACCACCATCGACCTGCTGCTGAAGGAGCACGCGCCGGAAAAAATAGTGATCCTCGACAACCTGGTCCGCGGCAGCCTGCAAAACGTCAAGGACGCGCTGCAAGACCCGCGCATCGAACTCGTCGAAGGCGACATTCGCGACGTGGCAACTGTCCACAGGGCCACCGACGGAATGGACGCCGTCATCCACATGGCAACCCTGAGGGTCATCGCCTGCGCCGCCGAGCCGCGCGAAGCCCTGGGCGTCATGTGCGACGGCAGCTACAACGTCATTGAGGCCGCCCAGGCTAAGGGCGTGAAGAAGATCTGCGCGGCCTCCTCGGCCTCGGTCTACGGCCTGGCCGACCTCTTCCCGACAGAAGAGAGCCACCACCCGTACAACAACCGCACCTGGTACGGCGCCAGCAAGGTCATGCTGGAAGGCCTTTTGCGCTCGTTCAATGACATGTACGGCCTTCCCTACGTGGCTTTGCGCTATTTCAACGTGTACGGCCCGCGCATGGACCTGCATGGTAAGTATACCGAGGTTCTAATCCGCTGGATGGACCGCATCGACGCCGGCCAGCCGCCGCTGATTCTCGGCGACGGTTCCACCACCATGGACTTCGTCTATATCGAGGACATCGCCCGAGCGAACATCCTGTCCCTGCTTTCTGACGTGGAGGACGATGTGTTCAACGTCGCCAGCGGCGTGGAGACCAGCCTGAACGACCTGGCCGCCTCACTCCTTCGCGTGATGGACTCCGACCTTCAGCCGGAGTACGGGCCCGAGCGCAAAGTGAACCCCGTCTCGCGGCGCCTTGCCGACACGTCCAAGGCGGAAAAGATGCTGGGCTTCAAGGCGAGCATCGACCTCGATGAGGGCCTCACCCGCCTGGTCGACTGGTGGCGAGCCAAACGCGGGCAGGTGACCTGACGAACCGCTCGCGCGACGACGAAATCTTTCCTGATAGGCTTGCCCCTACATGGCAGAAGCGTGCGATCCTTGACATGGGCGCGCCCCGCGGCGTCACCCTCACCCGCCGCCCATCGCGACGTAGAATGTGCAGTCGCTCCACATGGCGTAAATGAACGCCGCCAGCTTGCGCGCTATCGCAGGCCTAGCGATGGCAAGAGCGTTGCCGATCTCCAGGCCCTAGCTCTTGATCTTGTCCTTGCCTTGAAGCGCGTCATCCGTCCCGACACCCGCCTCGGAGAGCGCGCGCCGCACGTCGGCGTCGCCAGCCTTTGAGATAGGGACCTCGAACATCGATCGAAGTGCCCGAGTGCCTGGGCCGCGAGACTAGGCCGAAGTAGGCGGCGAGTGCCCGAGCGACGAATGCGCGTCGGGTCCTCGATCGCTGTCATGAAGAAGTTGCCGTCACCGGGCTGACGCCGCGGATCGCCGTAAAGCGCCAGCATGCCTCGCAGCGCGCGACGGTCCTCATGACCAGATCATGCAGCCGGCAGTACTGTCGCCACAGCGCGCGCGGGCCGGTGAGCATGTCATCTATCAACTCGGCCGCAGCCTGCGCACCGCCTGCGCGAAGGCGCCGCCTCCGACCTTGCCCCATGCGGATGCCGAACGACTTTAACGAGTGGCGGACGGCGTTCTCCAGATAGAGCAGCTTGGCTTTCAGCTTCGCCGGTGCCTTAGCAGCAGGTGCGTTCGGTTGCACCTTTCCGACTTGATATAGCCCCAGCGGGACCAGCAAGTGCGCAGGATTTTGGCGACGCCGACGCGTCGGTCTTGTTGAGCTGCGTGCGAAAGCGGAAGCCAAGCCGCAGTCCCCCAACGCCGAATGGCGCCGTCTGTCTTTGGCTCATATTGGGACACCCTTGGTTTGGCACCGCAATTGCTTCTAAAGCTTTGTCGTGGCGCGAGGGCGCTGCTTCCTGGTTGGCGAAGCAACAGGGCGAGGTAGGCAATGCGCATCCTAGTGGGACCTGCTAAACGAGAAGGTGTTTCTCGAACGATTTTCCATCGACCGTTGGGCGATGCCGATATCAGATCCGAAACGGGGGCGGTCATCATGTCGATAGATGCCGGCGGCATTTATGCAAGCGGTTCGCAATACCGGTACCAGATTGAGTTGACGCTTGATGAACTTGAGGTGCTTGCGAGCCGTCTGGCAATGAGATCCAACTAGAATACTTGGCCGCCAGCTCCCCTGGCGCAACGAATCAGCTGTTCTAGCTTCGCCGGACCTGAAGGAACTGTCGGCCGGCGCATGCGGTTCTAGCTATTTCTATTTGGCTGGTAGCATCTTTCTGTTGGATTTTCACCAACGACGGCCGATTCATCATTGGCCCTTGTGCGCGAGCTGCCAGGCTAGTGCACCGGACCGTACCGGACGTCGGTGGCACCGTTCGCTGTCCCGATGCCGCTGCCTGGTGCTCGTCAGCCAGATCACCGCACTCTGCACGCAAGATGGAACTGTTTGAAGAATGGGTTATGGCCAGAGCGGCGCCGACGCGGCTTCCGGCGGCACGCCGCCGTCACCTAGAGAACCGCCAGCGCAAGCGGCGCCAACGCCCGCAACGGTGCCTGGCATCACCCTTCACTCAGCCGGCGCCGCACCCACCTGCCCCGCTACATCGTGGTGCAGTTCGGCGAAGAACCCCACTGATCCGGGCGGCATTGTCGCCGAGGTCGTAGCGGCCGTAAGCGGGTATTGATGACGTCTGCGCCCTGGCCAAATCCGCGATCACACGCTGGGCACGACTATTGTCGTCTGAAGTCATAACAGAAAATCGGCTCTGCCAACTTGCGGGATGAAATCACAAGATCAGAGCGCGTCATCAAGTCCGGCTATAACTCCACCGGCAGAGATTGCGACTGAAGCCGCACCCGCCCTTCAGCACCGTAGCTGATCGCACCGCCTACCTTGGTCTCAACCGCGCTGTCACACGGCTTTCGTTCATTCGCATGGTTCGCGGAGATTGGCATGATCGCATACTCTCATCTCATCCGGCGTCGTCTCCCTCACAAAGCAGCGCCGGTAAGGCTCGGCGCCCTTCTTTTCGTTCCCTGTGTGTGTGTCCAAAGGAGGTCGCTGGGCCTGCCGTTGCTCGGGTGGTTGCTCCTGATGGCTGCGCTTGGCGCCGTGGCCCTACCTCTTCCTTCCGGGTAAGCCAGCGACGCGCTTGCGAGCCGGCTCGGCATGTAGGATTATAGTCAGCATATTATACTTTGCGTACCCACTTGGTGATGTGATATGAAAAATCACCAAGGCCGGAGAGGCGCAACCGTGATTCGAATTACCCTGTCTTACATCTATAATCTGGCTGCGGCTCTGGAGCCGATAGGCACTATCGCGCCGCTAGAGACCAATAAGACTGACCTATATTTTCCCGCTTTAATTGCCCACAACGCTATCAGTGAGCTGATAACCAGCACCATGTACGCGCCGCATTTGAGAGCGTCGTATCAGTATGCGCAAAGTTTGATGGTCGAACTGGCAAAGGTGATTAAGATACCAATTGAGGGCACCGTGCCGCAGTATGAGATGTTCACGCTGAAGCAGGCCTACGACCAATACAAAACGGTTCTCTTGGCCGATTTGGCTATTTTACACGCATATTTCGTTTCCCAGAAAGGCGGGTATGACACTTGGACGCTTCTAATGTTCGGGGAAAGCCTCTTTCCCAGCGATCTGGCTACCAAGGTTCCTGAAGCTGTCTTTGACGCGCGAGAGGCCGGGAAGTGCCTGGCTTACGAAAATGCTACGGCGGCGGGATTTCACATATTTAGAGTGCTGGAAGCCGTTTTGCGTCGCTATTACACCCATGTCACAGGGGGCCGACCGCAACCAAAAGTGCGCAACATCGCTGTGTATGTGAATGCCATGCGGCAGTCGGGGAAGGGAGACGAAAAGGTCCTCTTTCTAGTTAAAGAAATTTCTGATCGCTTCCGAAATCCGCTCATCCACCCCGATACAGCACTCACGGTTGATGCAGGAATAGCGACGCATGGTTTGGTCAGAACGGCAGTAACAGAAATGCTTCAGCCGCTAGTGATCCCCGAATTGACGACTTCGACGGCCGTAATTTCTTTAGAAGCAGGTCAATAGAAAGCTAGACCTAGCCATATAGCCTTAGTCGCCGATTCCGTGCACAGTGCTGGCTATGAGCATCCTTTACCACCCGCAAGTTGGTTCTATTCTCAGGGTTGATCTAAATGAGGGGTTCCGCGTTCCGGAAATGCGGAAGCGGCGACCTGCCATCGTGATATCGCCTGCTTTAGCAGGTCGAGACCAATTGTGTACGATAGTGCCTCTCAGCACCACGCAGCCCAACCCCTTGCAGCCTTACAATTGCGTGCTTGATATGGATCCGCCGTTGCCATTCCCATACGAAGCACCAAGAATGTGGGTGAAGGCTGACATGATCATGTGCGTTGCCTTTCACCGCCTCAAATTGCTTGACCGTGGCAGAGATGCGAACGGGGAGCGGGTTTATGACGTCCGCGTTCTAGAAGCAGCCAAAATGGCAGAAATCAAGGAATGTATTAAGCACTCTCTTGGTATGTAAGGTTGACTTTAGGTTCGAATATCCCCATTTTGGGAACGGCCCCGGAGATATCCGGGATTTAAGTCCCGCAAGGGCCATCACAACCGGCGAAGCCAAGCTAATTGTGGTGTCTGAAAAAGAAGGTCCCGCCAAAAACGGGGCCTTTTTTCATGACAATCAACGTTTTGGCGGCTTCGCAATCTTCTCAAAGGCACGCTCGAATGCCTCGCCAGTCTCATCGGCTTCAAGCTCCCGAGCGGCTTCCTTGAACCGCTCGGATTGCTCTTTCTGACTAAGCTTTGTCGCCTTTTTGCCGCTTGGCTTTCGGGCGGTATTTGGAGGGTCGCCAGACGCCATAGGGTGCCTCACCTTGCTTTAGTTGTTTCATAGGTCAGGCGCTTGCCAACGACACCATCAAGGATGCGACCGGCGCGTGCTACGTCATTCACGCCAAGGGCTACGCGCGAATTATGGCGGAAGTCAAATTCCGCAAGGTAGCGGTGCAGATGCTTCTCGGCACAATGCTGGTAGGTGCCGCGCATGCCGCGCTTGAAGACGCTGAAATAGCTTTCGATGGTGTTCGAGTGGATGACGGCATCGCCAACGTAGCGAACATATTCGCCGCCAGTGTGTTTGGTGGTCTCATGGCCGGCGAAGTGACCGTCCATGCCGTGATAGAGCTTGCTCTCGTCGGTGTAGAGGGTGCTTTCGCGATGGACGTTCTCAGTCACCAGCGCCGCGACATTGACCTTGGTCGCCTGCACGACATGGAAGGTGCGAACCGAACCGCCGCGCTCGACAAGGCCAACGATAGCACGCTTGTTCGACGGGCCGGTGCGCCCGCCCTTGGTGAAGGGACGACCGCTGGTGGTCATAGTGCGCTTCTCTTTGGTCGGGCCGTAATAGGTCTCGTCGGCCTCCACGATCATGCCGTTGCCGCCGAGCGGGCCAAGCTTGCCGTCGCGCATGGCTTCACGGATGCGATGCGAGATGAACCAAGCGGTTTTCAGGGTCACGCCAAGGGTGCGGTGAAGCTGGTTGCTCGAAATGCCCTTCTTGGACGAAGCGATAAGGAAGATCGCCTGTAGCCAATGGTTGAGCTTGACGTGGCTGGCTTCAAAGATGGTGCCGATCTTCACGGTGAAGGGCTTGCGGCACTGGTAGCACTTGTAGGTGCCAATGCGGGTGCTCTTGCCTTCCATCTTCGAGATGCGCTCGACGCCACCGCAATGCGGGCAGGTTGGGCCGTTCGGCCAAATCCTGGCCTCTACAAACTTGTAGGCGGCGGCTTCGTCGTGAAAGTGGCGGTCTGAAAGCACGGACATCGGTCTAACTCCTTATGGAATCAACCTATTCCGTTTGAGTGGGTACGTCAAGTATAATATGCGGCTTTGAAAGCCGTGATCGGCCAGAATATGGAGGTCACCGGCACGGTCACGCGCGTCGATGGAGACAAGGTGACCGTGAGCCTCCGGCCATTGGTGACTGTGGACGCCGAGTATGTGCGGCTGGTTGAGAGCTATGTGGCGCCGAAGGGGAAAACGCGGCTTGTTGACAAAGCCTAACGGCACAGCCGACCCAAAGCACAGGCCACTGAAACTTTTCCCTTCATCGGCTCTGGTCGCCTCGCGCTAGCTGCCGACGATGGGTCGGCATCTTCCCAACTTTGCGCCATGTCATCGCGATGATGTTGACGAAGGCGCTTCAGCAGTTCGCGAGAGGCTTGGATCGCCCTGCGCGATTGATCCATGTTCTGGCACGTGGCGCGTTCCTCCATGGACTTCTGCCACTTTAGCAAGGTGGCGGTAGTCGCAGTGGCCGCTTGAGCGATATCTATGGGCGTTGCAACCATCGCATCCTCCCAAAAGGCAATGGTAACAGCAATCTTTATAGGCGTCGAAACCCTTCCTTCAATCAAAAAAACGGATTCATACGGCAAAATGGCTATTTGTCAGGAGCGCTCGACGGCGGCTTCGTCGCCCTCGGCTTCCATCTCTTGACGATCTGAATGATTGTCCTAATGCCCGGTAGGGTCCGGTTCCTGGCAGCGTTCCCTTCGTTCTTCAAGGAACAGCTTGGTGTGCTCGTTCCGCTCAAGAGGCGTTGTCCCGTGCTCTTGAGCGAACTTTCCAAACGCCTTGCGCAGGTCGGCAAGGTCCAAAGCCCAAAGATGCTCACTGCTACCGGGTGCGACATTGCGTTCACCAATCCGCCCATTCTCTCGGAACTAAGTTGGCTTCGCGGTTGAGCCTTCAAGATGGCATTGCGAGATAATTTGCTCGGTTCCTAATACGCATATCTTCGGCAGCGCGGGGCTTCCTGTCTTCCCGCAGTGGCCGGTGCAGTTAAGCCCCCCACAAGCTTGCCCAACTGCACCGGCCATTCCCTTATGGCTGGGGATGGTCTTTGCGTTCGGCAATCTTTTCCAAGAGCTTCCGTGAAGCCTCTAGTACGCGGCGTGTCTCTTGGATGGTCGATTGTAGGGATTCCAGCTGGCTCTCCGCTCGGCGCTGGCCACGGCGGGCGCTTTCAATGAACTGGTGGTCAGGTTCCCACCGGTCTTTCATGGGACTTAGCCTCTCTTACCGGTAGCGGATCAACGCCAAGAAAACCGCCATCGCGCGCAACAGCGGGTTTCCATAGTCACGGCTACATCCGAAGAATCGACGGCTTAGATTAGGAAATGTGCGGTTCTCGCTACGGTTCCATACAATTTTAGAAAGCCATTCCCTATGGCTGGGTCGTCCCAATCCGTCGATTCAATTGGCTTGTGCTGAAATGGGGTCAAAAATCAAATAGGCATGGAAACCAAAAAGCTCTTGTTGCGTTCGGCGCACTAAAGGCCGGGAGGTTGTGCCCATGGGCACCTTTTTACCGCTCTTCGTTAAGCTGGTAGACCGGAAATCAATGACGGTTTCCTCTATTTGTGAGGCCGAGCAAGCGCTCCAGGGGCAGTGGCCAAATAAGGGTGCGGCGGCCTATAGGGATGCATGCCGATTAATTGCGGAGGCCAAGTATGGAAGCTGCAGTCCGGCCGTAGCATTTGCGGCGTTCAAGGCCGCCGCTATCGACCAGCACTTGCTGCAGCCCGAGCCCGGCGCTCGGCATGTCGGACAACGTGCCATAAACCATCGTGATGATGAACCGCCGTCCCCGAGTATCAAATAGAGACCGACACACGGGATCTCGCTTGGTCGCGGGACGGTGGGCTCGCACCGTACCGGGGCAGGTGTGATGCGAGCCCGGCCGAGTCTTGCGGGACCTCGACCAGCAGCGAACACCCACTCGCTGCCGTTCTATCAACATGCCCCCAAATTTCAGGTTCCGCTAATGTACAAAAAAGCCCACCACCGTTCAGGTAGTGGGCAGTTTTGGGAGACACTGATATGGGAACAGTGCGACCGCCCCAAGTGTTTCGAGCCTACAATGTTCCAGGGGGATTCACAGTGCGGGCGTTTCTATGAAGGCATGGACACGGTTTCCGATGATACCGGCCAGGCCTCAGGGAGCCCCGCCGGACTTGTGGCGCCCGTCCGCGCCTTCGCCTTCGATGTTGCCGCCACGCTGTTCCTGGGCCTCGCAGTCGGCCTTGGTGTTGGCTTTGGAATGGCGATCGTGGGTTAGATCGCGTCCTTCCTTCGTTTGTATGTTTCGTGGGCATTGGTAGCAGTGCCCATATGTTTGCCAGCCGGCGCTAAGTATCACCGGTCAGGCCCAGTGGCCGCCCGTTAGCGCCCCCCCGCAACAAGCTGCTGGGCCGCCCTATGTACCGCCGAGGCGAAAAAAGCCGCTGCGCGAGATGGTCAACTAGCGCCAGTGAACTGCGCGAACTAATTGCGCGCAAAACGCATAGGCGGCGGGCTTTTTGTCTGTCCGGGGAACAGGCGTCAGGCGGGTGAGTTGGGTGGTTGCAGCGTCTCCCGCTGCCAACCGATGTCGACGGTTGAGGCCCGTGCTGTGCTTTACAGGCTGGCGCGGGCCCCTCGTGCCCCGTTAGGTCCATCGAACTTAGCGATCCACTTAGTTCGGGTCGCCCCCGTTTAGGTCTTAGATTTGCCTTATCAGGCCATTCGCAGTCGGCGAAGTCTATGGGCGACGTAGTGCGGACCTGGCCCCGCGAGCGGTCGTCCGGTCATCAGCAAGCCGTCCAGCATAGCTAGCAATTCGCGCGCTGCGCCGGATGAGCAGTAGTAGTAGATTACTTGACCGTCGCGTCGGGTGCCGACAAGGCCGAAGGCGCGGAGCTTGGCAAGATGCTGCGACAAAGCCGACTGGCTGAGTTGAACTTTCTCGGCGAGGACACCGGCCGAAAGTTCGCCGCCGGCCAGGTGGTTCATGATCAAAAGCCGCTTCTCATTTCCCATCAAGTTGAGAAAGGCGGAGACGGTTTTGGCACTGGCGGCAAGGTTTCTTGAAATCATCGAATCAGACTAAGGTCCTACCCAAGATAGGAACTTAAGTCTGCAGGAACGCGGAATCAAACCCTCAGTTCCGCAAAAAAAGCAAATTCCTATTGATCCTCATCCTCGCGGAAATCCTGCAGCCATGCAAGCCGCAGGTCATCCTCGCCGCGCAGATGCTTCACGCGGCCGATCAGCCTCGGCTTGACCCATTGCGTGGCCGGCCGCTTCACGATGCCCTTGGGCGTCGTGCCTGAGTGCTCCTGGACGCGTTTCCATAGCCTCTCGCGCAATTCCCGGTTCAAGGTGACGAATGCGCTTCCGACATAGCGCCCGGTGCCGCGCTCAGCCATCAGAGCGAAAGCCGGCTTGCCCGCTTCACGCTCGACGCCGAGCAGATCGAACTCGTCGATCGCATAGCACTTGGCCTTCAGCCAGTTGGTCGACGGACCGCTTCGGTATTTGCTGTCCTTCCGCTTCGACACCAATGCCTTCAAGTCCGGCCTTGTCGAGCAAGTGAAAGATGGCCTTCGCTTCGCCCGGCAGGGGCTCGCTGAATTGAATGCGCCCGCCGGGCTCGATCATGCTGGCCAGGATCTCGCGCCGCTCCTCTAGCGCCTTATCGCGCATATCGTGGCCGTTAAGATGAAGCAGATCAAAGGCTACAAAATACAAGTCGTGCTGCCGGCGGGTGATGGCTTTGCGCAGCGCTGCGAAGTCCGAAAGGCCCTTGTCGTTCAGAACGACGATCTCGCCCTCGACAATGGCGCTTTCGGCACCAAGGCGCTTGGCCTCTCTCACCAAGTCGCGATATTTCGCCGTCCAGTCGTGGCCGTTGCGCGTAATAAATGCGTGTGCCGACTTCATCAATGATCATCTGCGATCGGTAGCCGTCGAACTTGACCTCGTGGGTCCAGCCTTCACCCGCGGGAGGCTTCTCCACGAAGGGTCGGCATCAACGGCTCGATGAAGTTCAAACGTATGCACAGACCCACCCTCCGGCGATTAAGCTAAAATAGTTCCGAAACCGGAAATCAGCCTTTTGGTGCAACAAATACGTCAACTCGACGTTGCGGGATGAGGGAAGGAGGAAACGATATGGCCGATGACAAGAGCAAGCGGGATTTTCGCGATCGGGACCGTGTCTCAGCCGACGAGGATTATGAAGTTGAATATTTCGCAACAAAGACCGGCATAACACCCCAGCAGGTCAAAGAGCTGATCGCGAAGCACGGCAACCAACGCGAGACTTTGGAGCGGGCAGCCAAGGCGCTGCGGAAACAATGACCAGGCTATCTGATCTCGGCAGACCACTAATCGGGCACCGATATGAAGGCCCGCCCGCGAGCGAACTCGCGCATTTCCTCCCTTGCCCTGTTTGCGGGCAACAGATCGATATGCGCGATTTTCGCCAGGTCACTTATCATGCCGATCCGGAGCACGACCCGCTCGAACTGGACGCTTAGGACCAAAAGTGCCGAAATACCACGTTGAGGAAATGGACGGCGATACCGTGACGGCTACCCACATCTCCACGCGACAACGGCGATCAGGGCGGCGCGGGAAGCGACAGAGCGCGACATCACTCTGCGCACCAGCGAGCCCATCTGGATCAGGGTTGCCGACGAAAAGCGCGGCCACATATTCGAATACAGTTTTAGCCAACTCGGCTAGCTGAGTTTTTTGAATGGCATACCATGCCGTCGACCTCGATACGCAAGTTCGACTATGACCCGAACACCAGGGTTCTCTCGGTTTGGTTTGTAGCGAGCGGGAAGCATTACGAGTTTTTGGACGTATCTGCTGAAGGCCGTTGCTGCGTTCAAAGCTGTCTTTGCCAAGGGCGTCTATTTTAACAGCCACATCCGCAATCGTTATGCAGTCCGGCTCGCGCCAGGGCGCTGACTCTGGAGACGCCGGGCTTGTTCAGGGATGGCCCGCGCCTGCTTCCGAGCGCGGGCCGACCATGATGAGTGAGGGGCCATCTTGGTCACCGGCAGGACCGCTGAGAACGCGAGCCGGGTGTGACCGAACAGCCTCGGAGCGAGGATGTTCCCGGCTGACGCAAAAAGGCCGAAGGGCGCAATTAGCACCGACTTAATTAGGTCCGGATCATTTTAACGAATCGTTGACCGCGCTGTCCCAGAATAGGACGGCGCGGTCAAACCCCAACCTTGGCTGCGCAGGCGGCTTCGGCACTCAGTTCCACCCCCGAGCTGTCGGAGCCGCCACCCACCCCACACTTATACCAGCAATGGTTGAATCAACCGTTACTGCACGTGCTTTCCATGGCGCTTCCCTGATCGTTAGACTTTGACGGATCAAACAGGGGATTCACAGATTCGGAGACTCGACCGATCGAAACGATCTTCGATGACATCGGCAACGGCCTCAGAGCGCCCGCACAGACGCATGGCGCCCTGTATGCGCCTTCGCATCGACATGGCCGGCAAGCTGTTCCTTGACGTCGCAATTGGCCTGGGCCTTGGCTTTGGAATCGCGATCGCGGGTTAGACCCGACCTATCGGTTCGGGCGGTCCGTAGCCAAAGCGTTGTAGAGCACCAAACACGCCAGCAACGAAATGACGCTGCCCAGCAGGTCGCCTAGGGTCAGGCGGGAAAAATAGACAAGATCGAACGCCGGTACCGCCATCGCTCCAGCCAATCATGATTCGGGACACTGCCGACATTAACCGTTAGTCGGCGCTAATGTTCTGGTCTGGATAACCTGTTCAATCTTTTGGTTGAACTTGCGCCCCAAGTACGACTTCCATGGCCTGCGTCATGCAGCGGCCAGCCTGTTCATCGAACAGAAGCTATCGCCGAAGCGTGTCCAGACCATCATGGGTGCAATAGCCAGTCTATGATCTTGATTTTTCAGCATTTTTTCTTTAACATCAAATCGTTAGAGCAGCCCGAGTGCACACGAATTTACGCCAGAATACGACCCTTTTCGCCACGTTTCGATCTCTCAGTGCACACAGAGCGCACACAAAAAAATGGCCACCTACACAAAACTCTCGTCCGGTTCCTGGCGCGTCCAAGTCCGTCGCAAGGGTCGCTACGTTAGCGAGACCTTTCTACGCCGAGACGACGCACGGCGCTGGGCAACCGAAGCCGAGCGCCAAGTCGATCGTGGTGAGACGCCGACCAAGTCCCGTATAGCCCGCCTGAAAACTTTCGGTGAACTCATCGACCTTCATATCGACGACATGTGTGATGTAGGCAAGTCCCCTCGCCGCTCCAAGGCCGCGGCTCTCGATATGCTCCAAAGACATCTGGGGAAGTGCAACATTGCGGCTCTCGATCGCGAACGGCTCATTCGTTTTGGGCGCGACCGGGCCGCCCAAGGTGCCGGACCGATGACGCTCGGCATGGACATCGGCTTTGTAAAACTCATACTGGCTCATGCCGCTGCGGTGCACGGCCTGCCCGTCAAGGTCGAACCGGTTGATCTCGCGCGTATTGCCCTAAAGAGGCTTGGCCTCGTTGGTAAAGGCAATCAGCGCGACAGGAGGCCGACCCAGGATGAACTCGACAGACTCATCGCCCACTTCGATGCAAATCCTCGTCAAATAGCGCCGGTTGGTCAGATAATACGTTTCGCCGTCGCAACGGCGATGCGCCAGGAGGAAATCTGCAAGGCGCGGTGGTGGGCCATTGTCGAGGACCGACTGGCCAAGCGAAGCAATGACGATGATCGAATTTTCCCCTTCAATCATAGGTCGGTCGGCACCGCCTTTCGTCGAGGATGCGCTGACCTGGCCATCGACGACCTTCACTTTCACGACTTGCGGCATGAAGGAACAAGCCGCCTCTTCGAAGCTGGATTCACGATCGAACAGGTAGCTTTGGTCACGGGTCACAAGGATTGGAAGATGTTGCGGCGGTATACGCATCTCAAGCCGGAGATGCTGCACACTCTCCAAGCTGCGAGGGCAGCGTAGTCCGCGGCTCGGGTTAACTGGCATCTCCGCCAGGCTTTCTGCCTTGTAAGCTGTACAAAACGAGCGTGGCATTGACCGAGTGTACCGCCTTCGGGAGATTGCTCTGCACATAGGTCCGAAGGCGCCATGAGATCGACGTTCGGCTGGCTGCGCTTTGGCGGGTCTCACCCGGGATTTTCTGTCGCCACCACCGGCCTCCTGGATCGAAGTCCCAGCGCCTGCTCCACGGAGTGTCCCGCCCTCAGCACTGTGTCGTCCTCAAACTTGCGGCCCACGATCTGCATCGAGATCGGAAGTCCCGTCGCGGTAAAGCCGTTGCAGATCGCAAGCGCCGGGCTACCAGTAAGGTTGAAAGGCCGGCTGAGCGAAAGTTCCATCTCGCCCATCTCCGTCATCTCATAACCTAGGATCTGAGCGGGCGTCTTCATCGTCGGCAGGACAAGGACGTCGACGTCCTCCATAATGCCGGCTAGGGCTTCAGTCAGCGCCTTCTGCCGAAGGCGGGCATCGATATAGTCGGCCGCCGAAACGGTCTTCCCGTCCTGCAGGCGGGAGCGGCTGACAGGGTGAAACCGTTCTGGATAGGCATCGAGCTCCGCCCGATGTTCGGCGTATTCCTCCGGCCAGGTAATGTTCCTTGCGACAGAACCGTACAGGCCGAAATCCGCCAAATTGACGGAGGAAACACGGCCGCCAAGATCCTGCACGACGGCGAGCGTATTCTCCATCGCGTCGAGCACGTCCTGATCGACGTCGGGATCGCCCTCATAGAATTGCCTTATGACGCCGACACGCAGACCTCGGATCCCTTCTCCTATCCCTGAGATATCAGGGCTCTTGAAACCTCTAAGCAAAAGATCGTCAGTATCCGTCGACACCATCGACGCTATCATCAGGGCGCAGTCCTCGACCGTCCAGGCTAGCGGACCGACGCAATCCATTGATCGTGACAGCGGAAGTACGCCTTTTCGGCTTACCAGCGCGTCCGTCGGCTTGAGACCTGCGACCCCACACCACGCGGCAGGATCTCGTATGGAGCCTGCGGTCTCCGTCCCCACCGACCCGGCGCACAAACCCGCCGCAACCGCAATCGCCGAGCCGCTCGATGACGACGATGGGTCGAGATCGAGGTTCCACGGGTTGCGGGCGGGCGGCCAGCCAAGATCGAACTGCGTCCCGGACACCGCGTATTCGGTGGTTGCTTGCTTCCCGAGGATAATCGCGCCGGCCCGCTTCAAGGATGCGACGACGCCTGCATCCTCGCTGGCGATCGCGTCGCGCCTGTGAACAGCCTGCGCCGTGGTCGGCAGTCCCGCGACATCGATGAGGTCCTTGATGCCAATGGGCACGCCGTGCAGAGGGCCTAGCCAGTCCCCGCGCATGAGCGCCTGCTCCGCCGCCGATGCCTCCTGCAACGCGCTTTCAGTTCGCAGCGAGTTGAAGCTGTGAAGTCTCTGGTCCAGCCCAGCGATTCTGTCGAGGTACGTCTTCGTGAGTTCAAGGGGAGATATTTCCCTCGCGCGAAGTCTGCGGGACAGTTCCGCAAGCGACAGCAGGGCGATGTCCGGTGACAGACTCATGCAGGTGCGACTCGATCTTGAACAATTACTTTCAGAGGGCGGGGGCAGTCATCAGACGCACTTGCCCGGGCATTCTTCCGGATTCAGGCGGGACGTTGAGAGCACTGCGTTCTCCACGGAAGACCTTTTCCGCGAGCACGCACGCCGCCCGGTGACCGGCACTGACCTCGACCTGAGGCGGGAGTGCTGTCGCACAGTCGGCGACAGCTAGTGGACAACGCGTCCGAAACGCGCATCCCGAAGGAGGATTGGTCGGGCTCGGTATTTCTCCTACGAGCAGCGGGACCTTCCGATTTCTCTCCTCAATGGGATCGGCTACTGGAACCGATGCCAGGAGCAACTGCGTGTAGGGGTGGCTCGGATGGCTGTAGACGTCCTCAGACGTTCCCATCTCGACGATCCGACCAAGGTACATGACGTAAACACGCGACGAAGCCTGTCGAACGAGGCCGAGGTCGTGAGCGATGAACAAACAGGCGACGCCAAGGTCCCTGCGCAGTCCCATGAACAAATTCATCACTTGCGCCCTGATCGAAAGATCGAGCGCGCTAACGGGCTCGTCGCAGATCAGCACCCGCGGTTCCACGGCAAGTGACCTCGCGATTGCCACACGTTGACGCTGTCCACCGGACAGCTCTCGGGTGAACCGGTCCCTGACCTGGGTCGCCAGTCCGACCTGGTCCAACAGCTCCGTCGTACGCGCCGCACGTTGTTCCTTCGAGCGCATCCCTTTGATGATCAGAGCCTCTGCGATTGCTTCGCCAACGGTCTGTCGATCGTTCAACGAGGCGTAGGGGTCCTGGAACACGTATTGGACGGCACGGCGCACTTCCCTAAGGCGTCTGCCCGAGAGGGATCCGAGATCGACGCCGTCGAAGATCACTCTACCCGACTGAGGGTTCTCCAGCCCCACGATGGATCGGCCAAGTGTCGACTTACCGCAGCCGGACTCGCCGACGAGGCCGACGATTTCGCCCGCGTTCAACGTGATTGACACGTCGTTTACGGCCTTGATGGTCTTGCCCCTCATCGCGCTGGGAAAGCTGGTCACAAGGTTTTCGACTTCGAGAACAGCCATCAGCTTACTCTCTCCAAGAGGTGGTCGTTGATCACAGGACATGCGGCGAAGACCGAAGGGTCGAGCGTCTCGACGAGCTTAGGCCGATGCGATTTGCAGCTTTGGACCGAATGAACGCAGCGCGGCTCAAAAGCGCACCCGACAATAGGCGCCGCGAGCATAGGCGGCACGCCGGGGAGTCCCCGGAAGGGTGCCCCGATCGCGTCTTCACGCCGCGGGATGGCGTCGATCAGTCCCATCGTGTAGGGATGATGCGGGGAAACCAGAACCTTTTCGACGGGACCGGTTTCCGCGTTCCGGCCCGCGTACATGACGACCACTCGGTCTGCCGATCCTGCGACGACGCCCATGTCGTGAGTAATGAGAACCATCGCCATTTTAAGCTTTGACTGAATGTTCTTGAGCAGGCGCAGGATCTGGGCCTGAACGGTGACGTCGAGCGCGGTGGTCGGCTCGTCCGCAATCAGGAGCTTGGGTTCGGCCGCGATGGCAATTGCAATCATCACGCGCTGCCTGAGGCCACCGGACAGTTCGTGAGGATACTGCCTTAGTCGCGCCGCCGGGTCGGATATGTCGACCAATTTAAGAAGGTCTAGCGCCCTTGCTTCGGCGGCAGTTGCCGACATGCCCAAGTGGAACTCAGCCATCTCCGCGATTTGCCGCCCCACCCTTCTTGCGGGGTTCAGTGCACTCATCGGGTCCTGAAAAATGAAGCCTGTCGATTTTCCACGGAGGCGTCTGATTTTGTCCTCGGAGGCTCCAACCAGCTCGGTGCCGTCGAAGACCACTGAGCCCGAAACGTCCGCTTTCACACCAATCGGCATCAGACCGAGAGGAGCGAAGTTCATCACGGTCTTGCCGCTGCCGCTCTCTCCTACGACAGCCAACGTCTCCCCGCGTCGTATCGAATAACTGACGCCATCGACCGGACGGACCGCCCCATGGCCAGTTAAGAGATCGACAGTCAGGTTTCTCACGTCCAGTACGGTTTGAGCGGGCATCAGATCGACTCCTTTGCCCAGAGCGCCGTGGCGCGGCGACGCGCGACAAGCATCTTGTTCGTGAGCGGGGTCGGCACGCGGTTCAGCGCGACTGCTTCACCCAGGATATTGAATCCAATCACGGCCAGCGTAAGGGCAAGACCCGGGAGAACGACCTGCCGTGGATCCGTTTCCAGATAGGGAAGCGCATCGACCAGCATCTGCCCCCATTCTGGAGTTGGCGGTTGGATGCCGAGGCCGAGAAAGCTCAGAGTGGCAATCGCCAGAGCTACTGCGCCCGCGTCTGCCGTGGCATAGACAAGGACGGCGCCGAGCGTCGTTGGAAGAAGATGGACGAAGTAGATCCGCATAGGGCTAGCACCAAGGACGCGCAGCGCCTCCATCTCGGGCTTGTTCATGACGCTCACGGCCACCGCGCGGCTGACGCGAGCGCTACCCGGCCACCAAGCCAGCGCCAAGGCGAGGATCATGTTCCAGTAGCTGGCCCCGAATACGCCGATGACCGCGAGCGAAATGATAAGGCTGGGGATAGCGAGACCGACGTCGACAATGCGCATCAGGATCTCGTCCGTCCAGCCGCGTCGATATCCGGCGACCGTACCGATGGTGGTTCCTATCGTGTGGGCGATGACGAGCACGAGACAGACGCCGACAAGTGAGGTCCGGGCAGCGGTTATCAGCCTGCTGAGCGTGTCCCGTCCAAGGTGGTCGGCGCCCAGCCAGTGTGTCATGGTTGGCCCTTCGCCTGCGAGCAGCAGGTTCTGGGCGTTCGGTGCGTGAGGTGTGAGCAGCGGTGCGAACACGCCGATGAATACGAAAGCGCCAATGGTGATGACGGATGCCCGCGGCAGTTTCCTTATCGGCTCTGCCAATTTGCCTACTATGTTCATGATCCGCTCCTTTGCCGGCGCATCCGCGGATCGGTGAGCATCATCAGGACGTCCACGATCACATTCAGGATAATGAAGAAGGTTATGAAGATCAGGAGACAGGCCTGCACCACCATGAAGTCGCGGAACCGGACCCCGGTCAGGAACAGCTCTGCGACCCCTTGCCAGGCGAACAGCGGCTCCACCACGACGGCGCCCACGACCATGAGACCTATCTGAGTTCCGAGCGCATTAAGGTAGGTCGGCGCGATGTTGGGCAAAGCGTCGCGCACGAGTATCCGCTCACGTTTGAAGCCCTTGCTCATCGCGGTCAGGACGAAAGGACGCGCCATGGCCTCCTCAAGGCCGACTCGCACGACGCGGCTGAGGACAGCGGCAGGCAGCATCGCTATTGTGAGCCATGGCAAAATGAAGCTGCGAAAACCGTCGTAGCCGAATGTCGGAAATATCTTGAACGACACTGAGAAAGCATAGACCAGAAGCGCACCGACGAAGAACGAGGGAGTGGATGCACCGAACAACGCCAGTCCGCGTGCAATGTGGTCGGGCATTCTGTGTGCCCACAGGGCCCCGAGAAATCCTATGAGCAAACTCAACACGAGGGCGACCATGGCTCCGCCGGCGACCAGCGTAGCGGTAACCGATAACCGGCTCCGAAGAGATGTTCCAACGTCCTCCCCAGTCTTGTAGGAGATACCGAAGTTGCCGTGAGCGGCATTGCCAAGCCAGTCCGTGTATCGAATGAGCAATGGCTTGTTCAGGCCGATTTCCTCGGCGACCTTGGCAATGTCTGCCTTGGTCGCCGTTGGGGTGCGAAGCTCCGCAATCAAGATAGCGATGTTGCCTGGGGCTGACACCACCAGCGAGAAGCACAAGACGGAAGCCAGAAAAAGCAGAATGAGCGCGTTCCGGGCTCTCTTTGCGATGAAGAAGAACACGGCGTCTCCTATTCGCTCAGGCTGATGTTTTCGTAAGGCATGTCGTACTCCGTTGCTGGGGCCTTGAAGTCTTTGACGCGGCTGGAGTGCGCCCAGACACCTGGCACGTAAAGCAGTGGAGCGATGGCGACGTTGTCGTGCAGCCAATCGTAAACCTTCTGGACGTTGGCTTCCATGTTTGGGTCCAACGCCGACATCGTCGCGGTCACGAGCGGATCGAGCCGCTCGGCGTCGACGAACAGCTTGCCGTCGACCCCGTTGTCGTAGGTAGACAGGAAAAGACCGACGATTGTGGCGAAAGGCTCGTAAGGGGCGCCGTATGTCTGGAAGAAAGCAAGGTCGAACTTGCGCTCGGGAATATCGCTGTGTCGCGAGGCATGGTCCACCGAGCGGATCGTAAGCTGAATGCCAATCTCCTGCAGTTCCGCCTGAAGCACCTCGGCGACGGATCTCGATCCGGGAATTTGTTCTTCGCTGACGACGATTTCGAGAGCGAGCGGAGTACCCTCCTTCTCTCTCACAGGACTGCCGACCCATCCCGCTTTTTGCAAAAGCGCCTTAGCGCCTTCGACGTCGATCTGGGGAACCTCATAGCGCTTTCCGGCAAGTGGAACGGATTCGGCGAAGAGATTGGCCGACGTCGCTGCCATCCCGCGATAAAGTACCTTTGAAATTGCTGCCCGATCTATGCCGATATCGATGGCCTTCCGGACTGCGACTTCCTTGAGAGCTGGAGCCCGGTCGGGATTGAATGCCATGATCATCGTCGTCGAACCGGGTTCCACAACGACGTCTAGCCCCGCCTGCTTCAAGGTCTGGGCCTCGATCGCGGTGATCGGCGATACGAAGGCCCCACCCATTAGGTCGATATCGCCGGCTCGGAGCGCAGCCATACGGCCACGCGAGTCGGGGAGCACCTTCAACTGGACTTTCGAGAACTTGGGCTTCTCGCCCCAATAGGGGTCGAACCGCTCGAAGACGCTGCCCGAGTTATCCGCGCTGATTTCACGCCACGGACCGGTCCCGACCGGAGCCTTGTAGCTCCCGTCAGCCGCGACCGATTTCGGGCTGAGGAAACGACCGGGGCGGACATAGGCCAATTCTTGCAGCAGCCCAAGAACGGGCTCCTTGAAGCGAATATCGATATGACTGTCGTCGACGACGGTGGCGTCCACGAAGAGCCTGGAGCAGTTCATCCAGTTGTTGTCAGCCTGCCCCATCCAGCGCCCCAGGTTCCACTTGGCGGCGGTGGCGTCGAAGGGTGTCCCGTCATGGAAGACTACCCGCTCTCTGAGCGTCAGGCGCAGGAGCTTGCCCTCATTCTCGATGGACCAAGCGGTCGCCAGTCCAGGTTCAATTTTTCCGTCATAGGAGTATGTGACGAGTGGTTCGAACACCATGTCCTGGACCGCGTAGAGCCCCTTAAATTTGTGGGGGTCCAAGTCGCCGGGGGCCACAGAGATGGCGATCCTAAGCGTATCATTATCAGCCGCGGCCGCGACCATGCTCGGAAAGAATGAGCCGCCGGCGGCGATGCCGATCATGCCGGACAAGCCTGTCAGAAACGACCGCCTGTGAATTGCTATGAATTTGCTGCTGTCCATGTTCCATTCCCCTTGTTTTTGATTTGATTACCCGTAGGAGCGAGCTCCCGTGCCGGACCGATCTTGTGCGGTCCGAACAGATATGTCTTCGAGCAAGCGAGCGACGTCCGCCTGCAAATCCTCAAGCGCCTCGATCCCGACACTGATGCGCAGCACGAGGTCGGACGCGAGCCATTCTGTCGCCGTTCTGTTCTGCCGGACGGGCATCGGTGCGACGAGACTGCGGGTGCCTCCCCAGGAGGCGCCGATGGCGAAGGTCGTCAAGACGTCGAGCGCTGGTGAGACATGTGGGGTGCAGGCGTCCTTGAACAGCACGCCGAATACGCCGCTCGCTCCAACGAAGTCGCGTTTCCAGAACTCATGACCAGGCGAATGGGCGAGTGGCGGCCACAGCACGCGGTCTACCAACGGATGCCGTTCGATCTGTTCGACCAAGGTCCGCGCGCTTTCGAACGAGCGCTGCATCCGGATGCCGAGTGTCTCCATGCCGCGCAGGACGAGGGCCGCGTCGTCCGGCGAGACGCCTATCCCAAAGCGTCCCATGAAACCCTTGACCACAGCCTCGTGTTCGGGACGGGCGATCGTAATCGATCCCATCAGTATGTCGGAGTGCCCGGAGATGTATTTGGTCAACGCCTCTGTGACAATATGGACGCCGTGCAGGATCGGCTTGAAGTTCAGCGGCGTCGCCCAAGTGTTGTCGCATCCGACGAGAATGCCGCGGCGCCGGGCCACCGCCACAATGGCTGGTATGTCCTGGACGTCCATGCTCGTCGAACCAGGAGACTCGCACCAGACAATCGCGGTGCGCTCGTCGATCTTGCTTTCGAGATCATCGATCGTGGATGGATCGAAGTACCTCGTCTCTATCTGGAAGCGTGCCAAGTCCTGGTTGGCGAAGTCCCTGACGGGCGGGTAGGACGTGTCTACAAGGAGGATGTTGTCGCCAGCCTTCAGGAAAGAAAGCATCGCTACCGAGTTGGCCGCTTGGCCAGAAGGGGCGAGGAACGTCCGGACGCCTCCTTCGAGCTTGGTAAGCTTTTGTTCGAGCGTGCGCGTCGTCGGCGTGCCGTACAAGCCGTAGGAATATCCTTCAGGCCCGCGCTGCGCGCGGTTGGCGTATGCCTCCGCATTCTCGAACACGATTGTCGAAGCTCTGTGGACCGCCGTTCCAAGAGGATCGAAGCCCTCATTCCTAACCTTCGGGGTCAGCACTACCTCGGTAAAGTCGTTCATTCTCTCGCCACCCCCTGGACATGGCGATTGTTTAAGCACACACCTCACTATGCGGTCTAATATCAAGATTGCGGTTTACTATTCTCGGAGGTTATAGGGTCGGATGAACCTGAGGCAGATCGAAGTCTTCCATGCCCTGATGACAAACGGCACGACGACACGTGCGGCCGAGATCCTGCGCATCTCACAGCCGGCCGTGAGCAAGGCAGTTCAGGAGTTGGAGCGCACCGTTGGCTTTGCGCTGTTCAATCGCGCTAAGGGGCGCATGAGCCCAACTGCGGAAGGGCGGCTCTTCTTCCGAGAGGTTGAAACCTCGTTTTCCGGCCTGATCCATCTCAAGAGTGCGGCTGCGCGTATAAGAGACTTCGGGTCGGGCGAAATAAGAGTGGCAAGCCTGTCGGCGTTAAGCACAAACGTCATGCCGAAAGTCATGCGCTCGTTCCAGAAGCGCCACCCGCAGGTGGCTATAACATTCCAAGCGCGGATGTCGTCCTCGGTCAAGGAGTTGGTTGCTTCCGGCCAGTTCGACGTCGGTGTGGCGGCGGACGAGATCGATCTCGCGGGCGTCATCGCTCGGCCCTTTGCCAGCTATCAGGTTGCCATTGCCCTGCCTCCGGGCCACCGTTTGCAGGGCAGAGCAGTTATCTATCCAAGAGACCTCCACGATGAAAACTTCGTCGCACTCGCGCCGGAGGACACGACAAGGCGAGAGGCGGAGGCGATCTTCGCGGAGCATGGGGTGAAGCCAAAAATTGTCTTGGAGACCCCTTATTCGACGACGATCGCGGCGATGGTCGAGGCTGGTCTTGGCTGCGGCATGGTCAATCCGATTACGGCGGACCCCTTCCTCGGACGGGGAATGATGATCGTGCCGTTCGAGCCAGCAATTCACTTTCGGACGCTTCTGTTGCTCCCGCCTCAAAGGGAGCCTTCGACGATTGTGGCTGATTTTATAGAAGAGCTGTTGAAGGGGTCCTCCGGGGTATAGGTGAGCGCGATCGACGTCGTGAGCGTAAGGTTTCGGTCGATTCTACCTTAGCCGGGGGCGTCGGTGGCGACTGCCCTGGCAAGACTGAACTGCACCGCGGCATCCTGGTGCGTCTCTGACATCTTCGTCGAATTCCCACCACGGACACGCATCAAGGGCGAGATCCAGCAACTGGACCCCAACTGTGCGGGTACCGAGTTCGGGGAGTGATCGCCGCCAACGCGCAAGGCCGCCGGGACGTCAGCAGATCACCCTCTTCACTTCCGTCGGCCTCGCCATCGAAGATTTTTCGGCGCTGCGATACGTGCGCGACCCGCTACAAGCACCGACGAGCCGCCAGCTCTGTTCGGCATGCTAGCGAAGGCAGCCATGCAGCCGGCAGGATAACAAGGCTCGCTTGAAACCAGCTTCCGCCCTCCCGCCCAATTGCCTTTATTGCTGGGCGGTGCCTCGCCTGAACTGCTTCATGCAGAGTTTCGTGGCCCACGCCCCCGCCACGTTCCTCTTTGTGACTTCATGTCTTGTGCACCCGGTGCGATTTGCTGTAGCGAGGCAGCTGACGTAGATCGGGGCTACGGCAACTGAAGAGCAAATGAAGGGTGGCTAAATGCCTGAAGATCTTAACTCCGACGCGGAATTGCTGGAGATGACAGCTGACATCGTTTCCGCTTATGTCAGCAACAACCCGATTCCCGTCGCGGAACTCGCCCGCATAATTGCCGATACCTATGGAGCAATCAGCAAGCTGCAGGGAGCACTCCCACCCAAAGCGGAAGAGAAGCTTACACCCGCAGTCCCGATCAAGAAATCGGTGACGCCCGATTTCATCATCTGCCTGGAAGACGGCAAGAGGTTCAAATCGCTCAGGCGGCACCTTGGCACTCACTACGATCTTTCGCCGGATGCGTACCGGGCGAAATGGGGCCTGCCCTCCGATTACCCAATGGTTGCGCCGAACTATGCCGCGGTGCGATCCGCGATGGCAAAGGCGATCGGCCTTGGACGGAAGGCCGTCGCGCCTGAACCCGTAACGTTGCCGGCACCGGCCAAGCGCCGCAAGATCGGCATCAAAACAACCTGACATAGGGGCTATTTCGCACAAAAGCCCGCATCCTGTTCAAGGGCGCGGGCCGATTGCTCCGTCAGAAAGAACCGCTGCTTGTTGTGGGCAGCGGCTGCCGAGGATATCAGCCCTCAAGGGATGATCCCCCTCTAGCGGACTGGGAAAACGCGGCGATGATCGCCTCGAGCGTCACATCCAGTGCGTTCGAAAAGGTCCTGCCCCTCTGCCAAATCGCCACGTAGTGATAGAGCGCGGACGGTTCCACTGGCCTTACTCCCAGCTGAAACGCCGCGTACTCACGTGCGATGATCTCGTTTGTGA
>NZ_JAMYVM010000034.1:0-60914 GCF_040324035.1 Mesorhizobium sp. M0016 | reverse complement strand
AACCTAATATCTCTGGGGCGGTGGGTGGCTTTTTTTTTTTATATTAAATTTTATTTAAATTTATATTTTTACTACCCCTCCAAACCCGCTGCGGGGGGCCGGGGCCCCGCGCCCTTCGTTTGGGAGGTTGTATCAGGCAGCGATGTCGAAACGGTCGGCGTTCATCACCTTGGTCCACGCCTTGACGAAATCGCCAACGAATTTCTGCCCGGCATCCGCCGACCCGTAGACCTCGGCCAGCGCGCGCAGCTGCGCATGCGAGCCGAAGATCAGGTCGGCGCGTGTGGCGGTCCACCTGACTGCCCTGGTCTTGCGGTCGCGTGCTTCATAGACCTCATGCGAGCCCGGCTCGGAGGCCGGATCCCAGATGGTGCTCATCGAGAGCAGGTTGACGAAGAAGTCGTTCGTCAGCGTGCCCGGCCTGTCGGTCAACACACCATGCTTCGAGCCGCCGGTGTTGGCGCCGAGCACGCGCAGGCCACCAACCAGCACCGTCATCTCCGGCGCCGTCAGGTTGAGCAGTTGCGCCCGGTCGACCAGCATGGCTTCGACCGACATCGGCGGTTTGCCCCTGACATAGTTGCGGAAGCCGTCAATTTTCGGCTCGAGCGCCGCAAAGGAATGGACGTCGGTCTGCGCCTGCGAGGCGTCGGTGCGGCCGGGCGTGAAGGGAACCTTCACCGCATTGCCGCCATCCTGCGCCGCTTTCTCGACCGCGGCGACGCCGCCGAGCACGATGAGGTCGGCCAGCGAGACCTTCTTGCCGCCTGCGTTGAACTCGTTCTGGATGGCTTCGAGCTTCGCCAGCACGGTGGCCAGTTCGACAGGCTGGTTGACCTCCCAGTCCTTCTGCGGCGCCAGACGAATGCGCGCGCCATTGGCGCCGCCGCGCTTGTCGGAGTTGCGGAAGGTCGAGGCCGAGGCCCAGGCGGTCGAGACCAATTGCGAAACGCTGAGGTCCGAAGCCAGGATCTTGGCCTTCAGCAATGCGATATCCTGGTCGCTGACCAGCTCATGGTCGACGGCCGGAACCGGATCCTGCCAGATCAGCTCTTCCTTCGGCACCAGCGGGCCGAGATACCGCACGACCGGCCCCATGTCGCGATGGGTGAGCTTGTACCAGGCACGGGCGAAGGCATCGGCGAACTGCTCCGGATGCTCGTGGAAGCGGCGCGAGATCTTCTCATAGGCCGGGTCGGCCCGCAGCGCGAGGTCGGTGGTCAGCATTGCCGGCGCATGACGCTTCGAGGGATTGTGCGCGTCCGGCACCGTAACCGCGCCAGAGCCGCCCTTCGGCGTCCACTGATGGGCCCCGGCCGGGCTCTTGGTCAGCTCCCATTCGAAGTTGAAGAGATTGTCGAAGAAGTTGTTGCTCCACTTGGTCGGCGTCGTCGTCCAGGTAACTTCGAGGCCGGATGTGATCGCATCGCCGGCAATGCCGGTGGCATGCTTGCTCGACCAGCCGAGGCCCTGCGCCTCGATGCCCGCGCCTTCCGGCTCGGCGCCGACCAGTGTTGCATCACCGGCGCCATGGGTCTTGCCGAAGGTGTGGCCGCCGGCGATCAGCGCCACGGTTTCCTCATCGTTCATTGCCATGCGTCCGAAGGTCTCGCGGATGTCGCGGGCCGAGGCCAGCGGATCCGGCTTGCCGTTCGGCCCTTCCGGGTTGACGTAGATCAGGCCCATCTGCACCGCGCCGAGATGGCCGTGCAACTCACGGTCGCCGGAATAGCGCTTGTCGTCGAGCCACTTGGTTTCCGAACCCCAGTCGACATCCTGCTCGGGCTCCCAGACATCGGCGCGGCCACCGGCGAAGCCAAAGGTCTTGAAGCCCATCGATTCCAGCGCGACGTTGCCAGTGAGAATCAACAGGTCGGCCCAGGAGATCTTGCGGCCGTATTTCTGCTTGACCGGCCACAAAAGCCGGCGCGCCTTGTCGAGATTGGCGTTGTCCGGCCAGCTGTTCAGCGGCGCGAAACGCTGCTGGCCCGCACCGGCGCCACCCCGGCCGTCGCCGATGCGATAGGTGCCGGCGCTGTGCCAGGCCATGCGGATGAACAGCGGCCCGTAATGGCCGAAATCGGCCGGCCACCAATCCTGCGAATCCGTCATCACCTTGTGCAAATCCTCGATCACCGCGTCGAGGTCGAGCGTCTCGAACTCCGCGGCGTAGTCGAAAGCTTCGCCCATCGGGTCCGAAAGGCTCGACTGCTGGTGGAGAACGCCGATGTCGAGCTGGTTCGGCCACCAGTCGCGGTTGGTCCTGGCGGAGGTTCCATGCGCGACCGGGCATTTGCCGGCGCTGTTGTCGTCGGTCATCGCGTCCATCTTGGCCTCCGAATTGCTGATTTATGTGTTGTTTTTTCCGGGCCGGCCGGGAGCCGCGCCACTCTGGAATGGTTCCAGACTAAGCCGTCTCTTCGATAAAAACAAATTGCCTTTCCTGTTTGTTGCGATAGGCTTTCCTTATGATTGGCTTGACCGTGCGGCAGATGCAATACTTCGAGGCTTTGGCGCAAACGCTGCATTTCGGCCGCGCCGCAAAACTTGCCGGCGTCAGCCAGCCGGCGCTGTCCGCGCAGATCGCCGAGATGGAGCAAAGGCTGAACTGCCGGCTGTTCGAGCGCGGCGGCAAGACGGTGCGGATGACGGAAGAGGCGGAAGCGCTGCTGCCACGCATCGAGCGCATCCTGCGCGACATCAGTGATGTCGAGACGACGGCCCGGCGCGGCCGCCCGGCCATGGAAGGCCGCTTCCGGCTGGGCATCATCCCGACCGTGGCACCCTATCTGCTGCCGCATGTATTGCCGGAACTGAAACGGCATTTTCCGTCCCTGCAACTCGAACTGCGCGAAGCAGTCACCGCATCGCTAGTCGAGGACACGGCAACCGGACGGCTCGACGCCTTCATCGCCGCGCTGCCGCTCGACCAGCCCGGCCTGGTCACCGACGAACTGTTCGCCGACCGCTTCTTCCTCGCCGTGCCAGCCGGAGATCCAGCCTTCGCCTCGCCACCGGTGCCGCCGGAAAGCCCGGCGCTGGAGCGGCTGATGCTTTTGGAGGAAGGCCACTGCCTGCGCGAACAGGCGCTCGCGCTCTGCGGCAGCGTGCGCCCGGTGGCAATGGCAAGCTATGGCGCCACCAGCCTGACGACGCTCTTGCAGATGGTAGCGCATGGTCTCGGCGTCACGCTCATCCCCGAAATGGCGGCAAGGCCGGCCAGCGCCATGCCGGACCTCAAGATCGTGCCGTTCCAGGAGCCAATGCCGCAACGCACGATCTGCCTGGCCTGGCGCCGCAATAAGGTGCGGCATGATGAGTGCGTCGAGTTGGCGAAGATCATTCGCGGGCTGGGTGGGGTGGTGATGGGGGTGTGAGTCGTTTGGGTCTTGGATGTCGCCTTGGGAACCCCGAAAAGCTCAAATCAGGCGCGTTCGAGAATACCCGCCTTGATGGCTGGTCGCCAGATCGCACCAAAGCCTCAAGGGATAAATACCAGAAATACGTACGTAAAAAACACAACGGCATGGACGATTCCGGTCAGGAAGGTCGTCCTTTCGTTGCTAAAGCTTACGCCGCATATGAAAAGCGCTAAAACCAAAAGTACTGCGTCAGCTTCCGGGAGCCCCAGGGTTAAGCCTCGTCCCGTAAGCAGGCTGGCTGCTGCGACCGCAGGTATCGTCAAGCCAATCGTGGCGCAAGCCGAACCCATTGCGACATTCAGGCCGCGCTGCAGCTCATTGTTGAGTGAAGCACGAACCGCCGAAATGGCTTCCGGCATCAAAACCAGACCCGCGATCATTGCCCCCACAATGCTGTCAGCCTGGGTCACCTGGTAAGCAACGAGCGCATTTTCAACACTTGCGGCGACCTGCTCGGCGAGCATGACAATTCCGATCAGTCCGATTATCAGGAGCAGAGCGCTGGAAGAGATGCTTTTGTGAGGGGCGGTTCGCGCCGAAAGGTCGTGTGCCAGTCCTTCGATGAAGTCGTCCCGGTGCCGGACGGTTTGCGCGAACACAAAACTTGCATAGAGCAGCACGGAAAGTACGCTCACAAGGCCAAGCTGAGCTGCCGAAAATGTGCCGGGATCGGTGGTCCGTGTATAGGTCGGCAGGATAAGCGTCATGACGGTCAGTGCGGCCAGAACCGCCAGATATGCGCTTGTCCCTTGCCGGACAATTGCCTGCTTGCGATGACGCCAGCCGCCAAACGTGAGACACGTCCCCACAACGCCGGTGGAGGCAATCATCACCGTCGAGAAGACGGACTCACGTGCAAGCGTGGGGTTGTTCTCTCCATGCAGCATCATGGAAACGATGATCGACACTTCGATTGCCGTCACGGCAAAAGTCAGCACCAATGTGCCGTAAGGCTCCCCCACACGGTGGGCCACCGCCTCGGCGTGATCGAGCACCACGAAAATAGTGATGAACATGATCGCACTCGAGAGCGCTCCGACGAGAATCCTGACGCTCGGCGAACCTTCGTCCACCGATAGCCCGCTGACTCTGACCGCAACGGCTAGTGCCAGCGCGGCCAAAGGCATCGCATAGGAAGTCGCTGATCGTGCGAAACCAGTCATTCAAGCCCCAATGCGTTCGGCGAACCTTGCGGAAGCCTGTCGAGCACCCCAGTGTCGTTTCGAAGCCGGGCAGTCCCGTCCCCCGGCGTTCAACCCTCAAGCCGTCTTCTGCACCACCAGCCCCAGTTCCTCCACCATCGCCTCGCGCATCAGAAACTTCTGCGGTTTTCCCGTCACCGTCATGGGCAGTTCGGTGCGGAAGCGGATGTAGCGGGGGATTTTGTAGTGGGCGATCTGGCCGGCGCAGAAATTCTTGATCTCCTGCTCGGTGGCGATCTGGTTGGGCTTCAGCACGATCCAGGCGCACAGCTCCTCGCCATATTTGGCGTCGGGAATGCCGAACACCTGCACCTCCTTGACCTTGGGATGGCGGTAGAGGAATTCCTCGACCTCTCTGGGATAGACGTTTTCGCCACCGCGGATGACCATGTCCTTGACCCGGCCGACAATGTTGCAATAGCCCTCGGCGTCGATGGTGGCGAGATCACCGGTGTGCATCCAGCCGTCGGCGTCGATCGCCTCGCGGGTTTTTTCCGCGTCGTCCCAGTAGCCTTTCATGACGGAATAGCCGCGGGTGCACAGCTCGCCCGGCGCGCCGACGGCGACGGTGGCGCCCTCGGCGTCGATGGCCTTGACCTCGACATGCGGATGGATGCGGCCGACAGTGGAGACGCGTTTTTCCAGCGGATCGTCGACGCTGCTCTGGAACGAGACCGGGCTGGTCTCGGTCATGCCGTAGGCGATGGTCACCTCTTCCATATGCATCAGCGTCACCACCTTCTTCATCACCTCGATCGGGCATGGTGAGCCCGCCATGATGCCGGTGCGCAGGCTGGAGAGATCGAAGCTGGTGAAGTCGGCGTGGTCAAGCATGGCGACGAACATGGTCGGCACGCCGTAGAGGCCGGTGCAGCGTTCCTGCGCCACCGCCTTCAGCGTCGCGCCGGCGTCAAAACCCTCGCCAGGAAACACCATGGTCGCGCCCTTGGTGACGCAGCCCATCGTGCCCATCGACATGCCGAAGCAGTGGTAGAGCGGCACCGGGATGCAGAGCCGGTCGTCGACGGTGAGCTTGATCGCAGCGGTGACGAAATTGCCATTGTTGACGATGTTGGTGTGGGTCAGCGTCGCGCCCTTGGGCGCGCCCGTCGTGCCTGATGTGAACTGGATGTTGATGGCCTCGCCCGGCTTCAGCCCTTCGGAGATGCGGTCGAGGCTGTCATGCTCGTCGCGGCCGGCCATCGACAGCACATCGGCGAAATTGAACATGCCGGGCGAGTTGTCGTCGCCCATGCGAATGACGATCTTCAGCGTCGGCAATTTCTGCGCCTTGAGCTTGCCGGGGGTGGCGTTGGCGAGCTCCGGCGCCAGCTTCTCGATCATGCCGAGATAGTCGGAGGTCTTGAAACTGGCGGCGGTGACCAGCGCCTTGCAGCCGACCTTGTTGAGGGCATATTCCAGCTCCGTCAGCCGGTAGGCCGGGTTGATGTTGACCAGGATCAGGCCGATGCGAGCGGTGGCGAATTGGGTGACCAGCCATTCCCAGCGGTTGGGCGACCAGATGCCGACACGGTCGCCTTTTTCGAGGCCGAGCGCCAGGAAGCCGGCGGCGAGCGTATCGACCGTGTCCGACAATTCGCTCCAGGTGAAGCGCTTGTCCTGTCCGACGAAGACGGCAGCATCCTGCGTGGCGTATCTGCCGACCGTGTCGGAGAAAAGCTGAGGGATCGTCTTGTCGAGCAGCGGCACCGAACGGTCGCCCGACACATGTGCCCGGCCGTCGAGCGGAGCGATGAACGCCCTGCCGCGCCCGCGCAGATTGGTGGCGTTCTTGAGCTCGTCGAGATTAATCGCCATCGCCGTTTCCTCCCGATGAGTGAGCCTAGCAGCCTGATGGGGTGGTGGAAAGTACAGGCGGTTCCCCTCCCCCTCGAGGGGAGGGTGCCTCGCGAAGCGAGGCGGGTGGGGTCCTCGGCGAAGTGCTCGGCTTCCTTGGTCACGGTCGACCCGGCTTGGGTGGTCTCGCGTCGAGCACTGCCGGAGCGACCCCACCCGTCCATCCGCCTTTGGCGGCTGTCCACCCTCCCCTCAAGGGGGAGGGAGCGCGCTCATCTTCGCGGCTATTTCCCGCACTAGCGCCTCATCCGCCGGCGCACGATCTTTCCGGGCAGCCACCAGGCAAGCCTGCGACTCCAGCACAACCCCATCGGCCAGCACCTTGAGATGGTTGGCGCGCAGGGTCGAGCCGGTGGTGGTGATGTCGACGATGACATCGGCAAGGCCTGCCGCCGGCGCGCCTTCGGTGGCGCCGAGGCTTTCGACGATGCGGTAGACCTGGATGCCGTGCTTTTGCGAGAAGAACTGCTGCGTGAGCCGCCAGTATTTGGTGGCGATCCTGAGCCGCCTGCCGTGGCGCTGGCGGAAATCGGCGGCGACATCGTCGAGATCGGCCATGGTGTCGACGTCGAGCCAGATGCCGGGCACCGCGACCACGACATCGGCATGGCCGAAGCCGAGGCGAGCGACGATTTCGGCGCGCGCCTCCCAGTCGGCGAGGTTTTCGCGCAGCAGGTCCTCGCCGGTAATGCCGAGGTCGACCGAACCTTGCCCAATCTCGCCGGCGATTTCGGACGCCGACAGGAACGCCACCTCGATGCCCTCGGCGCCGTCGATGCGGGCGCGGTACTGGCGCTCATCGCCGGGCAGGCTGACGGCAAGCCCGGCCCTGGCCAGTACCTCCAAGGCCTGCTCCTTGAGCCGGCCTTTCGATGGGATCGCCAGCGTGATCATTGCGGCTCTCCCCGCAGCGCTTCGATGCGGTCGAGCCAGACGGAGAAGCCGACGCCGGGGATCGGCGTCTTGGCGCCGAGCAGGGTCAGCAGCCGGTCGTAGCGTCCGCCACCGGCCAGCGGCCGCTCGCCGCCAAGTGCCGCGATCTCGAAGACGATGCCGGTATAGTAATCCAGCGGACGGCCGAAGGCAGCGTCGTAGCGAACTGTTTGCGTCGGCAAGCCGTGCGCCTCGATGGCCTTGGCGCGGGCAGCGAATTTTTCGAGCGCCGCGCCCAGCGAAAGCCCGGCAGAGGCCGCAAAACTTTCGAGCGCAGCACTCGCGCCGTCGAGCGGCACGTCAATTGCGAGGAAATCCCTGAGTGCTGCAAAGGCCTCGTTCGACAGCCGCACGCTGCGCAATTCGGCCTTTTCGATCAGCCGCCGGGCAATGTCGACTGGCGCGCGTCCGCCGGATGCCAGCAGGCCGGCCTCTTCCATGCCGCCGGCAATGTGGGCGGAAAGCGCTTCGAGATCGCCATCGAGCACCAGGGCCGCGACTTCGCCGTCAAGCTCACCGTTGCGTGGCGGGTTGGCAAGATCGGACAACGCTGCCTGCAGCATCGGCGCCGAACCGAAGGCGCGCGCAAGTCGCATGCGCCAGCCGCGCGGCAGGCCGAGGGCCGCCAGCACCGCCTCGAAGATGGTCTGGTCGCCGAGCGTGATCGCAAGAGGTTGCGCCGGCAGCACCAGCTGCAGCAGCGCGTGCGCATCGGCCAGCGAACGCGCATCGGCCTCGGCCGTATCGCGGTCGCCGAGATCCTCGATGCCGGCCTGAAAGAACTCGTTGCCGCCCTCGCGGCGCTGGCGGAACACTTCGCCGAGATAGGAATAGCGGCGCGGCGTGCCGGCCTGCGAGGCGATGTGGTCGAGGCAGACGGGGATGGTGAATTCGGGCCGCAGACACAGCGTCTTGCCGGTCTCGCTTTCGGTGAGAAAGATGCGGCGGCGCAGATCCTCGCCGGCCATGTCGAGGAATGGGTCGGCCGGCTGCAGCACCGCGACCTCGACCGCATGGGTGTTGCGGGCGGCGAAGAGTTTGGTGATTTCAAATGCGATGGCGGGATAGCGGGAGGTCATGCGTGGCGCGAGGCACCCCCCTCTGGCCTGCCGGCCATCTCCCCCTCAAGGGGGGAGATTGGCAGCTCGGAGCGCAGCGCCTCTTCTTCAACGCCGGAGATTGGCGAAACCATGCGCGACATCCAATCTCCCCCCTTTAGGGGGAGATGGCCGGCAGGCCAGAGGGGGGCGTTCAAGCGCCACCCTTCGCACGGTCAGCGGCCTGCACCGCCAAAATCTTCCTCACCTCGGCGACCAGCTCTCCCTCCGCCACCGTCACCTGCGCCGGGCGGGCAGCCCGCCATTCAGCGTTGTCGGCGATTTCAGCGGACATGCGCGCGCCTTCGATCAGATCCTTGATCTGCAACTCGCCCTTGGCGCGCTCATCGCCGCCCTGGATGATGGCGACCGGGCTACCGCGGCGATCGGCGTATTTCAGCTGCGCCTTCATGCCGGCGCCGCCGAGATACATCTCTGAGCGGATGCCGGCGGCGCGTAGCTCTGCGACCATCTTCTGGTAGCGGCCAAGGCTTCCCGTATCCTTGTCCATGACCAGCACGACGACCGGCGCGATGACATCGGTGGTGTCCAGCTTGCCGAGGTTCTTCAGCGCCGTCATCAGGCGGGAGACGCCGATCGAAAAGCCGGTCGCCGGCACCGGCTCGCCACGGAAGCGCGAGACCAGCCCGTCATAGCGGCCGCCACCACCGACCGAACCGAAGCGCACGATCTGGCCGTCTTCGTTGGGGATTTCGGCGAGCAATTCGGCTTCGAAGACCGGGCCGGTGTAGTATTCGAGGCCGCGCACGACGGAGCGGTCCATGGCGATGCGATCTTCGCCATATCCGGCCGCCCTGACCAGGGCTTCAATCGTCGCGAGCTCGCCGACGCCTTCTTGGTAAGTCGAGTTCGAGCTCACTATGGAAACCTGGTCGACCTGTGCGTTCCTTGCCGTGGCGAGAAGAACTGCTTCAGCTTGCCCGTCGTCCAAACCAGCGCCCTTGGCGAAGTCGCCCTCGCCTTCCTTGCCGCCATCCCATCGGCCCGGCCCAAGCAGAAGCTTCACGCCTTCCGGCCCGAGCTTGTCCAGCTTGTCGATGGCGCGCAGCACCGTCAGCCGGCGGCCGGCATTGTTGTCACCGCCAAGGCCGATCGCCTCCAGCACGCCGTCAAGCACCTTGCGGTTGTTGACCCGGATGACGTAGTCGCCACGCTTGATGCCAAGCGCTTCCATCACGTCGGCCATCATCATGGCCATCTCGGCGTCGGCTGCGACGCCCGGCGTACCGATCGTGTCGGCGTCGAACTGCATGAACTGGCGGAAGCGGCCCGGGCCGGGCTTTTCGTTGCGGAACACCCAGCCGGAGCGGTAGCTGCGATAGGGTTTCGGCAGCTTCTCAAAATTCTCGGCGACGTAACGCGCCGTCGGCGCAGTCAAATCATAGCGCAGCGACAGCCACTGCTCATCATCGTCCTGGAACGAGAAAACGCCTTCGTTCGGCCGGTCCTGGTCGGGCAGGAATTTGCCGAGCGCATCGGTGTACTCGATCAGCGGCTGGTCGGCCGGCTCGAAACCGTAGAGCTCATAGACCGAACGGATCGTGGCCATCATCTTCTCGACGGCGCGGATGTCTTCAGCGCTGCGGTCGGCAAAGCCGCGCGGCAGCCGCGCTTTCGTCTTTTCCGATTTGTCGGCCATGGGATGGGTCTTTTCGCTTAGTAATCGATGACTTGTTTGGAGTTGGCGTGTCCTAACCGAAGCGGCTTTGTGCGGCAAGGGTTTGCGCTTTTTCCTTGTCCCACGAAACAAACCGCACCAAAAAGGAAACAATTCCGCCATCGGCGCGGCATCGTGCCGACACAATCAGAGCCGATAAGCGCGCCGAAACAAAGGGTTGGGCCATGACTGCCGCACACAAGTTCGACATCAGAGACGACGGCTTGCATGAAGTCCGGCTGCGGCCGGCCGAGAACCGTGCGCCGGTGACGGCGAGCCTCGGTCCGTTTGAGGTCACCGCCGACGAGCGCAAGGGTTCCACCATGCGCGAGGCGCTGATGACCGGATTGCTGGTGATTTATCCGGCCTTTGCGGCACTGGCGGCGATTGTGGCGGGATTGTTCCTGACTGGCGCCAGCGGGACGTGAGTTCCTTACCCTCCCCCTTGTGGGGAGGGTCGACGCGTAGCGTCGGGGTGGGGGTGCGGCGCCAAGATACCCCCACCCGCGCCTTCGGCGCGACCTCCCCACAAGGGGGAGGTCGGGGGACGCCCTACTTCGGCCTCTTAAAGGCCTTGCGTTCCTTCTCCACCTGCTCCCGGCAAACACACCCCTCGAGATGGTCGTTGACCAGACCCATCGCTTGCATGAAGGCATAGACCGTCGTCGGTCCGACAAAGCTCCAGCCGCGCTTTTTCAACTCCTTCGAAATCCTGATCGAGACCCCTGTCGTCGGGTTGGCGCGTAGATGCGCCATGTCCACCACCGCCGGCCGCTCCTCCGGCCCCGGCTCGAACTTCCAGAACCAGGCGGCCAGCGAGCCGAACTCGTCGACCATTTCGCACGCCCGTTTGGCGTTGTTGATGGTCGAGACGATCTTGCCGCGGTGGCGGATGATGCCGGCATTGGCGACCAGGCGCTCGACATCCTCGTCGGTGAAGGCAGCGACCTTGTAGAAGTCGAAACCGGCGAAGGCCTCGCGGAAATTCTCGCGCTTGCGCAGAATGGTCAGCCAGGACAGGCCGGACTGAAAGCCTTCGAGGCAGATCTTTTCGAACAGCCTGCGGTCGTCGGCGACCGGCCGGCCCCATTCATGGTCGTGGTAGTGCAGATAGTCCGGCAGATTGCCGTGCCAGAAGCAGCGCGTGATCCCGTCGGAGCCGGTAAGCAGTCCGGTGTTGTCTTGAGTCATGGCCAATCCATCCGTTAACGCGCTTTCGCGCTGCATTTACCGCGGCTTTACCAGATTCCTGAACCCGGCGGTAACCACACCAAAAGGTTTACTGACAAAGCGGCATTTTACGCATTCCGATTCATGTTTCGGTTGCCGCTTCGCGCCAAGGATCGCGCAACCGGGGGCAAGTTCCGCCTCCGTCCGTTCGACGATCAAGGTGCGTTCCGATGAAGATCTTTTTGCGTTCCGTGCTCGGCGCCGTGGCCATTCTGGCCGCCGGCGTCACCTCGTCTGCCGCCAACGACCGCTATGCCGACAGGCCGCCGGTGATGGTGAGCCCCGACCTTTCCGCACCCTGGGTGCTGCAGCTTGGCCGGGCGCCCGGCATCGTGCGGCAGAGCCGACAGATGGTCCAGCAGCCGCGACTTCGCTATGCGCAGCCGGCGCGACCCGATCGGGTGCGCACTGCTTCCGTGCAGGCGCCGGCCAAGCGCGTGGTGATGCGGCCGCAGATCAATCCGCTCTACCTGCCGCAGGAAGTCGCCTATGACGGCCCGCAGAAGCCGGGCACGATCGTCATCGATACGACGCAGAACTTCCTGTTCCTGGTCGAGAAGAACGGCAAGGCGCGGCGCTATGGCGTCGGCACCGGCAAACCTGGCTTCGAATGGTCTGGCACGCACAAGATCACCAACAAGCGCGTCTGGCCGGACTGGCGCCCGCCAGCGGAGATGATCAAGCGCGAGGCTGCCAAGGGCCGCTACCTCCCGACCTATCTGGCCGGTGGCGAAGAGAATCCGCTCGGCGCCCGCGCGCTCTATCTCGGCACGACGGAATACCGCATTCACGGCACCAACCAGCCATGGACGATCGGCGGCTCGGTGTCTTCCGGCTGCATCCGCATGCGCAACGAGGATGTGGTTGACCTTTACGAGAGGGTCAATGTTGGAACGACCGTGGTCGTGATATAGTCGGCTACCGAATCATCTGGTCCAGAAGACTGGACCTTCAGGGATCGGGAAGAGTTTACGGGGGACGGGCCGTGTGGGGATGCGGCCAGTCAGGAAAGGGCAGCCTGGGAAACCGCGCTGCCCTTTCTCTTTGCGGCGGTAGCTGAGCCAGGCTGCGCCAGAACGTCGCGCCAGGGGGATGACGGTTCGCTTTCACGCTGCCTTGCCGCATTTCCCCTGCTATAGGGACGGCCAAACTCCCCTGCGCCAAACTCGCTGCAAAGGTTCAGCCATGTCTCCGCCAGACGATAGCCGCTATCTCCGGGGCGGCCCGGTCGCCCAGCGCATCATGGCATCCGTGCGCGAGGATGCCGCCATCGCCACCGCCGAAGGTTTTCCGCCCAAGCTGGTGTCGATCACCGTCGGCGATACCGCTGCCGTCGATGTCTATGTGCGCAACCAGCGCGCCAAGGCCGCGCTTGCCGGCATCGGTTTCGAGGAGCGGCGGTTCCCCGCCGACATCAGCGCCGGCGAACTCGAGGCGGCGATCCACGGCCTGAACGCCGACCCGCGCGTCACCGGCATCATCATCCAGCGGCCGGTGCCGGCGCATATCCCGATCAAGACGCTGCAAGCGGCGGTGCATCCACTGAAGGACGTCGAGGGCATGCATCCGGCGTCGATCGGCAATATCGTGTATAATCAGCTCGACCTTGCGCCTTGCACAGCTGCGGCCTCGGTCGAGCTGCTGAAGGAAACCGGCCTTGACCTCAAGGGGCTGGAAGTCGTCGTCGTCGGCCATTCTGAAATCGTCGGCAAGCCGATCGCCTTCCTGCTGATGAGCGAAGGCGCGACGGTAACGGTTTGCCATCACATGACGCGCTCGGTGGCGGCACATGCGCGCCGCGCCGATGCGCTGTTCGTCGCCGTCGGCAAGCCGCGGCTGATCAAGGCCGACATGGTGAAGCCCGGTGCGGCCGTCATCGACATCGGCATCAATTCCGAGATCGGCCCGGACGGCACGAGCCGCATCGTCGGCGACGTCGACACCGAGAGCGTGAAGGAAGTCGCGTCCTGGATCACGCCGGTGCCGGGCGGCGTCGGCCCGATCACTGTGGCGATCCTCTTGCGCAACACAATGGTCGCGCTCAGCCGCCAGCGCGCGCGCTACCAGGCGAAGTATGGCGTGGTGGACCGGCTGGCAGCGGAATAGCTGCTTACTCGGCGGCGACCAGGTTTCCTTCGGAGACGCCCTCCGGCTTCGGACCACCATAGGCCCAGTCGAGCAGCTTGATCGTGTGCACCACCGGCAGCTTTGCAGCCGAAGCGATCTGGGTGATGCAGCCGATATTGCCTGTGGCAACGATCTCCGCGCCGGTGGCCTCGATGTTTTTCACCTTTCGGTCGCGCAGCTTCTCCGAAATCTCCGGCTGCAGGATGTTGTAGGTGCCGGCCGAGCCGCAGCACAGATGGCCCTCGCGCGGCTCGCGCACGACGAAGCCGGCCTTGGCCAGCAACTCCTTCGGCTGGCGGGTGATCTTCTGGCCGTGCTGCATCGAACAGGCGGAGTGGTAGGCAACGACCGTGCCGGGCTTGCGCACCGGCTCCGGCAGGTCGAGGCTTGCGAGATATTCGGTGATGTCCCTGGCCAGCGCCGAGACCTTTGCAGCCTTGTCGGCATAGGCCGGATCGAGGCGCAGCATGAAGCCATAGTCCTTGATGGTGGTGCCGCAGCCGGACGCGGTGATGACGATGGCATCGAGCCCACCCTGGTCGATGGCGCGTGTCCAGGCATCGACATTCTGCCGGGCCGAGGCAAGGGCTGCTGCCTCGCGGCCCATATGATGGACCAGCGCGCCGCAGCAGGCCTCGCCCTCAGGCACCACGACCTCGACGCCGAGCCTGGTCAGCAATGCAATCGTCGTCACGTTGATGGCGGGATCGAGCACCGATTGGGCGCAGCCGGTGAGGATGGCGACGCGGCCCTTTTTCGCTCCCTGCCCGGCATGGACGCCAGGAGAGGCCATTGGCGAGGCGGCGGGAATAGAGGCCGGCGCCAGCTTCAGCATAGCACCGAGCGGCTTCAAGGCTGGGACCTTTTCGAACAGGCCGATGAACGGCTTGCCCAATCTCGCCAGCTTCAGCGCGGCGCGAAAGCGCGCGGGGTAAGGCAGCACTAGGGCCAGCAGGGCGCGGGTCAGCCGGTCGAGCAGCGGCCGCCTGTAAGTCTCCTCGATATGGGCGCGGGCATGGTCGACCAGATGCATGTAGTTGACGCCCGACGGGCAGGTCGTCATGCAGGCGAGGCAGGACAGGCAGCGGTCGATATGGGTGACGATCTCCTTGTCGGCGGGACGGCCGTTCTCCAGCATATCCTTGATCAGGTAGATGCGCCCGCGCGGTGAATCCAGCTCGTTGCCGAGTGTGACATAGGTCGGGCAGGTGGCGGTGCAGAAGCCGCAATGCACGCATTTGCGCAGGATCTTCTCCGATTCCGCGACATGCGGATCGGCGAGCTGGGCAAGGGAGAAATTGGTCTGCATCGCGTTAGCCCTGGGCCATGCGGCCGGGATTGAGGATGGCCTTGGGATCGAACTCGGCCTTGAGCCTAGCCGACAGGGCGGCCAGATGCGGCGCCTGTGGCTCGAACACCGGCACGGCGGCGCGATGCGCGGGCGCGGCGCGCACCAGCGTCGCGTGGCCGCCGCCATGTTTTCTGATCAGCCCGCGCAGCAGGGCGGCCTCGGGATCGCCCTCCTCCATGCGCAGCCAGACCAGCCCACCCTGCCAGTCGTAAAAGGCGCTGACGCCGATCTGCATGCGCAGCGTCAGTACCATCTGGTGGGCCTGGGACGGCGCCATCGAAACGCGCCAGACCGGCTTTTCACTGCCGTCGGCGAAGGGAGCGCAATCCCTGATATCACGCCAAAGGGCATGCGAGGCCTCGCCGGCAATGTCCTGCAACGGGCCGGCATTTTTCAGCAGGGTTTTCAGTGCCTCGATGCGATAGGCGACCGAAGGGCCGAACCCTTCGACGCGCAGCAGCGTCGCGGCGTCAGTGCCGAGCGCGCCGTCGGCGACACGCGCGGCGATCCGCTCCGGCAGATGGGCCGCGCTCGACACTTCGGCGCTGGAGCCGAGCGCCAGCGCCATGGCGGCAGAGGCGGCATCGTCGAGTAGGCCGCGCATGGCAAGCGTCACCTCGGTCTCGGCCGCCGGCAGCACCTTGAAGGTGACATCGGTGAATACAGCCAGCGTGCCCCAGCTGTTGGCCATCAGCTTCGACAGATCGTAGCCGGTAACATTCTTGACGACGCGGCCGCCTGATTTGAACGCTTCGCCACGACCGGCAACCGCGTTGATGCCAAGGATATGGTCGCGCGCGGCGCCCGCCTTCAGCCGGCGCGGGCCGGACAGGTTGGCGGCAAGCACGCCGCCGATCGTGCCTCTTCCCTTGATACCGCCGAACAATGGGCCGTAGTCCATCGGCTCGAAAGCAAGTTGCTGGCCGTTTTCGGCGAGCAGGCTTTCTATATCGGAAAGCGGTGTGCCGGCCTTCGCCGACAGCACCGTTTCGGCCGGCTCGTAGAGGGTGACGCCGGTGAGCTTCGAAAGATCGAGCGTGTGTTCGCTCTGCTGTGGCCGGCCGATGCCGCGCTTGGAGCCGTGGCCGATGGTCTCCAGCGGCGATTCCTCCGCAGCCGCCCATTGGACGGTGGAGAGGACTTCGGTGGACGAGGTGGGAGTGAAGGTGGTCATGGCGACGCGCCGCTTGCGAGTGCAGAGACGTCGAGTTCCTTCGTGCCCCCCTCTGTCCTGCCGGACATCTCCCCCACTTGGGGGGAGATTAGCAGCTTTGGCGACCGCGCCTCTCTAGCAACGTCGAAGATTGGCGAAGGCAGAGATGACTGGTGATCTCCCCCCAAGTGGGGGAGATGTCCGGCAGGACAGAGGGGGGCGCGAAGGATCGCCGACGTGAGACATTCCGCCCCCATCAAAACCTCGGAATGTCCGGAAACGCCACCTGGCCGCGATGCACATGCATGCGTCCAAGCTCCGCGCAGCGGCGCAGTTGCGGGAACACTTTTCCCGGGTTGAGCAGATGGTTGGGATCGAAGGCGCATTTGACGCGCATTTGTTGGTCGAGGTCGATCTGGTTGAACATTTCAGGCATCAAGTCGCGCTTCTCGACGCCGACGCCGTGCTCGCCGGTCAAGACGCCGCCGACCTTGACGCAGAGCCGCAAGATGTCGGCGCCAAAACTTTCCGCCTTGTCGAGTTCGCCCGGCACGTTGGCGTCGTAGAGGATCAGCGGATGCAGATTGCCGTCGCCGGCGTGGAAGACATTGGCGACGCCAAGGCCGTATTTTCCCGACAGTTCGCGCATGCCGGCGAGCACACGCGGCAATTCCTTGCGCGGGATGGTGCCATCCATGCAGTAATAGTCGGGTGAGATGCGGCCGACCGCCGGGAAGGCCGCCTTGCGGCCGGCCCAGAAACTCAGCCGCTCCTGTTCGGATTGCGAGATGCGGCAGGTGGTGGAGCCGTTCCTGTAGGCGATCGCTTCGACGAGACCGATCAGGTGATCGACCTCGACGCCCGGCCCGTCGAGTTCGACGATCAGCAGCGCCTCGACATCAAGGGGATAGCCGGCGTGGACGAAATCTTCCGCGGCATGGATCGCCAGCCGGTCCATCATCTCCATGCCGCCAGGGATAATGCCGGCGCCGATGATGTCGGCGACGCATTGGCCGCCCTGCTCGCTGGTCGGAAAGCCGATCAGCAGAGCGCGCGCCGTCTCCGGCTTCTTCAGGATGCGTACCGTGACCTCGGTGACGACGCCGAGCAGGCCTTCGGACCCCGTCATGACGCCGAGGAGATCATAGCCTTCCGAGTCCAGATGATTGCCGCCCAGGCGCACCACCTCGCCGTTCATCAGCACCATCTCGATGCCCAGCACATTGTTAGCGGTCAGGCCGTATTTCAGGCAGTGCACGCCGCCGGAATTTTCAGCGACATTGCCGCCGATCGAGCAGGCGATCTGGGAGGATGGATCGGGCGCATAGTAGAAGCCCTCCTGCTCGACGGCGGTGGTGATGCCGAGATTGGTGACGCCGGGCTGAGCGACGACGACGCGATCGGGATAGTCGATCGCAAGGATGCGGTTGAAGCGGCTCATGACCAGCAGCACGGCATCCTCGAGCGGCAACGCGCCGCCGGAGAGTGAGGTGCCGGAGCCGCGCGGCACGACACGGATGTTGCGGTCGTTGCAGTATTTCAGCACCCGCGACACCTGCGCCACCGTTTCCGGCAGCACCACGACCAGCGGCAATTGCCGGTAGGCGGTGAGACCATCGCTTTCGAAGGCGCGCATTTCGTTGGTGGCGTCGACGACGCCCTCGCCCGGCACGATGATGCGCATATCGGCGACGATCTCCGCCCGCCTTCGCATCGTGGCGTCGTCTGGCTTGGGCATGACAAGGCCGGACATCGGCGGCGTCCTCCACTTGGCTGGTAAAAATCTTTTACCAGTTACATCCGGATGTTGCAAACACCGCGTCGGGCAAAGAGCGTACTGCCAGCCTTCCGCAGCGGCAATCTGCCGCTATTCACCCTCCCCCTTGTGGGGAGGGTCGCGAACGCAGTGAGCGGGGTGGGGGTCCGCGCGACGAAGCTCTTTACGAGCACCCCCACCCCGATCCGCTATGCGGATCGACCCTCCCCACAAGGGGGAGGGTAAAGTGCGCTCCTACTCCCCCGGATGTTTCGCCGGCTCGGAGTGCATCCGCCTCACTCGCCGCACACCCCACCAGACCAGCACGATGGCGACCGGCACCGCGACGGCCGTGACGACTTCGGGCGCAATGGCATGGCCGAAGATCGAGGCGCCCTTGGCAAGGTAGGAGATCAGACCGACGACATAGTAGGACACTGCCGCCACCGACAGGCCTTCCACCGTCTGCTGCAGCCGCAGTTGCAGCCGGGCGCGGTTGTTCATCGACGCCAGCAGATCGCGGTTCTGCTTCTCGACCTCGACATCGACCCAGGTGCGCAGCAGCGTGGTGGCGCGGGTTAGTTTGCGCGACAGGTTGGCCTGGCGCTCCTCGACCGAACGGCAGGTGCGCATGGCGGGTGCCACCCGCCGCTGCAGGAAGCCGCCCCAAGTGTCGTAGCCGGGCACGGCTTCTTCGTCCAGCGCTTCCAGCCGCTCGACAACGATGCCGTCATAGGCGCGGCTGGCGCCGAAGCGATAGAGGCTGGAGGCGGCATCAGCCTCGAGTTCAGCGGCAAGCTCGGTCAGGTCGGCGAGCAGCGTCTGGCTGTCGCGGGTTTCAGCGACCTTCATTTCCAGCGTGGTCTGCGCCAGCCGGTCCTCGATGCGGCGGGCGCGGCCCGACAGCGTCAGCGCCAGCGGCAGGCCGAGCATGGCAAGCGTGCGATAGGTCTCGACGTCGATCAGCCGCTGCGACAGCGCGCCGGTCCGCGCCGGCGTCAGGCCGCGATCAAGCACCAGGATGCGGGTCAGGCCGTCGCCGTCCTGGCGGAAATCGGTGACGATGGCCGCATTGCCGCGCTCGACCAGCGAATAGCAGAGGCTCGTCGGGTCGAAGGCCGCAATCAGCTTCTCGCTTGCCGGCGTCCATTTGCGGATCTCCAGCCTTATGCCTGAGATCACCGTTCCCGGCGGCGAGAACCCGTTGCCGAAAGGAGAATCCTCCTGCGCCCTGCCGCTTTCGGCAAGCGGCCCTTCCCAAAGATAGGTCGAGAATTCCGTATGCCGCTCCCAGCGCAGCGTACCCTTGCCCCACTTCATGGCGTGGTGGCGGGCATGACGGTCGGGCGCCGCGATGCCGAGGCGCCGCGACAGTTCGGAGAGCACGGCCATGTCGACGCTGGAGCCGCCCTCGGTCATGAAGGCGAGTTGCACAAGCACGCGCGGCTTCTCGATCAGCGGATGCGGCCGGGCATGGACCTCGCCGATCGCGCCGGGCCGTCCCTCATGCGCGGGAAAGCCCATCACGCTGCCCTGGGCGCGCGGCTGGAATTCGAGGTTGGACGTCTCGTCCGACACGGTGGTCCCCCTGTTCTCGACCCTTCGTGTGATGGCGTCCTCTAAAGGCAATCCATGAGGCGCGTAAACACCAAAGTCTAGCATCGTAGGTCCTGCCGGCGCGACGCGCAGACCGACCCGATTGGGCGAATTGGATAAATAATTTGACCAGTTGGCGACGCTGGCTTTATCTTGCGCGACACCGGTTCAATTTCCCAGGCCCCCGTTGAGCGATATTTTCTCCAGGATCGAGCATTCGCGCACCGCCGACGAGGTGGTGCAGCAGATCGAAAGCCTGATCCTTGAAGGCGTGCTGCGCACCGGCGACCGGCTGCCGGGCGAGCGCGAGCTGGCGCGCCAGTTCGACGTGTCGCGGCCGATCCTGCGCGATGCGCTGAAGGCGCTGGAAGGGCGCGGGCTGCTGATCACCAAGGCCGGCGGCGGCACCCATGTCGCCGACGTCATCGGCCAGTTGTTCACCAAGCCGGTGACCGACCTCGTCTCCATGCACCGCAAGGCGGTGACCGACTATCTGGAATACCGCCGCGAGATCGAAGGCGTGGCGGCCGAATATGCGGCGCGGCGCGCGACAGCGGACGACATTGCGCTGCTCGACCGCATCATGGCGCGCATGGACGAGGCGCACCGCACCGGCGATTTCGACGACGAGGCGGAAATCGACGTCGAGTTCCACCATGCTGTGTGCGAATGCGCGCACAACATCATCCTCTTGCACACGCTGCGCTCCTGCTACCGGCTGCTGTCTGAAGGCGTGTTCCAGAACCGGCTTCTGGTGTTCAGCGTGCCCGGAGCGCGGGAGGCGCTGCTGGCCCAGCACGGCGCGATCTACAAAGCCGTGAAGGCCGGCGATCCCTCAGCTGCCCGCCAGGCGGCGATGGACCATATCTCCTATGTCGAGCGCTCGATGCTCGAGGCCGAACGCAGCGGCGACTGGCAGCGCGTGTCGCGGCTCAGGCTTAAGCAGCGGTCCGACGCCGACGACGGCTTCAAGACGACTGGCTAACGAGGAACCACCATGAGCGACATCCTCACCATTGCCGATCTCAAGGACCTGGCGCGCCGGCGGGTGCCGAAGATGTTCTACGACTATGCCGATTCCGGCGCCTGGACCGAAAGCACCTACCGCGCCAACGAGGAGGACTTCCAGAAGATAAAATTCCGTCAGCGCGTGCTGGTCGACATGAGCAACCGCTCGCTGGAATCGACCATGATCGGCGAGAAAGTGGCGATGCCGGTGGCGCTTGCCCCAACTGGATTGACCGGCATGCAGCATGCCGATGGCGAGATGCTGGCGGCGCGGGCGGCAGAGGAATTCGGCGTGCCGTTCACGCTGTCGACTATGAGCATCTGCTCGATCGAGGATGTCGCGTCGGTGACGAAGAAGCCGTTCTGGTTCCAGCTCTACGTGCTTCGCGACAAGGATTTCGTGCTCGACCTGATCGACAGGGCGAAGGCTGCGAAATGCTCGGCGCTGGTGTTGACGCTTGACCTGCAGATCCTGGGGCAGCGCCACAAGGATGTCCGCAACGGGCTGTCGGCGCCGCCCAAGATGACGCTGGCCAACATTGCCAACATCGCCATGCGGCCACGCTGGCTGATGGGCATTGCCGGCACCAAGCGCCGCACCTTCCGCAACATTGTCGGCCATGCCAAGGGCGTCGGCGACGTCGCTTCGCTGGCATCGTGGACTACGGAGCAGTTCGACCCCCATCTGTCGTGGAAGGATGTCGCCTGGATCAAGGAACGTTGGGGCGGCAAGCTGATCCTGAAAGGCATTCTCGACAAGGAGGACGCGCTGATGGCGGTCGAGACCGGCGCCGACGCCATCATCGTTTCCAACCATGGCGGGCGCCAGCTCGACGGCGCATCGTCGTCAATCATGGCGCTGGAAGAGATCGCCGATGCCGTCGGCGACAGGATCGAGGTGCATATGGACGGCGGCATCCGCTCGGGCCAGGACGTGCTGAAGGCGCTTTGCCTCGGCGCCAAGGGCACCTATATCGGCCGCCCGTTCCTGTACGGGTTGGGCGCCATGGGCAAGCAAGGCGTGACCCTGGCGCTGGACATCATCCGCAAGGAGATGGACGTCACGCTGGCACTGTGCGGCAAACGGCTTGTGACCGAGATGGGCAAGGACCAGTTGCGGCGATAGGGTCTTGTTCACCGATTAGACCCTAGCCTCGCTGGATCACGGAGACGAAGCCGCCTTGACCGAGACCGGCATCCACTACCTCGACGCGCGCGCGCCGGATGGCATGCGCCTGTATGCGATCGGCGACGTGCATGGCCGGCTCGATCTGCTTGCCGCCATGCATCGCCGCATCGAGAGCGAACTCGAATACAAGCCGACCAGCGATTGGCGTGTCATCCACCTCGGCGACTATGTCGACCGTGGGCCTGAGTCCAAGGGCGTCATCGACTTCCTGATCGAGGCACAGAAACGCGATCCGCGGCATCTGATGCTCGCCGGCAACCACGATATCGGCTTCCTCGACTTTCTCGACGAGCCTGACCCGGAAGGGTTGTTCATGCGCTATGGCGGCGTGCAGACGGCACAATCCTATGGCGTCGACTTGACGGGACACGCAAGCTGGTTCGGCAAGACCGACGCGGTGCGGCGCGGGCACGCCGACCTGGTAAAGGCCGTGCCGCAAGGCCATGTCGACTTCCTGCAGTCGCTGCAATTGTCACTGATATCAGGCGATTTCTTCTTCTGCCATGCCGGCATCAGGCCTGACGTGCCGCTGGAGAGCCAGAGCCCGCAGGACCTGGTCTGGATCCGCGACGTCTTCCACAACCATCCAGGGCTTTACCCGAAGGTGATCGTGCACGGCCACACGCCGGTGCCGGAGGCCGAAGTTGTGCCCAACCGCGTCAATGTCGACACGCTCGCCTGGCAGTCAGGAATGCTCAGCGCGCTCGCCGTAGACGGCGCGGACAAGCGTATCCTGACGGTACAGGGAAAAGCGTTTTAACGGAGGGCGGCGGTGACGCCGTAGCCGTCGACGGCTTGGTGGTTGTTGGCTGCATCGGCGGAATATATGCCGAGACCGCACAAAACGATGGCAGACAGCATGACAAAGGACAGAAGCGCTGCTTTCACGGACGTCATCTCTAGTTGAGCTTCCTGCATCTGGGCACGAGGCGGTTACCAATGCGTTGAAACAACGAATTCGTCTCAAAGTTTCGACGATTTCGCGCTTGTAGGTCGATTCTGTATCGGCGGTGTGTCGCGCGGAGCACACAGAAGGTTCATCGCGGTTGCATTGCCGATTCAGAGCGCGCGCCTTGTAGGATAGCGTTCGGCCACAAACCAAGGACGAAAGAAGTTGTCCCCGGCAGATTCCCCGCCGCGTGCCAATTATGCAACGGATAGAGCGGTTCGCCGCTACGGCGAACCGCTCTATCTTTTTATCTGACGCAATTCCGGACGGAAAACCGCTTCACACTTTTCCTGGAATTGCTGACTGAGCGCGGCCAGTCTCAGATCGTCGCCACCCAGGCGCGGGCAATGGCCAAGCCCGCGGCGTCGGCCTCGGGGCCGTTGCGTGCCATTTCGCTGTCGAGGCGATCCTGCCAGTCGGGATGGCGATCGGCAATCAGCGGCGCGAAGGATGTGCTCCAGTCCCTCACCATCGGCTGGTCGGCCTCGAAATGGAACTGGAAGCCGTAGACGGCGCGGCCGATACGGAACGCCTGGTTCTCGGCAATTTCGCTGCCGGCAAGCCGCACCGCATTTGACGGCAGCGCGAAAGTGTCGTCGTGCCATTCGAAGATGGGGAAATCCTGGGGAAGTGCGCCAAGCACCGGATCGGTTCTGGCGTCCGGCGTCAGCGATACCTTGTGCCAGCCGAATTCCGAGGCGCCGCCGATCTGGTTCTCACCGCCGAAAGAGCGGGCAACCAACTGGCTGCCCAGGCAGATACCGAGAACCGAGCGATCCTTGGCGGCGAAATCGCGGGTCAGTTCGAGCAGCACCGGGAAATACGGGTAGTCATCGTCGGCCAGCGCATTCTGGCCGCCGCCCAGCATCACCATGGCATCGTGTCCGGTCGCGTCGTCCGGCAGCGCATCGCCCTTGTAGGGCCGGCGCAGGTCGAGATCGGCGCCGGCTTCGGCGAGCGCGGCACCAACCTGGCCAAGGCCGGTGTTGTCGTAGTTCTGGACCACCAGCACCCGCATCGCAAAACCCTGCTGACATGAAATGACGCGACGAGCGATATCATGTCGCCAGCATTGCAGCCAAGATGCGTATTCGGGAGAGAGCTATGCCACTGCAGAACCGGGTCGATCCGTTCGGCGCCATCCATGCCATATCCGAGCGCGGCCTGTTCACCGGCAATCGCGGCATCATCCACGATCCTGAGACCAAGACGCTGCTGAAAAAGCGTTGGGCCTTGCCGGCCTGGATCATCTGCGTCTGCCAATTCCGCAATGTGCGGCGCGAGCCGATGGGCAGGAATCGGCCGGGCGGCAGGGCCGGCTGGACCGAGTTGTTCTTCCTCGACGAGGTGACGGCGCTGGCCGCCGGGCACCGTCCCTGTTTCTATTGCCGGCGTGAGCGAGCCACGGATTTTGTCGGGCGTTTCGGCAAAGTCTTCGGTGTAAACGAACCGCGCGCGCCAATGGTGGACAAGCGGCTGCACAAGGAGCGGCTGGCTTCCGGCGGCAAGCCACCTGATGTCACCATGGGAGAGCTTGCCGAATTGCCGGACGGAGCGATGATCGCGGATGGCGGCTCGGCCTATGCGCTGCGCGGCGGCAACGCGCTGCCCTGGTCGTTCGCAGGCTATGGCGATGCGGCGGCCTTCGACAGCCTTGCCGGCCGGTCGCTGCGCCTGCTCACACCGGCCACGACCGTTTCGGTGCTGCGGCACGGTTTTGAACCGGTGTGGCATCGTTCCGCCGAGACTTGACGCCAGGCACCGCCTCGCCCATTCCTCGGCGATGCGCGCCAATTACAAGATGCAGCGGCTGTTCGTGCCGGACGACCTCGCGGCAGGCATCGAATTCGATGCCGGCCAGCAGCAGAGCCATTACCTCATGCATGTGCTGCGGCTCGGCGAAGGCGCCGAGATTCTGGTCTTCAACGGCCGCGACGGCGAGTGGTCGGCGGCGATCGCTTCGAAGTCGAAGAAGGCGGTGCGGCTGAGAGTGCTCAGCCAACAGCGGCCGCAACCGCCTTTGCCCGATCTAGTTTATTGCTTCGCGCCGCTGAAGCAGGGGCGGCTCGACTATCTCGTGCAGAAGGCGGTGGAGATGGGCGCCGGCATCCTGCAGCCGGTGATCACCCAGCACACGCAATTGGCAAAACCCTCCATCGACCGGCTGCGCGCCAATGTCGTCGAGGCGGCCGAGCAATGCGGCATACTGGCGGTGCCGGAAGTGCGAGAAGCCGAGAAATTCGAGCGTCTGCTCTCCGGCTGGGACAAGGAGCGGCGACTGATCTTCTGCGACGAGGACGCCTCGACCAACAACCCGCTGCCGGCATTGCAGGCGGTGCCGGAGAAGAAGCTGGCGCTGCTGGTCGGACCGGAAGGCGGCTTTTCCGACGACGAACGCAAGATGCTGCGGGCGCTCCCCTTCGTCACTGCCATCCCGCTCGGACCGCGCATCCTGCGCGCTGACACAGCAGCTGTAGCGGCGCTTGCGGTGATGCAGGCGACGGTCGGAGACTGGTAAGAAGCGTAAAGATCAATTCCTGTGACCTGTGGCTCAGGATTTTTCGCTTGATCGGCTGCTGACATTTCGTCCATTTAGCGCCGGCGGGCTCCGAGAGCCGCAGAGGGGGCCCCATGGCGCGCGACACAACCGATTTCCGGCCAATCGAAGACATCGACGAACTGGTCGAGCATCTGGCCGAAGGCAACAAGCCGCGCGACAAGTGGCGCATCGGGACCGAGCACGAGAAGTTCCCCTTCTATGTCGACGGCAACGCGCCGGTGCCTTATGGCGGCGAGCGCGGCATCCGCGCCATCCTCGAAGGCATGCAGCAAAAGCTCGGCTGGGACCCGATCATCGATGACGGCCGCATCATCGGCCTGGTCGAGCCGACCGGCCAGGGCGCGATCTCGCTCGAGCCGGGCGGCCAGTTCGAGCTGTCGGGCGCGCCGCTGGAAACGATCCACCAGACCTGTCGCGAGGGCAATGCGCATCTGGCGCAGGTACGCGAGATCGCCGAGCCGATGGGCATCCGCTTTCTCGGCCTCGGCGGCAGCCCGAAATGGTCGCTGGCCGAGACGCCGAAAATGCCGAAATCGCGCTACGAAATCATGACCCGCTACATGCCCAAGGTCGGCACCAAGGGTCTCGACATGATGTATCGCACCTGCACCATCCAGGTGAACCTCGACTTCGAAAGCGAAGCCGACATGCGCCGCAAGATGCAGGTGTCGCTGAAGCTGCAGCCACTGTCGACGGCGCTGTTTGCCAACTCGCCCTTCACCGACAGCCGGCCGAACGGACTGCAGAGCTGGCGCGGCGACATCTGGCGCGACACCGACAACCAGCGCTCGGGCCTGCTCGAATTCTGCTTCTCGCCCGAGTTCGGCTTTGCCGACTATGTCGAATGGGCGCTCGACGTGCCGATGTATTTCGTCATCCGCGACGGCCACTATCACGACATGACGCACATCACCTTCCGCCAGTTCATGGCCGGCGTTGCCCGCAATGAAGTACCGGACGGACTGCCCACCATGGGCGACTGGGCGAACCATCTGTCGACCCTGTTCCCTGACGTCAGGCTGAAGCGCTTCCTCGAAATGCGCGGCGCCGATGGCGGGCCGTGGCGCCGCATCTGCGCGCTGCCGGCCTTCTGGGTCGGGCTGCTCTATGACGAGGCCGCGCTCGACGCCGCCGAGGCGCTGACTTCGAGCTGGACCTATGAAGAAACGCTGGCGATGCGCAATGCGGTGCCGGAACAAGGCATTTCCGCGCCGTTCCGCAACACGACGCTGCGTGAGATCGGCCGCGATGTAATGACGATTTCGCGCCTTGGGCTGAAAAATCGCGGCAGGAAGAACCGCGACGGCTATGACGAGACCTCGTTCCTCAACACGCTGGACGAAGTCGTGGCGCGCGGTACCACCAGTGCCGAGGAAATGCTGTCGGCCTACCACACGCGCTGGGGCGGCTCGATCGAGCCGGTGTTCATGGAATATGCGTATTAGCGTCGCGCCTTGAGCAGCGGCAAAAGCCGCTTCAATCGAACATCGAAACGAACTAGGTTCTCCCTGGAGGATTTCCCGGAGGAGAAACCGATGCCTACCTTGTTCGACATATTGGCGCAGGCGCAGAACGGCAACGGCATGCAGGCGCTTGCCCAGCAGTACGGGCTTTCCATGCAGCAGACGCAGGCGGCTGTCGCCGCTCTGCTGCCGGCCTTCTCGCAAGGGCTGCAACGCAACACCGCCGATCCCTATGGGCTAGGCGCCTTCATGACGGCGATGGCGAGCGGCCAGCACGCCAAATACTTCGAGGACGCGACCAGGGCTTTCTCACCGCAAGGCGTCAATGAGGGCAATGGCATTCTGGGTCATCTGTTCGGCTCGAAGGAGCTGTCGCGCGCGGTGGCCAGCCAGGCCGCGCAGGCGACCGGCGTCAGCCAGCAGATCCTGCAGCAGATGCTGCCGGCCATCGCTTCGATGGTGATGGGCGGATTGTTCAAGCAGACGACAAACCAGTTGACCGGGGGTCAGATGCAGGCCGCCGGTGGCTTCGGCGGCGGCGGCAGCAATCCGCTCGGCGAGATCATCGAACAGATGATGCGGCAGGCGGGCGGCGGGGCACAGCCTGCGCCGCAGCCAGCACCCAATCCTTACGGTGAGAACCCGCTGGGCAAAGTGCTGCAGGACATGTTCGGCGGCGGCGCCCAACAGCCGCAAAGCCAGCCGCAACAGGCGCCCAACCCATATGGCGACAATCCGCTGGGCAAGGTGCTGCAGGATATGTTCGGCGGTGGCGCGGCACAGCAACCGCAGGGCCGGCCGCAGCAGCCAACACAGCCGCAACAGACGCAGAGCCCTTACGGCGACAACCCGCTGGGCAAGATTTTTGAAGAGATGATGCGGCAAGGCGGTGGTGGCGGCTTCGGCCTGCCCGGTGGGCAGCCGGCGCCGCAGCAGCCGCAAGCACCCCAGCCGCGACAGGCACCGCAGGAGCGCCAGGCGCCGCAACCGCAGGCCAATCCGAGCGGCAGGCCACGCAATCCGTTCGACGATATTTTCGGCAAGATGTTCGAGACCGGCGCCCAGCAGCGCGACGACTATCAGAAGGGCGTGGAAACGATCTTCGACCAGTTCAAGCGGGACATGGACCGGCGGTAGTTGGCGGTAGTTGGGCGCTGACCTTCGCGGCTTCGGAGCAAGGAACGAAGCGACGCGGCGCAGACCGCACGATGACGACGGAGCTTTAAAAGAAAAGCCCGGTCCTGGAGGAGGACCGGGCCAGTGTGCAGGCTGGCCGGCGGGGAACCGGCAGGGAGTGGGGAGCCTGCTATACTCGTTGGTCGTAGCGAGCCTGAGAAAGGTTCACGGCAACCGAAACAATGCGCCCGATATCACGCTATCTGGCGGGCGAGATCTTCGATTGTATCGGCGCGATCGCTCGCAATCGCACGCAGCTTCACGGTCGGATCGGCGCCGAACGGCACATCGATGGCGACATGGAGATCCGCGCGCGTCAGGCCGATATCGGCGAGTTCGGCGTCCGACATCTCGCCGAGGCGATAGAAGGCCCGGCGATTTTTCCAGGCCTGGTAGGCATTGAGAAGGGTGTTGGCCACGCGCGTCGCAACGGCCGGACGCGAGGTGATGCGCGAGGTCGCGGTGGCGAAATCAAACGTGGTCATGTCGGTCTCCTTCAGACTCGAACTGGACAAGACCAGGCGATCGGCGCTGGGGACAGCGGCCGTTCCGGTCTCGATTCACATGCCTTCATGTGGACAATGTGAATTTGCCACGCACCGATTGATTAATCCAACGAATGTTTCTAATCTTTAGCATCAACGCTACTGATGGATTGGACCGATGAAAGCGCCACTCGATCTCGACCAGTTGCAGACCTTCATCTCGATTGCCGATACCGGCAGCTTTACCCGCGCGGCCGAGGAAGTGCTGCGCACGCAATCGGCGGTGTCGATGCAGATGCGCCGGCTGGAAGAGCGGATCGGCAAGCCGCTGTTCGAAAAGGACGGCCGCACCAACAGGCTGACCGAGGAAGGCGACAAGCTGCTCTCCTACGCGCGCCGCCTGCTCTATCTCAACCGCGAAACGCTGGCCGCCTTCGATGACCAGCGGCTCGAAGGCACCATCCGCATCGGCACCCCCGACGACTATGCCGACCGGTTCCTGCCCGAAATCATGGCACGCTTCACACGGTCAAACCCGCGCGTCGAACTGACCGTCATCTGCGAGCCTACGCCAGGCTTGGTCGAGCATATCAAGCGCGGCAATCTCGATCTTGCGCTGGTGACGCACAACGATACGCGCGGCCAGTCGGAAGTGGTGCGGCGCGAGCCGCTGCTATGGGTGACCTCGGCCAACCATGCCACGCACGAACAGGAAGTGCTGCCGATGGCCTTCGGCCGGCCGAACTGCATCTGGCGGCGCGCCGCCGTCGATGTGCTCGACCGGCAAAACCGCGACTATCGAATCCTGTTCACCAGCTTCTCGGCCACCGTCATCACCGCCGCGGTGCTGTCGGGGCTGGCGATCTCGGTGCTGCCGGAATGCGCGCTGCGGCCCGGCATGCGAGTGCTGGGCGAAGCCGACGGTTTTGGCGCCCTGCCCGACTGCCGCATCGGCATCATGCGCGGCCAGACCTCGCGTCCCGAAATCGTCGACGCTCTGGCCCGACACATCTCGGAAAGCCTCGACAATATTTCCGTGCCGCTCGGCGAAGAAACGGGAAGCTTCGATTTCGCCTCGCTCGCCTTCGCCAAGATGAAGCGGAGCAAGCCGAACCAGATCCTGCCTGGCTGGTAGGAACGATCAGGCCGACGCTGCCGCCTCCGTCGTTGCGTTGGCCGACGACAGGCTGGGCAGCGCCACCAATTGCGCCGGCTCCAGCGGCGGCGACAAGAGGTAGCCCTGCAGCTGCTGGCAGCCCATGGCGACCAGCAGCGCCTTTTGCACCTCGGTCTCTACGCCCTCGGCGGTGACCTCGACCTTGAGCGCGCCGGCGAGATCGATCAGCGCCTTGACGATGGCGCCCGAATTGCCGTCGCCGTCGAGAAGCCGCACGAAGGAGCGGTCGATCTTGAGCTTGTCGATGGCATGGCGGCGCAGATAGCTCAGCGACGAATAGCCGGTGCCGAAATCGTCGAGCACAATGCCGACGCCCGACTGGCGCAAGGCTGCCAGAGCCGCTCTGGTGGTGTCGTTGTTTTCCAGGAGAACGTTTTCGGTGATTTCGAGCTGCAGGCGCTTCGGCGCCAGTCCGGTTTCGGCGAGGATCAAGGCAACCTCTTCGGCAAAGCCGGCGTCGCGCAATTGCAGCGGCGAGACATTGACGGCGAGCCACGGCAGTTTGGTCTTCACGGCGAAGCGGCAGGCTTCCAGCAGGGCCCATGCGCCGAGCTGCCCGATCATGCCGCGTTCCTCGGCGATGGCGATGAACTGCGCCGCCGGCAGTGCGCCATGGACCTCATGCGCCCAGCGGATCAGCGCCTCGGCGCCGACAATGGTCTTGCCATCGCTGGCAAAGACCGGCTGGTAGGCGAGCTTGATACCGGTGCCGCCATTTAGCGCGCTGCGCAGCTCGCTCTCGACCTTGCGCTTGCGCAGCAAAAGGTCGTCCATGTCGCCGGCGAAGACCTGGTAGCGGCCACGGCCGTTCTTCTTGGCTTCGTAGAGCGCGATGTCGGCCTTGCGCAGCAGATCGTCTGCATCGGCATCAGGGCCTGTCGACAAGGCTATGCCGATGCTAGCGCTCATAAAGACCTGATCGTCCATCAGTTTGAACGGCTCCTGCAGTTTCTGCAGCACCCTCTCGGAAATATCCTCTGCGTTCCTTACGTCGCGGACATCGATCAGGATTACCGCGAATTCGTCGCCACCCAGCCTTGCCACCGTGTCGACGTCGCGAACAGTATGGTGAAGCCTGGCCGCCGTCTGGCGCACGAGTTCGTCGCCTGCCGGGTGACCAAGCGTGTCGTTGACATGCTTGAAGCGATCTAGATCGAGATAAAGCAGCGCGACCTTGCTTTCATTGCCGGAGGTAAGCAAGGCACGCCGCAGCCTGTCCTCGAACAGTGCCCGGTTGGGCAGGCCGGTGAGCGTGTCGTGAAAGGCGAGATATTGCGCCTGGGCCTGGCTGGTCTGCAGCGCCGATGACGCACGGCGCAGACGCCGGAGCAGAAAGGCGAGGACGCTCGCCGCAACCAGCGCGGCCAGAGCCAGGGCCGGGCTGGCCTTGCCCACCAGCGTCAGGCCGGGCCGTTCCTGGTCCCAGGCAATATAGCCGAGGATGACACCCTGTTTGTCGATAAGCGGAATGGCAGCCGAGCCAAGCGGCTGAGCCATCGGCAGGAGATGCGCCCCCGCCAGAAGATATTTCTGCGCGATCTTGCCGATCACCGCGTCGTTGATGAACTCTATGGAGACATGCAGATATTCGCTGCCGGATGCCTGGGTGACGCGATCCGAACTCGGCACCAGAGGCATGACGCTGAGTATGGCAGGCTGACCGCCAAGCGAGACCAGATCGTCGGCAACGAATTTTGCGCCGGCCTGGCTTGCGTCCTTGCTCATCATCTGGCGCAACCTGGCGATTGTCGGCCGCAAAGCGGGTTCGTCCTCGCCAAAGACGGCAGGCGACACGACCTTCCCTTCGCGCATGGCGTGGACCGGCCGGTTGGCGTCGTCCAGCACATAGACCCGGTTGTGGCCGTAATACGAGGACATCCAGACGCTGAGATTCTCTGCCATCCAGGTCTGGTTGCCGGCCTTGGCGTTGATAACGGAATCATCCCAGACGGCGACGCTTTCCTGCTCGCGCTTTACCGCGGCGACCTGGTCCTGCAGGCCGTTGGCCAGGAAAACCTTCTGCCGCTCGAGCGAGACCCGGTCGGCCTGCATGGTGGCGTAAAGGCCGAAGCCGACAACGATGGCCAGTGCAAAAACGGCAAGCGTCAGCACCGTCAGGGTGACCTGGAACGTCAACGGGCTGCGTTGTCTGCGGGCGCTCATGCGTCCTCCTTGGCCCAGAGTCAATCAGGACAGGCTTAAGATCAAGTTATGGAATCTTGACGCGGAGCGACAACAGCCGCTCAATCGGCCGATGAGCGACGCAGAATCCGAATCACGAACCAATGCCACCGAATACACGGTGAGCGAGATTTCCGGCGCGCTGAAGCGCACGGTCGAGGATGTCTTCGGCCATGTGCGGGTGCGCGGCGAAATTTCCGGCTATCGGGGGCCCCACTCTTCCGGCCATGCCTATTTCACGCTGAAGGACGACCGCGCGCGGCTTGACGCGGTGGTCTGGAAAGGCACGATGGGCCGGCTGAAATTCCGCCCCGAAGAGGGGATGGAGGTGATCGCCACCGGCAAACTCACCACCTATCCCGGCAAATCCAACTACCAGATCGTCATCGACAATCTCGAGCCGGCGGGCGCCGGGGCGCTGATGGCGCTTTTGGAAGAGCGCAAGCGGCGACTGCAGGCCGAAGGGCTGTTCGACGCCGGCCGCAAGCGGCGGCTGCCCTTCATGCCGCGCACCATCGGCGTCGTCACCTCGCCGACCGGATCGGTGATTCGTGACATCATCCATCGCATCAAGGACCGCTTTCCGCTGCATGTGCTGGTCTGGCCGGTAAGAGTCCAGGGCGAGACGGCGGGGGCGGAAGTGACGGCCGCCGTCAACGGCTTCAACGCGCTGGCCTGGGATGGCGCGATTGCCCAGCCCGACCTTCTGATCGTGGCGCGCGGCGGCGGCAGCCTTGAGGACCTCTGGGGGTTCAACGATGAAGGGCTGGCGCGCGCCGTCGCCGCCTCGCGCATCCCGGTGATTTCGGCCGTCGGCCACGAGACCGACTGGACCTTGATCGACCTCGTCGCCGACATCCGCGCACCGACGCCGACAGGTGCGGCGGAGATCGCGGTGCCGGTGAAAGCGGACCTCGAAGCGACACTAGCCAGTCTTGGCGCACGTCTCAAAGCAGCCACCTTGCGCAATTTCGAACGCAAGCGGCAGGCTTCACGTGCGGCGGCCCGCGCGCTGCCCTCGCCCGACCAGTTGCTGGCGCTGCCGCGACGGCGGCTGGACGAGGCGGCCAGCCGGCTTAGCCGGGGGCTGATGGTCTCCACCGAAAGAAAGCGAGCTCGGTTCTTCGCCGTGAAGCTCACTCCGGCAACGCTGTCGCGGCGGATTGCCGAGGCGCGACGCACCAACGACCGCAACCTTTTGCGGGCCCAAGGGGCGCTGCGCGCATTGGCGAGAGCCCGGCGCGCGGAGTTGAATCGTGCGGCGGATCAGTTGCCAAAATGTGCGAAAGCATCCCTGCAACGGCACAGGCAGCAAATGGCTTTGCTGCAAGGCCGCATTACGATCGAGCCAACGGCACGGCGGCAAACCGTGCAGAGGGATCTGCTGACAGCTTTGACGAGACGTGGCACGCAAGCGGTACTGCTCAGGCTGGAGCGACTGCGCGGCCGCATCGTCCAATCCGAGAGGCTGATGGCAACGCTGTCGCACAAGGCTGTGCTGGCCCGCGGCTTCGCGCTGGTCAAGGATGCCGACGGCGCGGTGATCAAACTGGCAGTTGATGCGGCGCCGGGCGCTGGCCTGCAGCTGGAGTTCGCCGACGGCATCGTAAATGCAGTCGCGACCGGCGACGCCGAGCGGGTGCAGGCCGTTGCCAAACCAGCGGCCAGCAAACCCGCCGCAAAGCCGACGGCCAGCAAACCGAAAGAGCCGGGCAATCAGGGCTCGCTTTTTTAGAGGACCGCATGACCGAACATGACCCGCATCTTCAAACGCCGGCGGGCAAGCCGCGCGCGCGTGCTTTCGGCATTGCCTTCGAGGGCACGCCGGGCGGCTTCAACGCCATCACCGATGTGCCCGGCGTATCGGTCGGCTATGCGACGCTGATTTCCGGCGAGGGTCTGCTCGAGGTTGGCACGGGGCCGGTGCGCACCGGCGTCACCGCCATCCTGCCGCGGCCGTTGGCTGAGCTCGCCACGCCGGTGTTTGCCGGTGTCTTCAGCCAGAACGGCAATGGCGAGTTGACGGGGTCGCACATTATCGAGGAAGTCGGCGCCTTCAACCTGCCGGTCACGATCACCAACACGCATTCCTGCGGCGTTACCCGCGACGGCACGCTGCGCTGGATGCAACGCGTGCTGCCGGCGGCGCTCGACAGCGGCTGGGGCCTGCCGGTTGCGGCGGAGACCTATGATGGTTTCCTCAACGACATCAACGGTCATCACGTCGGCTTCGAAGATGTCGAAGCCGCGCTCGACGGTGCCGCCGGTGGAGCGATCGAGGAAGGCAGTGTCGGCGGCGGCACCGGCATGATTGCCTTTGGCTTCAAGGCCGGCTCGGGCACGGCATCGCGCATCGTCGAGTGGCAGGGCATCAGGCATACGGTCGGCGTATTCGTGCAGGCGAATTTCGGCAAGCGGCGCAATTTCACACTGCGCGGCGCCCGCGTCGGGCCCGATCTGGTAGAGCCGGCGATGTGCGAAGGCACGCCGCGTGCCCAAAAGGGCTCGATCATCGCCATCGTCGCCACCGATGCGCCATTTCTGCCGCACCAGATGAAGCGGCTGGCAAAGCGCGTGCCGCTCGGCATCGCCATGACAGGCGGCTTCGGCTACCACAGTTCGGGCGACATTTTTCTGGCCTTCACCACCGCCAATCCGCAAGCAGCACTTGCACCATCGGGACGAACCGCAAACGTCGCTTACATCCCGGACGTCGATATCGATCCGTTCTTCGATGCGGTGGCGCAAGGCGTAGAGGAGGCGATCCTCAATGCAATGGTCGCCAATGAGGATATGAGCGGACGCGACGGCAATTTCGTGCCGGCGCTGCCGAAGGCCTGGCTGAAAGATCGATTTGGATAGAGGACAAGGCCTGGCGGCACCAGGCCTGTTGCGTCACGGTTTGGCCGCGTTGCTCTGGTCGGCCTCGGCCGCCTCTTCGAGCCGCGATGCGATCAGTTCCTGGATGTCGCCGACTTCTTCCTGGATATCTTCCAGCGGAATGCCGACCTCAGCGGCCTTGGCCGCGCACTCCTTGGCGAGGGTCTCGGCCTGCTTCTCGATCTTTACCGGCGAGTGCTGGCAGTGGACCTTTTCACCGATCCATCCGCGCAAGAACTCGATCGCATGTTCACTCATACTGCTTTTCCCTGGCGGCTATGCCGGTTGGTAACCGTAAACGTCCGCACCCGGTAAAGGATGCATGCTGCCATTCGAACCGAGTCGGCTTCGCCCGGCAAGTTGATCTTGTCGGAGGTCCGAAGAGCCGAATGAAGGGAAGGGTTCAATGAGCACGTTCTGATTGTTTGATAGAGTGGTACGTTGGCCGGGATCGGCTTCGGCTCTATGCTATTGTTCTTACGATCTTTTCCTGCTGTCGACGGCCGATTTGTATCACAATAGGGATCACAACGCGTAACACATTTTCTGCTGCTTCGTGGTACACCGCCACAGCTACGCGGTCGAAGCCGCCGCTATATAGTGACATCATCATGCGATGTCGACTCTATCAGCTATCCTGCTTCTTTCCGCCGCGCTGTGTCAAACGTCATCCCCGTCCAGTATGGAGATTGGATGGCCCCGGAGGGCGTATGAAAATGTTGATGTTATTGCGTTTCGTGGCCAAAATCAGAAACCTCTCGTCAGCGTCACCCCGCTCGACTGCCTCCGCCACACTCAGCGCCTCCGACGTCGATTCCTTGCACGTAAGGCGCGGGCCGGATGAACGACAACATTGGCGCTTTGGCAGTGCGCTCCTGCTAAGGACGATGTCTCGATGCGACAAGCTCTGCCTTGCGCTGCGCCGTCTCCAACCCGATTGCGATGAAGGCGCGCGCATGCCGGGCCAGTTCCATATTGTCGGCCCACAGATTGCGCCAGATCGCGGTCTTCCGTGACAGGTTCTCGTCGACGATCTTCGACGAGAAGGATTCAAAGCTGAGGTCGTCCCTATAGCCGATTGCGGTTAGCGCATCGAAGATGGCGGCAAAGTCGATATTGCCGGTGCCGAGGAAACCGCGATGGCTCTCGCCGATATGGACATAACCGATCTTGTCAGCGGCATGGCGGATAGCCAGTCCGACATCGGCCTCCTCGATGTTCATGTGGAAGGTATCGAGATGCAGGAAGATGTTGTCGGAGTCGGTGTCCGCGATGAAGGCCAGGCCTTGTGAAGCGGTGTTGAGCAGATTGCTTTCGAAGCGATTGACGATCTCCAGATTGAGCGTGACACCGGCGGACTTGGCCGTCTCCGCAACCTTCGCAAGTGTCCCCGCGCTGCGGTTCCACTGATCGCGCGTCGGCGCCTGCGTCTGCAAGCCGTGGCTGGTACTGAGGATGCCGCCAATCTTCTGGCCGCCGAGATCGCGGGTGAGCGCGATCGTCTCGTTGAGGATCTTGACGCCGCGCGCGGCAACCGCCTTGTCGGCACTCGAAATGTCGCCGTCGGCCGGCAGGCCGATGCTGATCGCGACGCCAAGCTTGAGGTCGGCGATGCGCCTGGCCAGCCCGCCAACGTCGACATTGGCCGGGTCAAGATAGGAGAACTCGATCAGGTCGAAGCCGGCCTCTCTGGTGTTGGCCAGCGTGCGTTCGAGGTCGCCTTGCGCCGAACTCGCCGACCAGACGAAGGAATGAATACCGATGCGCGACATGATCGTCTCCCGTTTCTGGAATTGAGATGCGGCCGGGTTGCCCCGGCCGCATCGGCCTTGGGAGGCTTAGCGGGCTGCGGTCCAGCCCTTGTAGTCTTTCAGGTTCTCGGCCGTGATCAGCTTCGGGTCGAGCAGCACGGTCGGCTCCGCCGGCTTCTTGCCGGCAAGCAGCTCAGCCGCCATCGTCAGCGACTGGCCAGCCATCACGTAGGGATCCTGCGAAGCCGAGGCCTTGATCAACGAGGTGCCGGAAGCGAGTTCCTTCTCGATATCGGGAGCGCCATCCACTGCGGTGAAGATGAACTCCGAGCGATTGAGCTGCTTGGCCGCAAGCTGGGCGCCGATCGCCGTCGGATCGTTGATGGCAAACACCGCATCGATCTTGTCGAAGCGGGTGAGCAGCGACTGGAAGACCTTCAGGCCGCCGTCGCGCGAGCCTTCGGCATTCTGGTCGTCGGAGAGGATCTTGATGTCGGGGTGTTTTGCAAGGACGTCCTTGCAGCCCTTCACCCGCTCCAGGATCGACGACGACGCCGGGCCGTTGAGGATAACGTAGTCGCCCTTGCCGCCGGTGTGGTCGACCAGATACTGGCAGGCCTCTTCGCCGGCCTTGACGTTGTTGGTCATCACGGTGACGTCGGCGCCTGGCGCCGAGACGTCGAAGGCGGCAACGACGATGCCCGCTGCTTGCGCCTTCTTCACCGCCGGGCCGATCGCCTTGGCATCGACCGCATTGAGCATGATCACGTCGACCCCGGCGGCGATGAAGGAATCGACCTGAGAGACCTGCTTGTTGAGGTCGTAGTCGGCCGACACTGACGTCACCTCGACCTTCGGGTTGATCTTCTTGGCCGCGTCCTCGATGCCCTTGATGGTGGCGACGAAGAAGGGGTTGCCGAGCAGGCCGACCGAGATGCCGACCTTGTTGAGGTCCTTGGCCGATGCGGGCGCGATGGCGGCAGCCGCGAGTGCGACGCCGCAGAGCAGTTTAGCGATGGTCTTCATTGCTTTCCTCCAATTGCCCCGCGCCTCTCACGGTGCGTTACACAAACCGGTCGTTTACGCCGGCGACCAAGGTCAATCACGTTCTCGCTCCTGCCTGGAGCCTGTAGCGGTCGAGGGCGACTGCCACGATGATGACCAATCCCTTGATGATGTACTGCCAGATGTCCGAGACACCGGCCAAGATAAGCCCGTTGGAGAGCACCGCTATGATCAGGCCACCGATCAGCGTACCCCAGATCGAGCCGACGCCGCCGACGAAGCTGGTGCCGCCGAGAATGACCGCGGCAATGGCGTCGAGTTCGTAAGACTGCCCAAGCTGCAGCCCGTTGGCCGCATAGAGCCGGGCCGCTGACATGGCGCCGCCAAGGCCGGCCAGCAGGCCGGAAACGCCATAGACAAAGAGCAGCACCAGCGGCACCTTGATGCCGGTCAGCCGCGCCGCTTCGGCATTGCCGCCAACGGCATAGATCCAGGTGCCGAGCACGGTGCGCTTGAGCACCAGCCAGGACAGCACCACGATCGACAAGGCGATGATGACCAGCCACGGAATGCCGAACAGCGAACCGTTGCCGATGAAGTCGAACGGCAGGTCCGAGTTGAACACCGTGGTGTCCTGGCCGAGCAGGCGGGCGACGCCGCGCACAGCGGTCAGCGACCCCAGCGTGACGATGAAGGGCGGCAGTCTGATATAGGCGATCAGCAGCCCGTTGATGACGCCGAAGCCGAGGCCGACGAGAATGGCCGCCGGCACGCCCAGCAGTCCCCAATCGGGCACCAGCGACACCATCACCGCCACCATCGCCGAGGCGGCAAGTATCGAGCCGACGGACAGGTCGATCCCGCCGGTCAGGATGACGAAGGTCATGCCCGCTGCCAGCACGATGTTGATCGACGATTGCTGCATGACGATCAGCAAATTGGTCTGGGTGAAGAAGCGCGCGTTCATCAACTGGAAGCCGACCGCCAGCAGGATCAGGATCGGCAGCATGCCAAGGGCGGCGAAGGCGGTGCGCAACCGCCGGCTCCTGCCGACAACCTGGCCACTGATCTCGGTCGCCTTGTCGGTCATCCCTTGGCCGCTCCCGTTGCAAGTTCCATGATTGCTTCCTGGCGCAGCGGCTGGTCTTTGGACGCCGTAACCTCGCCGGCAATCGTGCCGTCGCGCATTACCAGCACGCGGTCGGCAACGCCGATCACCTCCGGCAGTTCGCTGGAGATCATCAGGATGGCGATGCCCTTTTTGGCGAGATTGTCGATCAGCCGGTAGATTTCCGACTTCGCTCCGACATCGACGCCGCGCGTCGGTTCATCCAGGATGACCACTTGCGGCTCGGTCTCGAGCAGGCGGGCAAGCAACACTTTCTGCTGGTTGCCGCCCGACAGCGAACCGGCATTGGCCTGTACCGACCTGGTGCGGATGGAGAGATCCGAAACGGCAGTGGCAGCACGTCTCTCGGCGGCTTTGAAATCGCGCAAGCCGCCGGGCCGCGCATCCCTGGCCAGCACGCCCATGCTGATGTTGTCGGAGATCGACATGTCGAGAAAGAGGCCGAGCTCCTTGCGGTCCTCGGTGAGATAGGCGATGCCGGCATTCAGTGCCTCGCTTGGCGAGCCGATGGTTACGGGCTTGCCGTCGAGTTCCAGCGTGCCGGCGATGCGTCTGTCGGCACCGAAGATCAGTCGCGCGAGTTCGGTGCGGCCCGAGCCGACAAGGCCAGCCAGAGCCAGCACCTCGCCCTTGTACAGTTCGAAGGAGCAGTTCTTCAGGAGATTGCCGTCCGCCATGCCGCGCACCGACAAGGCGACCGCGCGCTTGTTGTCCGGCGGGCGATGATCCTTCCTGTAAAAAGCGGACAGGTCGCGGCCAACCATCATCGAGACGAGGCGCGAGGCGTTCAGCTCGGCACGCTCGAGTGTGCCGACATAGCCGCTGTCGCGCAGCACGCTGACACGGTCGGCCAACTGGTAGACCTCTTCCATGCGGTGGCTGATGTAGATGATGGCGATGCCTTGCGACTTCAGCGTCGCGATGACCTCGAAGAGACGGTCGGTCTCGCGCGAGGTCAGCGAGGTGGTTGGCTCGTCCATGACGATGATGCGCGCGCTGGTCGAAAGCGCGCGGGCGATTTCGACCAGCTGACGCTCGCCGAGCGACAGGCTGGAAACCTGAGCCCGTGCGGAGAAGGACACGCCGAGACGCTTGATGATCTCATTGCTGCGCCGGTAGCATTGGTCGCGGTCGACGATGCCGAAACGCCTCGGCTCATTGCCGAGGAAGATGTTCTGCGCGACCGTCAGGTTGGGCGCCAGCGACAGTTCCTGATAGATAACCGCAATGCCGTGAGCCCGCGCCTTGATCGGGTCGCCGGTGGCGACCGGCACGCCGTCGATCAGTATCTCGCCGCCGGCATCAGGCCGATAGGCGCCGGACAGCACCTTCATCAAAGTCGACTTGCCAGCACCGTTTTCACCCATCAGCGCATGGACTTCGCCGGCATGGACGGTCAGCGACACGTCCTGCAAGGCGCGGACTGGCCCGAACGTCTTCGAGATGTGCCGCATTTCCAGCACTGGCTGGCGCGTGACTTCGGCCTGAGCAGCGACAATCACCGTGCGCCTCCCGCTGCCGCGCGGGGGATGCCCTGCTCGCCGATGAGGCCACGCCATGTGTCGCGATATCGGGCAAGTCCGGTGAAGCTTGCGGCACGCACGGGCTCCGGCACTTCCGCGGCAAATTCGCGGCCGACGGTCTCGAAGGCCAGCGCCGCCGCCCCGGTGGCGCTGCCCTCCAGTGTGGCCCCTTGCAGGAAGGCCTGGCTGGGACGCAGTTGCGCCACTAGCCCGGCGAGCAGGCCGCCAGCGTTCAGTCCGCCATCGACGATCACGGTGTTGTCCGAATGGATCTGGTCGAGGCAGAGGTCGACCATCAGCGCGACGTAGAGCAGCGCCACGGCTGCGCGTTCCTCGGCGCTTGGCATGCGGCCGACCAATTTGCCGGCGCGGCCGGGCATTGGGCCGCCCGGCGCGAAGCTCGGCAGCGCCATGCTGCCGGCGTTGATCACCCGCTGCACTGTCGCCGGCGCGATCGCGCCTTGCCAGCCGTCGCTGATCGTGGCGAATTCGCGCCCGCCCATAAAGCGGATGGTCGGCACAGGGCCGCCGTCGACATCGACATTGACCAGCATGTCGCGCTGGCCATCGAGCGCGTCGAGCAGGCAATCCGGATTAAGCACGACCACCCAGGTGCCGGTCGAGACGACGGTGACCGGGCCAAGCTCCTGCCGGCGATAGGCATGGAGCGCGGCATTGCTGTCATGGACACCATTGTGGATGGCGATCCGCCGCTTCGTATCGCCGAGGCGTTGCTCGCCGACAACCGAGCCCGCCCGCTCGAAAGCGGGCATCCGGTCGCGCCAGCCCTCAATGTCGACCAGCGAACTGAAGTCGCGCTTGCGCGGCGCCCATAAATGCGAGTGGCAGCCGAGATAGGACACTTCCGAGACCGCCCGGCCGCCAAACCGCCAGCTCCAGTATTGTGGATAGCCGAGGATCGATTTCGCGGCCGTGAATGCACCGGGTTGCACCGCCTGTAGCCACAGCATGTGGCGACCGTAGTTGAAGCCGAGCGGCAATCGCGGCGAGAAGGTCTCGGTGAAATCCGGAACGAGGCGATCAATTTGCGCGGCAATATCAGCCGGCGGCTCTTGCTCGTAATCGAGTATCGGATGCGTCAGCGCCGCCTCGTCGACCAGGGCAAAGGTGCAGCCATGGCCCGACACCATCACGCCCTCTACGCCATGGATGTCGGCGGCCTCGCTTACGGCGCGAACCGCCCAATCGTGAAGTGCTGCCTCATCAAGCACGCTGAAGCCATCTTTGCGCATCCAGTTCGGCCGGGTCCGGCGCTCGTCGACGATGCGCCCGTCCTGAGCGAAGACGAACAGCTTCGAATTGGTCTTGCCGAAATCGAGGACGGCCATCTTCACTGGATGGCTCCCGAAGCCGAGGCGACGCGCACCATGACGCCCGCGTCTTCCAGCATGCGCGCGTCGACGTCGGACAGGCCGTCATCGGTCACCAGCGTGCCGATGCGCGACAAGGGCAGCGCGATGTTACGGGCGTGGATCGACAGTTTGCGGCTGTCGGCCAGCACCACGATCTGGTCGGCACACAGGCTGAGATCGGCGATGGAGCGGACCAGCAGCGGGTGCGATTCCAGCACGCCCTCCTGGCCAAGGCCTTGCGCGCCGAGAAAGAACTTCGATGCGTAGAACGGCTCCGCCTGGGTCGGTGAATGGATGACGCCCGGCTCACGATGCAGATCGCCGCCGGCAACGGTCAGGCTGCAATGGCCGTGGTCGCTCAGATAGGCCGCGAGCGGCATCGAATTGGTATAGAGACGGATGCTGCGCTCAGCCAGCTTGACCCCAAGGTGGAAGCAGGTCGAACCGCCATGCACGATGACCGCATCGCCGTCGCGCACCATCGTGGCCGCGAGAGCGGCGATCTGCCGCTTGGCCTCGACCGCGAGGTCGCGGTTCTCGTCATAGGGTCTGGCATAGGCAACACCCGCCTGTGAAGCGCCGTCGAGCGCCGAGATGCCGCCATAGACCTTCCGTGCTTCACCGGCCTCGTCGATCTTGTCGATGTCGCGCCGCACCGTCGCCGCCGACACGCCGAGCTGCTCCTGCAGTTCGCGCACCGACGCGAAGGGACGATCCCGCAGCAACTCGACGATCTGACGCTGGCGGCCGGAGTCGCTCAATCGTTTTCCTCCCGGAAGCCGTTTTTGCCACGGCATTTGACGTAACTTACTCAACATCTTTCCGATTGCAAGAACTTTTGATGACATTAGATCACTATTGACGTAAGTCGCTCGCATCTGCGATACACATCAACATCCCACGACGGGTATCCGAAGCTGCGAGGCTGGCGGGGCTGATAGAGGAAATGCGCCATGGCGACCTATGCGGATGCGCAGGAAATGGCTGCCTTGCGGGCGCTTTCGGCCAGCATCGGGCGCAGCCCAAACCTGACCCAGGCCGCCGGCGGCAACACCTCGCTGAAAGCCGGCGACACGCTGTGGATCAAGGCTTCCGGCACATGGCTGAAGGATGCGCTCTCCGAAGATATCATGGTGCCGGTGGCCATGGCGCCGCTGCTCAGGGCTGTCGAACAGCGCGACAGCGCCGCCGACCAGCCGCAGATCTTCGCCATCGAGACGCTCAACGCCCGGCGCCTGCGCCCTTCGATTGAAACCACCGTTCACGCGCTGATGCCGCAGCGCGTCGTCCTGCATGTCCATTGCGTCGAAACCATTTCGCTGGCGGTACAGGCCAATTGCGAGGTGGAAGCCGCCAGACGCCTTGATGGTCTCAAATGGGCGTATGTTCCTTATTTCCGGCCAGGCCTGCCGCTTGCCCAGGGTATTGCCGAGCGGCTTCAGGCTGGGGTCGACGTGCTGATCCTTGCCAATCACGGGCTGGTCGTCGCGGCCGATACCGTCGCCGAGGCCGAAGTGCTGCTGCGCCGCGTCACGCTGCTTCTGGCGCGGCCGGCGCGCCAAGTGGCGGAACCGGATGTTGCGGGATTGGCGGCGCTGGCCGGGAAAACCGGTTACAGGCTGCCGGCGGAAATCGAGGCGCACGCGGTCGCCATCGATCCCGAAAGCCGCCGCATGGCGTCCGGGGGCAGCCTCTACCCCGATCACGTCATCTTTCTGGGTCGGGGGTCGGTGGTGGCAAAGCCCGGTGAGGATGTGCCGCGCGTCATCGAGCGGTGCGGTGCAAACCCCGTGGCGATCCTGTTTCCCGGGCTGGGCGTGCTGATGCGCGGCGATGCCAGTGCGGGCGCCGACGCCATGCAACGCTGCCTTGCCGACGTGACGGCACGCATCGACATTGCAGCGCGGCTGAACTACCTCACCGCCGCGGAGAACGATGAACTGGTCAACTGGGACGCCGAGAAGTATCGCCAGAAACTCAATGCCGCCAGCCGCTGACACGCCGCTTGCCATAGGCATCGACATCGGCACGTCCGGCGCGCGCGCGGTCGCCATGCGTCCAGATTTTTCCATTGCCGCGCGTTCCGCCGTTTCGCTCGAGTTGTTTGGCCGGAATGCCCGCGACCCTGCAGTGTGGTGGTCAGCGGTCGGCGCAGCGCTGGCGGAACTGCTTTCGGGCATCGACCGAACAGCGGTCCGGTCGATCGCTGTTGACGGCACTTCAGGTACGTTGCTGCCGGTCGACGGCGCCGGGCGGCCGCTGGCCGAGCCGCTGATGTACAACGATACGGTCGCCGACAACGCCATTCTGGTCGCGATCGCTCGCGAAGCCCCAGCGACCAGTGCCGCACTTGGGGCGACGTCCGGTCTCGCCAAGGCGCTCTGGTTCCAGCGCACGCCCGGTGTTGCCGCGGTGCTGCATCAGGCGGACTGGATCGCGGGACAATTCTCCGGTCGCTTCGATGTCAGCGACGAGAACAATGCCTTGAAAACCGGTTACGACATCACGGCCCGCTGCTGGCCGGACTGGATTGCGGCCACCGAAATGCGCATGGAGTTGCTGCCCGGTATCGCCAGGCCGGGCGATGTCGTCGGCAAGCTCACCGCGGATGCCGCGGATATGTTCGGCTTACCGCGCAAAATCGCCGTCGTCGCCGGAACGACCGATGGCTGCGCCTCGTTCCTGGCGACAGGTGCCGCGGCAATAGGCGACGGCGTCACCGCGCTGGGGTCGTCGTTGACCGTCAAGATCCTGTCCGACCGGCCTATCTCGGCGCCACGCTTCGGCATCTACAGCCATCGGCTTGGAGATGTCTGGCTGGCGGGCGGCGCATCGAACTCCGGCGGCAAGGTGCTGACACAGCATTTCCCTCTGGCGCGCATCGTCGAGCTGAGCATGGCGATCGACCCGATGACCGAGACCGGCCTCGACTACTATCCTCTTGCCACTGCAGGCGAACGCTTTCCGATCGCCGATCCAGCACTGCCGCCGCGTCTTGTGCCCCGACCGGTGGAGGACGCCGACTATCTGAAAGCCATGTTGGAGGGTATCGCCGCGATCGAGGCGCTCGGCTATGACAGGCTCGCTGAGCTCGGCGCGCCGCGGCTGACGTCGGTCAGAAGCGTCGGCGGCGGTGCGGCGAATGCCGCCTGGACGGCGATCCGGCAGCGCAGACTTGGTGTTGATTTCCTGCCGGCGCTTTCGGACGAAGCCGCCGCCGGCACGGCGCGGCTGGCGCTGATGGGCGCAAGCCTGGCGGGGCTTCTATGAGCGCGAAAACAGTCGAACACCTCAACGGAATCAGTCAGCTGGCCGAGCGCTATGATGTTTTCCTGCTCGATCAGTTCGGCGTGCTGCATGACGGCGCCAGCCCCTATCCAGGGGCGGTGGAAGCACTATCGGCGCTGAAGCGCGCCGGCAAGACCACTGTGCTGATTTCGAACTCCGGCAAGCGGGCGGGGCCCAACGAGACCCGGCTGCTAAAGCTCGGCTTCGAACCGGGAAGCTGGGACCATTTTGTTTCTTCCGGCGAGGTCGCGTGGGAGTTCTTCCACGACATGGCGGTATCCGGAAAGCTACTGCCAAACACGAAATGCCTGTTGATGAGCCGCGACGATGACCGCTCGGCGATCGAAGGTCTGCCCTTCGCATTGACCAAGGACGGTGACGATGCCGGGCTGGTGCTGATTTCGGCCAGCGAGGGCGACCGCTATGATCTTGAGCACTACCGCCGACTTCTTGCGCCGGCTGCGGTGCGGCAGGTGCCATGCTTCTGCACCAACCCTGACAAGATCATGCTGACGGCAGTGGGGCCGCGCTTCGGCGCCGGCCGGCTGGCGGATCTCTACGAGGACCTCGGTGGTAGCGTCACGCGTATCGGCAAGCCTTACCCCGCCATATTCGGCGCCGCACTGGCGCTGGCAGGCAATCCAGACCGCGGCACTGTGGTCTGCGTCGGCGACAGTGTCGAACACGACATCGCCGGCGGACTTGCTGCCGGCGTGGCCACGGTGCTGGTTCTGTCAGGAATATTGGCGGAGACCCCTGACCTGTTCGATCTGTTCGACACGATGGACGCCTACCCGGATTACACCATGGATGGCTTCAGGTTTCGCTGATTTGATTAACCCGGCAGCGCTCGCGCCCGAATCCGGCCTCAACGCCTCGTGGCCGACGAGCATTGGCCGGCTGGCTCAAGACCGCCGAACAGCGCCGATCCAGTCGAGCCGCGCGGCTGGAATGAGGCCGTAATTGTAGAAATTGATGCCGTCAACACCGGGCGCCAGCGCCGGCTTCACCTTGGCCGCCAGGATGTCGGGGCGGGCCATTTCCGGATAGAACAGCCGGTAGCCGGCGCCGAGGAATTTGTCCGCGCCCAGTGCCGCACGGCCGGCCGCCATCAGGCTGGCGACATCGCCGGCCTGCATGTCGTAGGCGCACAGGATCGCCCCGTCGCAGACCTTGCCCAGCGCTGCCAGATCGCAACCGCCAAGCCAGCCGTCTTTCAGATCGATAATAACGACCCGCGTCGTGGGATCGGCTACCTCGCGCAGTTCGGCGACCAGGCTGGTCACTGGCTCGAATCGCCACAAGAGATAGGCATGGAGTTCCGGCCATGGGGCAAAGGCGTCGGGCCCGCAGGCGGGAAAATTGGGAAAGCGCCGCTCAGGCACCGCACGCTCGCAGGTCTCGACGATCCATTGCCTGGTGAGCTTGCTCGCCGCCTCGGCATCGATGCCGGCTTTTGCCGCACGGGAGACGCAGGACGGACAGAAGCACAGAGACAAAAGAAAATCGTCTTCCGGCGTCAGCCCGACACCGTCCTTCTCGTGATGGTATTCATGGGCAAAGCCCATGAAGGACGGGCTTTCAAGTTCTATCCGGTCCGGCCGGTAGCTGTGCGAGATGTCGGCGATCAGCGCGCGGACATAGGCGCGCGCATCGGGATGGGACGGGCAGAGATTGTAGTAATTGGCATCGCCGAAGGCGTTGCGGGTGACGGCCTGCGGATGCAGCATGCCCAGGCGGGTGTTGTGCAGGCAGACCGTCCAGCACGAAACGCCTAGTCCGCCCGCGTCGCGACGGCGGATGAGCTGACCGAGCACGTCGCCGCCCTCGGTGATCACGTCAGCCACCTTGGGCTGGATGGCTAGACTTCCCCAGCGCGCTGCGGTCGGCTTGAAATAGATGGTGCCGTCCTCAGGGAAATAGGCCTTGCGGCGCGGACTGCGCGGCTGCAGGAAGCGCCCGGCATGATAGGATGTCGCCAGGCTGATCATGTTGAGCCCGGCGCGCCCGACAAGATCACGTTCGACCGTCTCCAGGCCGAGATCCTGGATGTCCCAGGGATAGGTCCACATGGACAGTTGCTGCATGGAATATCCTCTGCCTTTGGCTCAGCCGTCGACCGGCTCTGCAACCTGCATTAGGCAGTCGCCCGCCTCACACATCGTGTGCAGCCGGCGCGACAGCACCAAGCCGCTTTCGGCGAAATGCAGGGCCTCCTCGGCAACATCGAGCCGCTCGAGATCGTGGTACCAGCCGGCCAATTGTCCTGAAGTGACACTGTCGCCGAGCCTGGCGGCGGGCTCGAACCAGCCGCGGCGGGTGGCATAGAGGCCCTGGCTGTGCCTGGACAGGGACAGCAGCCTTGTCGGCGCCGAAGGCTTTTCGCCCGCGCCAAGAACCGGCGCGTCGACCACACCCATTGCTATCATCAGACGGTCGAGCGCGCGGGCCGTGATCGCCATCGAATCGACCGTTGCGGTGCCACCGCCGCCGAACTCACCGCCGACGCCGACGGCGCCGGCGCGGCGCGCTGCGCCCATCGAGGTTGGCGAGGCCTGGCCGTTGTCAGCGATAAAGCCGTAGGGCATGCCGAGCGTGCGCATCAGCTCGACGCCACGCCGGTGGCGCTCGGGATCGGCGTTGCGTTCGACCAGCGCGGTCGGCAGATGCTCCATCGACGTGCCGCCCGAATGGATATCGAAGACGACGTCGTGACGGGGGAACAGCTCCGTCTCAAGGAAATTGGCGAGCCGGCTTGTCGGCGTTCCCGAGGGATCGCCGGGAAACGCCCGGTTGAGATTGCCGCCGTCGAGCGGCGAGCAGCGCTTGGCGGCCATCACCGCAGGGGCGTTGGCCATCGGCATGATGGTGATGCGGCCCTTGATCCGCTTCGGATCGAGCCGGCGCGCCAGTTTTGCCAGCGACAGCTCGCCCTCATATTCGTCGCCGTGATTGCCGGCCATCAAAAGCAGTGACGGGCCGTCGCCATTGCGGATGAGGCAGATCGGCACCTTGACCTGAAAGTAGGGCGAGCGATCGATCGAGAACGGAATGCTTAGATGGCTGAGCGTCTTGCCGTCGCGGTCGAAATCGAGCGTGTGGGCGAGGCCGGTGTGCATGGTCAGACCGCCGCGACCGCGGTGATTTCGATGCGCAAATCAGGGTCGGCAAGCCGCGCCTCGACGCAGGCCCGCGCCGGCAGGCGGGCAGGATCGATCCAAGCATCGTAGATGCTGTTCATGGCCTCGAAATCACCGATCTGCGGCAGGAAGATGTTGACCGCCACCAGCTTCGACTTGCTGCTGCCGGCTTCGACCAGCAGCGCCTCGACTTTGGCCAGCACGTCGCTGGTCTGGCCTTCGATGCCGGCCTTGCGATCGTTGGCCACCTGGCCGGCTATGTGAACGAGGCCGCCATAAACGACTGCCTGCGACATGCGCGAGCCTGACTGAAAATACTTGATCATATCGGATCCTTTCGAGGTTCTCTTTCTGGGGATCTGGTCAGCCGAACCAGGTGGGGAAAGCGTGGCGGACGTGGCCGGTTGCGTCGACGCCGAAGATCACGCGATAACGGTCGAGGCAGGTGCAGGGGTGCGAGATGCCGAATTCGATCACGTCGCCGACGGCGATGTCGTCGCTCGGCGCAATCGACAGGAAGGCATGCTGGTCGTTGAGCTTGACCACCTCGGCGCGCGCGATGGGCATCGGCGACGGCTTCCCGGCGCGGAAGACCGTGAGCAGCGTTGGAAATCCCTGGTCGAACGACACGTCGCGCATCCCCATGCCGCAGATGACGAGGCCGGGCTCAGGCCGCGACAGCACTTCGGCCCATAGGCGTAGCGCAGGGCGAAAGGAATGCCGCGCCGAAGCGCTGCTGCCGCCTATGGCAAAACCCTTGCGGGCATCGAGGGCGCCGAGCGAACGGTCATAGGTGCCGTGGTCGTGGAAGAAGATGGCGCCGCTGCGCAGCACCAGCGTTGCGTTGCCGTCGCTGAAAACCACCGGCGAAAGTGCTTCAACCACTCTATCGAAGAAGGCGGAGCCGCCGGCTGTGACGATCAGCGGTGCGTCGCCGCCGACGCGGGCACGCAGCCGCAGGAACATGTCGGCGGTCATTGCCAGCAGGCGGGATATCACCTCATCGGTGCGACCGGGCTCGGGTTGCGCCGCCGCCCCTTCATAGGTCGTAACGCCAGCGATCAGCAGCCGCCCGCCGGCAGCCGTGATCGCATCGGCGATGGCCTCGGCTTGCGCGGTGGTGCGGGCGCCCGCCCTGCCCGCACCAAGTTCGACCAGCACGCGCAGCGGCGGCAGCGCCGCATTGGCGCGCCAGGCCTCGGCGAGCGCATTCACGGCGTCGACCGAGTCGGCAAAGACATAGACCTCGGCATCCGGCCAGGCAGCAGCAAGCACCGCCAGCCGGTTGGCGCCGCCGGCTCCGCCAACCTCATTGGCGATGATCAGCCGTGTCAAGCCGGCCTTCAGCATCACTGTCGCTTGCCTGATGTCGGCGACCGTCGTGCCCCATGCGCCGGCCTCGACCAGCGACCGGGCAAGGTCGGGCGCCATCGGCGTCTTGGCATGCGGAGCGATCTCAACATTGTGTTCGCGCGCATAGCGCAGGAACAGGTCGCGATTGGCGGAGAAGGCCGCCTCGTCGAGGGTCAGCACCGGAAGCGCCATGCGTCCATCGGCGGGATGCCAGTGCTCGCCCGCGACAACGCTGCTGTCAAGCCCGGTTGTGCCGGGAGGCACGCCGCGGATGCGGTCGTCGAGCTGAAAATTTTCGCGCACTGAAAGGGCTGGAACTGGTGAGTTTTCAGTCATGCGATGCTAACCCTTTTACCGTCGCAGAACGAAGCCAGGATCGATCGCCGGTCACAGCCTGAGAGAGATACGTGCCAGAACCTTACGCCGGACCGATCATCGACGCCCATCATCATCTTTGGGATCTCAGACTGGGACGGCATCCCTGGCTCGCCGCCACGGCCGGCGAGCGCGGCGGCCTGGGCGAGCTTGGCCCCTTGCGGCGGAACTATCTGCCCGGGGATTATGCGCGCGATGCCATAGGGCATAATGTCGTCGCCACCGTCCATGTCGAAGCCGGCTGGGCGAGTGGCGACTGCATCGGAGAAACGCGCTGGCTTGAAACACTCGACAAATCGCGCGGCGTCGCCGCCCGCTATGTCGTTCACGTGCCGCTCGCCGATCGCCAGGCGCCGGCGCTGATCGAAGCGCAAGCCGCGTTCGAGCGTGTCGCCGGCGTGCGCGACATATTGAGCTGGGATCCCGACCCTGCCCGCCGTTTTGCGGCCCGTGACGGCATCATGGACGATCCGGCCTGGCGCGCCGGGCTTGCCTTGCTTGGCCAGCATCGGCTGGCCTTCGACCTGATGGTGTTTCCGCGCCAGCTCGCCGACGCGGGGCGGCTTGCCAGGGCCTTCCCCAACCAGCAATTCGTGATCAACCATTGCGGTAGCCCGATCGACCGCGACGCCGATGACATGCAGGTGTGGCGCGACGGGCTGCGGCTTCTGTCGCAATGCGACAACGTCGCCATTAAAATATCGGATCTGGTCGCCTACGATCATGACTGGACGCTCGACAGCCTGAAGCCCGTCGTCCTGCATTGCATCGATTGTTTCGGCACCGGTCGCGCCATGTTCGGCAGCGACTTTCCGGTCGCCGGTCTGCATGCCTCGTTCGATGACATATATGACGGCTTCAAAACCATCACAGTGGACTTTTCCGTCGACGAGCAGACGGCGCTGTTCTTCGGCAACGCAAGGCGCATCTATCGGCTCGACGATGTGTCATCGGCGCGCCTGCTCCCGGCCTGAGAGCAGCAGCAGGCCGAGGATCAGCGAGCCGAACAGGATGCTGCGCCAGCCGGGCGATGCGTTGACGACGGTGATCAGCGCGGTGATGGTGACCAGCAGGATGGCGCCGGGGATGGTGCCGGCATAGGTGCCGAGCCCGCCGAGGATCGAGGTGCCACCGAGGACCACGGCGGCAATCGAGGCGAGCAGATAGGGATCGCCGATGCCGACATAGCCCTGTCCGTTCATGCCCAACACGAGCACGCCGGCAAGTCCCGAGCAGAAGCCGCTGATGCCGTAGACCGCAAGCGTCGTGGACGTGACCGGAACACCGGACAGTGCCGCGGCAAGCGGGTTGGCGCCCATGGCGAAAATCCGGGCGCCGAGCGATGTCGCATGCATCGTGGTCAGCACGATCACCGAGACGACCACCCACAACAATACGCCAGCGGGAATGCCGGCCGGCCGGCCATTGCCGAGCCAGTGGACCAGCGGGTTCTCGGCGGTCACGGCGCTGCCGCCGGCGATGATGATCAACAGACCCTGCAGGAATGTCGCCATGGCCAATGTCATGATCATCGGGTGGACGCGCAGCAAAGCGACGCCGAGCCCGTTGACCAGGCCGATTGCCGTGGTCAGCACCAGAACGGCAAGAATGGCGGTGATGCCGGTCGGATCCACCTGCCACGACAGCAGCGGCAGGCTGACGGCGCTGACCGTGACGATGGCCGCGACGGAAAGGTCAATGCCGCCGGCGATCACCACAAAAGTCTGGCCCGCGGCAACCAGGCCGATGACGGCGCCGAGCTCCACCAGATAGCGCAGATGGCCATAAGCGCCGAAGCCCCGCGAAACGAAGCTCGCCACGATCCAGACCGCGGCAACGATGGCAACGGTGAGAAACGGCCGGCTGCGCAGGACCGTCAGGGCGCGTTTGCGGCCCGCGCTGTCATTCCATGCTGTCATTGCTGTGCCTTGCGGAATTGCGGGATGGCGACCGCGCCGATGATGATCAGGCCCTGGGCCACATATTGTGCGACCGGCGTGAAGCCGAGGAAGAACATGACGCTGATCATCAGGCTGAGCAGCAGGCTGCCGGCAAGCGCGCCGCGCATCGTGCCCTGGCCGCCGAGGAAGCCGATGCCGCCGAGCACCGCAGCGGCAATCGAGTTCAGGGTAAAGGCGGCGCCGATGACCGGGTCGCCCGAACCGGTCTGTGCGGCGACGAACAAGCCGGCGCCGGTGGAGAGCAGACCGCTGATCGCATAGGCCGCAACGCGCGCGCCGTCGACCGGCACGCCGGAGCGATAGGCGCCGACCGGATTCTCGCCGGCGGCATAGAGGCTCAAGCCAAGCGGCGTGGCGAGATAGAGCTTCCACAGGAGAATGATGACCACCAGCAGCACGAATGCCGCCGGTGTGTTGCCGGCAAGCAGGTCGGACAGCCACGCCGGGATTGCGCCGCCGGGCCGCGGCAGGATCAGCAGTGCGGCGCCGCCGATGATGAACGACCCGGCAAGCGTCACCACGATCGCCGGCAGGCGAAGCCGTACCACGATGAAGCCGGTCGCCGCCCCGATGCCGAGTCCCGTCAGCGCCACTGCGGCAGTGCCCCCGGCGACGCCCAGCGGCCCGGCCATCGTCGTCGCGGCGATGACCGCGCCCAAGCTGACCGTCGCGCCGATGGCTAGGCTGATGCCGCCGGTGAGCATCAGGATCGCCTGCGCCATGGCGACCAGCGCCAATGGAAACCAGCTCTGCGTGAATTTGGCGAAGCCGGACGCCGTGAACAGGCCCGGAAAGAGGACGCCATAGGCGATGAGAAACACCAGGACGACGGCAAACAGGCTGCGCACGCCGACATTGCGACGCATCTGCACCGGCCAGTAGAGCGCATCGGTCTGCCGGGCGGAGGAAGATCCGTTCATGCCGCAACCTTCCGCTGTTCGGCGCCCATCGCCGCGGAGACGATGGCTTCCTCGCTCAGCGCTCCACGCGCCATCATGGCGACGATGCGGCCTTCGCGGACGATGGCTACACGGTCGCAAAGGTGCACGAGTTCGGGCGTGTCGGAACTGAGCAGCACGACCGCCTTGCCGGCGGCGGCGAAATTGCGAAGCATCATGTAGATCTCACGTTTTGTTTCGACGTCGACGCCGCGCGTCGGATCGTTGAGCAGAAGCACCAGCGGGTCGTGCGGCATCCATTTCGCCAGCGCCACCTTCTGCTGGTTGCCGCCCGATAGAGCCTGCGCCGCCCGCCCGAGGTGACCCTTGATGCCGAGTTGGACGGCAAGGCTTTTGGCCGTCTCGCGCTCTGCGCGGCGGCTGCGCAGCTTCAGCGCCGGCAGCCTGGCAAAGGCGGGCAGCATCATGTTGGTGATGATGGGATGGATCAGGTGCAGGCCCTCGCGCTTGCGATCCGCGGGCACATAGGCCAACCCCAGCGCGTTGGCTTTCGGCACGCCGCCGGGCAGGCCGGAGGCGCCGTTGACGGTCGCCGACGCCGTCCGTGCCGGAATGGCGCCGTAGAGACCGAGCAGCAGATCTTCCTGCCCTTGCCCGACCAGACCGCCAATGCCAAGCACTTGGCCCGTTTTGATATCTAGATCGACGTCGCGCATCAGGCCGGCCGAAAGATTTCGGACGGAGATAGCGTCGGCAGGCAAACTGGAAGGCTGCCATTGCGGAAAAAGATCACCGGGATCGCGGCCGACCATCAGCCGAACCAACCCGGCGGCGTCGGTGCCTTCCAGGGTGCGGTCGGCCGTGCAGGTGCCGTCCTTCAGCACGGTGACGTGCTGGCATAGCGCCATGACTTCGTTCAGTCGGTGCGAGATGTAGAGAATGGCGATGCCTTCGCCGCGCAACCGCTGCAGCAGATCGGTGAGGATTTTGGTTTCGGTTGCCGATAGCGACGATGTCGGTTCGTCGAGAATGAGCACGCGCGGCCGGCGGTAGAGCGCCTTGGCGATCTCCACCATTTGGCGGCGGCCGAGCGACAGATGCCCGACCGGCGTCGACAGCGGCTCGTGCAGCCCGACAAGTTCGCATGCGGTCCTCGCCCGCGCAGCGAGTTCGCGGTAGTCAATCAGGCCGAACCGTTTGGGATAGGCGCCGAGACCAATATTTTCGGCGATGGAAAGACTGGCCGTCAGGCTGAGTTCCTGCTGGACGACGGCGATGCCGGCCTGCCGCGCAACAGCCGGCGTCATGCGTGAGACCGCGCGTCCATCGACCTCGATCGTCCCGCCATCCGGTCTCAAGGCGCCGGACAAAAGGTTGATCAAGGTCGACTTTCCGGCGCCGTTCTCGCCGAGCAGCGCATGCACGCGGCCCGGCTGGAGAGCGATTGAAACGTCGCGCAGGACGGGGTTGCCGAAGAAAGACTTCGACACACCCCGCGCCGCGAGCAGCGGAGCCATGGTTGTCAACGCTACAACCCTTCAGGCTTATTTCTGAGCCAGCAGCTTCTTGAACAGCTCCTCATCGTAAGGAGAAAAGATGTAGCCGTCAGCCGGGAAGTCCTTGGCCCGGGCGAGGTATTCGTCGATGTTGGAATTGTCGATTACCGGCAGCGGAATCTTGACGAAAGCCGGCACATCCTTGCCTTCCAGCGCCTGGACGGCAGTGTAGGTGGCGAAGGCGCCGAGCCAGTTCGGCTGCATCGTCGCCCAGCTCTTCAAGCCCTTTTCTTTCCAGAGTTCCAAAAACTGCCGGGCGTTCTCACCGGTGATCGGCACCTGTTCACGGCCCTGCTTGTCGAGGGCCAGCACGGCGCCTGCCGACAGAGCGCCGCCGAGCGACAGGATGCCGTCGATCTCGGGGTTGGCGAAGAGCAGGCTGGTGACGGCTTCCTGTGCCGGCGCGACGTTGTAGGGCGTGTTGGTCTCGGCAAGCACCGTCACGTCGGGATGGGCCTTGAGCTCAGCGTCGGCGCCTTTGCGCCTGTCATCGCTGACCGAAACCCCGGCGGGGCCATTGAGGATCAGGATCTTGCCCTTGCCGCCGATGGCGTCGATCAGGAACTTGGCGGCCTGGTCGCCCCATTGCGAAGAATCGGTGTTGACCTTGGCGGTGACCTTGTCGGTGTCGACGAGGCTGTCGAAGTTGATGATGGCGATGCCCTTGGCGCAGGCGTCGGCCAGAACGCGTGCCGGTGCGGTCGACGAACCGGCGATCAGGATGATGGCGTCGACATCGGAATCGATCATCGACTGAATCTGCTGGATCTGGACGTTGGCATCGCCCTGAGCGTCGGTGACGACGAGCTTGTCGACCAGTCCCTGCTTCTTCAGGGTCTCGACTTCGGCTTCGATCGTGCCTTGGGTCTGCTTCATCCAGGTCGGCACGGAATAGATGTTGGCCCAGCCGATCGTGTACGGCGCCTTGCGGTCGCCCTTGATGCAGTTGGCGGCGGCATTGGCCTGCGAGGCGACGCCAAAGCTCAGCACGAGACCGAGGCAAAGCGCGCTGGCGGATGCGAAAAACGGTGATTTCATCATGACTGTTCCCTTCAGAGGTTGTGGCCTCGACGTGCAGAACAAGGGCGAGGAAACCCGTCGGTCGCCGGGTCTTGGAAACCGTGTGTCCTCTCGGGATTTGTCTGCGTCAGGCTCGTTAGTTTGTCTGGTATTTCAGACAATGTGTCTGTATATCGGACAAATTGGATGCTAGACCGAGCCTTGACATCTTTCAAGCGCCTTGAGACGAGAACCGAAATGATTTTGGCGGATGGTCATGAGCGACGGCACTAACGATGCGATCGGGAAGGAAGCCGGCGCGGAGCCGCGCCACGGCGAACGACGACGCGGCATTGACCGCGTCATCATGCTGCTCGAGGCGTTGCTGCGGCACCGCGCGCCAATGCGCGTCGGCGACATCGCCAAGATGATCGGCGCGCCGCGTTCGACCACCTACGAGATCGTCAACAGCCTGCTCGACGCCGAAATGCTCGAAAACGTCGGCGGTGAAGGTTACGTCTATTTCGGACGCGCCATGCATCTGTTCGGCTGGGCCTACTCACATCACAACGCCCATTACCGTCGCATCATCGAGACCTTGGATAAGTTGGCCGCCGAGACAGGCGAGACGGTCCAGCTATGCGGCCTGCGTGGCAACAAATACGTCGTTCTGGACTGCCGAGATTCGCCGGGCCCGTTCCGGATCTCAAGCGATGTCGGGGTCGAGGTGCCGATCCCATGGACGGCATCCGGACGGCTGCTCCTCGGCCATATGAACGAGCAAGAGTTGAGGGACTTCATCCCATCTGGCGACTACAAGCTTCCCGACGGCCGCATCATTGCACCAGCCGAATTCTTTGCCGATGTTGCCCTGGCCCACCGGCAGGGTTTCAGCGAGACCGCCGCTCTGGCGGACCGCTTCACCTGGTGCATGGCAGCGCCCATCCACGACGGCCACGGCGCCATCAAAAGGACCTTGTGTCTGGTGTTACCCGTCGACACGCCGGAGCCACGGCGCGACGAACTGCTTGCCTTGCTGCGCGAGCGCGCCCGTGGACTGTCTCTGGCGGGAGGCTGACGATCAGCCGTCGTGCCCTCTGGTTGAAGCCTCTTAAAGGCACATGGATTCCGCTCTTCCCCATTGGTTCCATTTAGGTTCGGGACCTTAGTCCCATAGTCGGTGGATAAGGTCCGAACCAGGGAACACGCAACCGGAAGCCACATTAGGAGAAGACCGTCGATCAAAGTCCCTTCATCGCCGGTTGAGGATCCCGCCGCTCTTACTGTCGAGAGCGCGGCGGGATCCTTATGCGCGGAGCGAGCACATGAGATTTGTCGAAATTTTCACAGATGTGCTTACGGCCCTGCTTCTCGCTTTATTCGTGTGCGGGATATTCGCTGTTTTCGGAGGCCATCTGGTTCCTCCACGCTACGCAAAGATGGTGTTGCTGCCGGACCTCGATAAGATGACGACTGCATCATCTACACCCAGCTTGCCCGATTCCATCGACTTGCAAGTTCAAAAGCGCCCAGAGGTGCAAAGGCCTGCCGGCGTGACACAGCGCGGAGTCGGTCTGGAGCCGCCAGTGCCATCCAGCAAGCGGTAAGAATCAGCGGAGGTTTTCGTGGCTCCCCAGCTATCAGAGAGCGCCGGCGATTATTGACAGACCCGGCTCTTGAAATTGGCTGAAATCGCCGCTCCACATTTCCGCATCTGTTTGAATTGTGTTTATCAACTAGTGCGAACGCTATGGCGAAGCAGGTTGAGTTGGCGGCGTTCCTGGCTGATCCCCGCCAGTGCTTGATCGCGGCGTGGGATCCTTGTCGAGCTTGGGATTTCGGTCCACCGGTTCGCCATTCACATCGTCGGCCTTGGAGTTTGCAGGGTCCGTTTGGCCAGGATTTGGGCTGTAAGTATCTGGCGATGGAACCCGGCTGTTTTGTTGTGTCGCCGGTGTCTTAGCCTGCTCGCCATAGATTTCAGCGATCCCCCAGGCAACGAGCGCCAAGACAAGGCCTGCCAAGAGCACGCCAAGGACCGGTCGCCCCAAGCCACCCTGCCTGGCCCGCTTTTCCGGAATGTTTCTGCTCATGATCGCAACCTTGGGCTAAGAGGAGTGGCCCGCGCTCCAGGAGCGAAGACGCGGGCAGTCAAGAGCTCCGGATGTTGGCCATGCGGCGAACAGGGAACTCGCTGCACATACCGAACTCGCTGGCGCTGTTGATGTTCCCACGGAATCCAAACAGCGCGCCGCCGGGAGCCGGACTGGCAATTTGGGTTGGAGTGGCTGGAACGAGCCAGCTCAAGGTCAACGAGCGGCGGTGTGCGTAAGCGGGCATTGCGAGCCAGACTGGAACTTTGCCGAATCTGCCGCGTTGCCGACCATGGCCGACTACAACGAAACCACCATCCGGTGCTGACCGGTTGCAAGGCCGCGTTGCCACCAGGGACATCTGTTTGAAGGCTATCTGAAATTTGCTCCTCGTTGTCGGCGATTCCGCCCAATGGAACATCCTGATCCGCTCGCGGTTGGGGAAGCCCGGGCCAGCTCAGGAGCATCATCATGAACGTCGAACGTAACCCGGCCGAAGACAGAGGCGATATTCAGTCTGGGGTGACAGAGGACAAGACGCCGGGATTCGACCCGGCGGCGGCGCCTATGGAAACCGATGCCGAAGCGGCAGACACCGGCGCCGTGCCGGTTCCCGCAGCGACGGGCACGCCGGCTTTCGCTAATCAAGCAAGCTTCGCCAATGCGATGCGGCGGCCGGACGACGAGAGCGCCCCGGCCCCGAGTAAAAACGGCCCGGTGCTGGCCATTGTCGCGCTTGTCGTCGTTGCCGCCGTCGTGTTCGTTGTCGCCGCGATGCTGGCGCGATAGCAGATCCTGCGCTTGCGCCAAACCTCTGCCCTTGGACGCGTTCAAGGATGTGGCCGTGGGCAGCAGGCGATCAGCGGCTGGAAAAGCAGGTTGCAGCCGCGCATGCCACGCCGGCCGGCACCCCGACCGAGCAGCATTGCGGCATGGCCGAACCCGGCTCGGCCGCCAAGGGTTGAGGCCGGATGCTCGTTCGAAGCGGGAACATTTCACATCAAGCCAAGTTCGGGCTCGCAGAGCTTGTCGTCAAGGAACAGCACATGAAGGCCCTGACATGGCACGGCAAAGGCGACATACGTTGCGAACAGGTGGCCGATCCGACGATCCAGGATGAACGCGACATCGCTGCAGAAAGTTCGGAACGGCGATATCGACCCGTCATTCGTGATCACCCATCGGGCTGGCCTCAAGGCCGGGCCCGCACTTTACAAAACCTTCCGCGACAAGGAGGACGGCTGCATCAAAGTCGTGATGCGCCCGCACGGCTGACCGTTCTGTCCAATGGCCCGACTTTGTTGTCCGGCCGTCTGCATGCTGAAAAGGCGAGAGTTGAAAATGGCCAAGGACAAACCCGTATCGACAAACCCGGCCGCCACACCTTCGGTCAGATCGCCTGAGGCCGCCGGCCTGCCACATCCCCGTCGCGATGCTGAAGACAGCGATTCCGGCGCCAAGCCGACGGCGCCCAAGACCGCTGGCGCCCAGCAAGCGTCCAGATCGCCGCTCGACAGCCGCGTTGCAAATCGCAATGCCGGCCGTCCTCGTCAGGCAGGCACGACACCTCGGCCGACCGACGAACCGCTGGAGTAAAATGAAACCTTAGATGCGGCGCGGGTATCTGCACCGCGGTGTGTGTGCAGTCAGGGTCTTCCTGCCTGCCGACAGCGCCATACAGGTCTTGATCTCCCGTGGATCGCCGGGATCGGCAATCAAGACTTTAGCGGGAAATTCGATGGTACCGTTGGCTGGATCGGCTTCGGCTCTACACGATTGTATTTACTATGTTTTTCCTAGCGTCGACAGCCGATTTGTATCACAATAGGTATCACAACGCGTAACACATTTTCTGCTACTTCATGGTACATAACCACACGCGGTTGAAGCCGGCGCTACGATGCCGCTTCTCGGCCGCTTTCATCAATTGATCTGCCAAGTCGCTGGCGGCGATCGGATCGTCTCGCGCCGCAATGGGGAGTTGCTCGGCAACCCACCCTGTCCAAAAACTTCAGTCCGGGAACACTCAAAATTCCAAGCGGGGTGCGCACCGGGCTGAAAGTCCGGCGTTTTTGTCCATATCTCGTCGTACCAACGACAGAGATACATTGATGCCGAAATTCTTATCACCGGTGCTTCGTCGGGTTTCGGTCTCGCCACGGCAGAACTCTTCCTTGCTCGGGGTTGGGAGGTCGTCGCGACCATGCGCACCCCCACGCACACAAACTTCAGCCTCGGCGAATGCGTTGGCGATGCTATTTCGCTTTCCATAACCCGCGACCTGATCGTGAACGACCTCGTTTCGGAGTCAGCCCTTGCGCTCCTGAAGACTGTTGCCGCCGTCAGGGCGCCGTTGACGTAACTCGCGCCTTCCGATGCCAGGAACACCACCGCTGCGGCAACCTCGTCCGGTCGCCCGGCCCGCGCCGGTGGCGTGTGCAGGGCAGCTTGCCGCTCCATTGCGCTAGACGAGCCCGTTTCGATCCAGCCGGGGGCCACGGCATTGGCCGTGATGCCGCTTTTTGCCACTTCGAGCGCCAGCGTGCGCGTCAGGCCGACCATGCCGGCCTTGGCGGCGGAATAGGCTGCTGTGCCTTCGAAAGACACCAGCGGCCCGGTAACCGACGCCACATTGACGATGCGCCCATAGCCTGCCTCTACCATCGCCGGCAAAAACGCGCGGGTGACCAGGAATACGGTCTTCAGGCTGACGTCGATCCCTTGGTCCCAGTCTGCCTCGGTCATGGCAAGAAACGCCTTATCGGACGAGGGCGATGCCAGCGAACCCATGCCGGCATTGTTGACCAGGATGTCGACAGCGCCGACATCAGCCCGCAGCCGCGCGACTTCGGCCGCGATGGTGAGATCGGCGACCGCAGCTTTGGCATTGATGCCCTCGGCGCAAAGTTCGGCGGCGCGATCGAGTACACGCGCGCTGGCACCGTTCAGGAAAACGGCATGACCGGCAAGACCGAGCTGCCGCGCTATGGCAAAGCCGATGCCGTCGGCAGCACCCGCCCCGGTGATCAGTGCTCGCTTGATGATAGAAGAAGGCATGGTCAAATCAGACTCCGCTGGTTGCTACGAGGATGAGCCCATAGGCCCAAGTATGCGAGATGGCCGGACAGTGGCCTCGACCTTTGTTCCTCGTCCAACACCTGTGTAGCGTTCTAAATGCCGATTGCGCAGCCGTCCTTGCGTGGGTCTGAACCGCCCTGCAGCGTTCCATTCATCCAGTCGATCATGATCGCTTGGGCGCCCCCGATCGGCTCTTCCGCCGGGACGATGCGGAATCCGCGACCGGCCAGTTCCTCCTGAACCGCGACTGGAAGCGTGCTCTCGACCTCCACGTCCATCGTGCCAGGAATTGGAAAGACGCGGGGCAGATCAATGGCTTGCTGAAGGTCGAGGCCAAAATCAAGAACTTTTGACAGGAAGTGCGCGTGACCCATGGCCTGATACGCTCCACCCATCACACCGAAAGGCATAACAACGCGCCCATCCTTCACCAGCATGCCCGGAATGATCGTGTTCAGCGGGCGCTTGCCTGGTTCGATAACGTTTGGGTGGTTGGGATCCAGCGAAAAACTTATACCGCGATTGTTGAGTATCACGCCCGAGCGCGCCGCGACGATGCCGGAGCCAAAACCATAATAGATCGAGTTGATGAAACTGACGGCGTTGCGATCCTTGTCGACGACGGAAATATAGACCGTGTCGCGATGCACCGGAATATCTAATGAAGGAAGATCCGCGCGCGCGCGGCCAAGATCAATCATCCTCGCCAGACGATCCGCCGTCGCGCTTGAAAGCAGTTGCTCGACCGGCACCGCCACCTTCGCCGGGTCGGCGAGCAAAGCATCGCGCGCCGCATAAGCAAGTCGCGTCGCCTCGATCTCGATGTGCAGCCGGTCGGCGGATTGAGGGTCACCCTTGGCCTCGAAGCGCGACAGGATATTGAGGATCATGAGCGCTATGACGCCTTGGCCATTTGGCGGA
>NZ_JAMYVM010000033.1:0-62155 GCF_040324035.1 Mesorhizobium sp. M0016 | reverse complement strand
CCCGGTGTCTGGGGGGGTCTTTTATTCACCCCCTCCTGTTTATGCCGTTCGGGGGGGGGGGCGCCTAGTCTCCACCCACCCCACCCGCGTCACCAGTGCCGCCTTGCGGCACTTGCTCCGCGACCCTCCCCTCGAGGGGGAGGGTTATCACCCCTGCGAAGGCCTGAACCGCGCCACCAGCGTGTGGCTCTCCGCGGCGTAGGTGAACCTCGCCTGCGTCACCGGGTGCTCGGCGCTCCAGGTTCGGCGCTCGACCACCAGGCAGGGCGCGCCGGTTGCGATGTCGAGCGCTTCGGCAATATGTCTGTCGGCCGCGACCGCGCGGATACGGTGCTCTGCCTCGCTCCATGGCACGCGGCCGATCAGCCAAGGGCCGGGGGCGATGTCGAGAAACTCCTCCTCGGCGGCTTCCGCGACGGCGGCGAGATTGATCAGCCGCTGTTCGTGCGCGAACGGCCGCTTGCCGGCAAAATGCCGGCATTCAAGCGCCAGCACCTGTCCGGCTGCGTCCAGTTCCAGCAAGGCGCGATCCTCGGCGCTGCTGCGCCTTTTCTGCCGCGCCAAGCGCTCGTAACGATAAGCCAGGCCAAGCGACTCAACCTCGATCCTGATGTCGTGGATTTCCAGCACCGCGGCCTGCGACTGCGGCTGGCGGACAAAGCTGCCCGAACGGCGGCGGCGCTCTATCAGCCCGGCCTTGGCCAGCTGCGACAGCGCCTTGTTCACCGTCATGCGCGAGCAATTGTATTCGGCCGTCAACTCGTGCTCGAACGGGATGCGGTGACCCGGCGCCCAGGCGCCGGACACTATTTTCTCGCTGATGTCGGACAGGATGCGCTGGTGCAGCGAACCGCCGCCTTCCACCGCCGCTGTCTCTGATATGCTCATGCCGAAAGCGCCGTCATCACATGGCGAAAGCGCTCGGCGATCGTCTCACGCGCTGCATGCCGGCCGCCGCTGACTTGTTTTTTTCCGTGCACCCAGACGCAATCGACCTTGCCGCCATTGGCAAAGATCCAGGCGTCGAGGATCGCATCGCCACTTTTTCCGGCCAGCGATGGATGGTTTTCGTCGAGGGAGACGAAATCAGCCGCGGCGCCGGCGGCGATCCGCGACGGGCCGGCGCCGAGTGCGGTGCTGCCGCCATCGAGGGCGGCGTCGAACAGAGCCCGCCCGGTCGAGCCGCCGGCCACCGCCAGCACATTGCGGGCGCGGTGTGCGAGGCGCTGCGAATATTCGAGCTGGCGCAATTCATCCGGCAGGCCGATCAGCACGTTGGAATCCGAGCCGACGCCGAAGCGGCCGCCATGTTCGATGAACAGAGGTGCTGAAAAGGTGCCGTCGCCGAGATTGGCCTCGGTGATCGGGCAAAGCCCGGCAATGGCGCCGCTTCTGGCCATGCCGGTTGTCTCAGCCTCGGTCATGTGGGTGGCGTGGATCAGGCACCAACGCTTGTCGATCCCGGCATTGGCGAGCAGCCATTCGACCGGTCGCGCACCCGACCACGCCAGGCAATCCTCGACCTCCTTCGCCTGCTCGGCGACGTGGATGTGGATCGGTCCGTCCGGCGCAATGGCGGCAACAGCGCTGAGTTCCTCCGGCGTCGCGGCGCGCAGGCTGTGCGGGGCGACGCCGACGACAGCCTGATTCAACGCACGAACCGATTCGCGGCTTTTCTCAAGCAAGCGTTCGAACCGATTCACATCGTTGATGAATCGCCGCTGGCCTTCGTTGGGCGCAGCGCCGCCGAAGGAGGAATGGGCATAAAACACCGGCAGCAGCGTCAGGTCGATCCCGGTTTCGCCGGCGGCCGCGGCAATACGTTCGGCCATCTCGGCAAGGTTGGCATAGGGTTTTCCGTCGCGATCGTGGTGGAGATAATGAAATTCGCCGACGCGCGAGAATCCGGCCTCCAGCATTTCGACATAAAGCTGGGCGGCGACCGCCTCGACCTGGTCCGGCGTCATCGACAGCGCGAAGCGGTACATCACCTCGCGCCAGCTCCAGAAGCTGTCGGCGGAGGGACCGCGCAGTTCGGCAAGCCCGGCCATGCCGCGCTGGAAGGCGTGGCTGTGCAGGTTCGGCATGCCGGGCACCAGAATGGCGTGGCGTTCGTCACCGCTCCGCGGCGACGTGTCGACTTCGACGGTTGCGATGCGACCGTCCGTGACTACGATCCGCACCTTGTCATGCCAGCCATCGGTCAGCAGCGCCTGTTCCGCAAAGATCGCCGTCACGTTTTTCTCCGAATTCCATAAACAATGCACTTGCAGCGCGTTTCAATATGTATATACATAATCGCCATCCAAGCAACGGAAAAAGATGATGGCGGCACAAGACAAAAGCCGGGCAGGGGGCCTTCAGCTTTGGCGTGATGCGCGCCTGGCAACCATGGCCGAAGGCGTTGCCGGACTTGGCATCGTCGAAAAGGGCGCGATCGTCTCCCGTGACGGCATCATCGTCTATGCCGGCCCGGAAGCCGACATGCCGTCAGCGTTGGCTCAGGGCGGCGAGACTACCGATTGCGAAGGCCGCTGGATCACGCCCGGCCTGATCGACTGCCACACCCATCTCGTCCATGCCGGCAACCGTGCCAACGAGTTCGAGATGCGGCTGGCCGGCGCCACCTATGAAGAAGTCGCCCGTGCCGGCGGCGGCATCGTCTCCTCGGTCAAATCCCTGCGTGCCGCGAGCGAAGACGCACTGGTTGCGCAGACGCTGCCACGCCTCGATGCGCTGATGGCCGAGGGCGTCACCACGGTAGAGGTAAAGTCGGGTTACGGGCTCGATCTCGAACATGAACAGAAGTCGCTTCGCGCCGCGCGGCAGCTGGACAAGCAACGCCCGGTCACGGTCCGCACCACCTTCCTCGGCGCGCATGCGCTGCCGCCGGAAGCAAAAGGCGACAAGGACGCTTTTGTCGATCTCGTCGCCAACACCATCCTCCCCGGAATCGCCGCCGAGGGCCTGGCTGACGCCGTCGACGGCTTTTGCGAGGGCATTGCCTTTTCGCCGGAACAGATTGCCCGCGTCTTCGACAAGGCCAAGGCGCTTGGCCTGCCGGTCAAACTCCATGCCGACCAGTTGTCCAACCTGCATGGCGCCGAACTCGCCGCCCGCTATGGCGCGCTGTCGGCCGACCATCTCGAATACACCGACGAGGCCGGCGCCGCAGCGATGGCCAAGGCCGGCACCGTGGCGACCATCCTGCCCGGCGCCTACTATTTCATCCGCGAAACCAAGAAGCCGCCGGTCGGCCTGTTCCGCCAGCACGGCGTCAAGATGGCGGTCGCCACCGACAACAATCCCGGGACGTCGCCGCTGACCTCGCTGTTGCTGACCATGAACATGGCAGCGACGCTTTTCGGCCTAACCGTCGAGGAATGCCTGGCCGGCACCACTCGCGAGGCTGCCCGCGCGCTTGGGCTGCTTGGCAAGACCGGCACGCTTGAGGCAGGAAAATCCGCCGACCTGGCGATCTGGGACATCGAGCGTCCGGCCGAACTCGTCTACCGCATGGGCTTCAACCCGCTCCATGCCCGCATCTGGAGAGGACAATGACCGAACTTAACCTGAAGCCCGGCAATGCGACGCTGGCCGACTGGCGCGCTATCTATCGTGGCGCCATGCCGAAGCTCGACGCCTCCTGCCGGCCAAAAATCAAGGCCAGCGCCGAGGCAGTCGCCCGCATCGTCGCCAAGGGTGAGCCGGTCTACGGCATCAACACCGGCTTCGGCAAACTGGCCAGCGTCCGCATTCCGGCCGAGGATCTAGAGACCCTGCAACGCAACATCGTTTTGTCGCATGCCGCCGGTGTCGGCGAGCCGATGCCGGTTTCGGTGGTTCGGCTGATGATGGCGCTGAAGCTCGCCAGCCTTGCGCAGGGCGCGTCGGGCGTACGGCCGCAAACCATCGAGTTGCTGGAAGCGATGCTGGCCAACGACGTCATCCCCATGGTGCCGGCGCAGGGCTCGGTCGGCGCCTCCGGCGATCTCGCGCCGCTGTCGCACATGACGGCGGTGATGATCGGCGTCGGCGAATGCTTTACACCGCATGGCCGCTTCCCGGCCAAGGTCGCTTTCGTCTCGCACGGCCTGGAGCCCGTGACGCTCGGCGCCAAGGAAGGTCTGGCGCTGCTCAACGGCACGCAGTTTTCCACCGCCTACGCGCTGGCCGCTCTGTTCGAGGCCGAAGTGCTGTATCAGTCGGCGCTGGTCGCCGGCGCGCTGTCGACCGACGCCGCCAAGGGTTCGGACGCTCCCTTCGATCCGCGCATCCATCTCCTGCGCAAACATCCCGGCCAGATCGAGACGGCGGCAGCGCTGCGCAACTTGATGGCCGGCAGCGCCATTCGTGAATCGCACCGCGTCGGCGACGAGCGCGTGCAGGATCCGTACTGCCTGCGCTGCCAGCCGCAGGTGATGGGCGCCGCGCTCAGTGTGCTGCGTCAGGCCGCCGACACGCTTGGCACCGAGGCCAATGGCGTCACCGACAATCCGCTGATCTTCGCCGAGGACGATACTGCGCTTTCAGGCGGCAATTTCCACGCCGAGCCGGTGGCTTTCGCCGCCGACATGATCGCGCTCGCCGTCTGCGAGATCGGCTCGCTGTCGGAACGCCGCATCGCCATGCTGGTGGACCCGGCGCTGTCCGGCATGCCGGCATTCCTGACGCCGAAGCCCGGCCTGAACTCCGGCTTCATGATCCCGCAGGTGACGGCGGCGGCACTCGTTTCCGAAAACAAGCAGAAGGCCTATCCCGCGAGCGTCGATTCCATCCCGACCTCGGCCAACCAGGAAGACCACGTCTCGATGGCCGCACACGGCGCTCGCCGGCTGATCGGCATGATCGAAAACGCCACGGCCGTCATCGGCATCGAACTCCTGGCCGCCGCGCAAGGCTGCGATTTCCATGCGCCGCTGGCGTCGAGTGCAGCTCTGGAAGCGGTTCGTAAGCTGGTCCGCGCCGAGGTGCCGCATCTCGACAATGACCGGCATTTCCACCCTGACATGGAAAAAGCCATCGCCATGGTGCGCAGCGGCGCTGCCATCAAGGCTGCCGGCGCGGTGACACTGCCTTCGATTTCGGGAGTCTGACATGACCGACTGGCTGACAGTGACGGAAGGCACGGCACCCCTGTTGGTGTCCATCCCGCACACGGGTATCGATCTCGCCGGCATCGACAATCGGCTGGTCTCGCCCTGGCTCGGCCGCCGCGATTGCGACTGGTGGATCGACAATCTCTACGATTTCGCCGCCGGCCTTGGCGCGACGATTGTGCACACGTCGATCTCGCGCACCGTCATCGACGTCAACCGCGATCCTTCCGGCGCCTCGCTCTATCCCGGGCAGACGACAACGACGCTATGCCCGACCGAGACCTTCGACGGCGATCCGCTGTATCTGCCCGGCGCGGAACCGACGCCGTCGGAGATAGACCAGCGCCGCATAGCGTATTTCGTGCCTTACCATGAAATGCTGGCGGCCCAGGCCGTCAGGCTGCGCGGCCTGCATGAGAAGGTCGTCATTTACGATTGCCACTCGATCCGGTCGGTGCTGCCGCGCCTGTTCTACGGCACGCTGCCGGTATTCAATCTCGGCACCAATGACGGCCAGACCGCGGATCCTACGCTGCAGGCGCTGGTTGGCCAGATCATGGCCGAGAGCGGTGAAAGCAATGTCATCAACGGCCGTTTCAAGGGTGGCTGGATCACCCGCTATTTCGGCAATCCGCAAGGCGGCTACCATGCGCTGCAGATGGAACTTGCCGATCGCGGCTATTTGCGCGAGCCCGAGGGCAAGGGCGAACCGGACAATTGGCCGGTGCCTTATGATGCCGAGTTCGCCGCGCCGATGCGCGCCACACTGACGAAAATCCTCCAATCCGCCATTGACTGGGCCGGGCGCTGAGACGCCGCCTTACTCCAAAGGGACAATGATGAACAATCCTCGCCACAACATCCGCGAAGTGCGCGCGCCCCGCGGCGACAAGCTCAACGCCAAATACTGGACGACCGAAGCGCCGCTGCGCATGCTGATGAACAACCTCGATCCCGATGTCGCCGAAAACCCCAATGAGCTCGTCGTCTATGGCGGCATCGGCCGGGCCGCGCGCACCTGGAACGATTTCGACAGCATCGTCGCCTCGTTGAAGACCCTCAATGAAGACGAGACGCTGCTGGTCCAGTCCGGCAAGCCGGTCGGCGTCTTCCGGACGCACACCGATGCGCCGCGCGTGCTGATCGCCAACTCCAACATCGTGCCGCATTGGGCGACCTGGGACAAATTCAACGAACTCGATAAAAAAGGCCTGATGATGTACGGCCAGATGACGGCCGGCTCCTGGATCTATATCGGCACGCAAGGCATCGTGCAGGGCACCTACGAGACCTTCGTCGAGGCCGGCCGCCAGCACTACAATGGCAACCTTACGGGCAAATGGATCCTGACCGGCGGCCTCGGCGGCATGGGCGGCGCCCAGCCGCTTGCCGCCGTCATGGCCGGCGCCTGCTGCCTCGCCATCGAATGCAATCCGGACTCGATCGATTTCCGGCTGCGCACCCGCTATGTCGACGAGAAGGCCGAGACGCTCGACGAAGCGATGGAAATGATCGAGCGCTGGACCAAGGCCGGCGAGGCGAAGTCGGTCGGCCTGCTCGGCAATGCGGCCGACATCGTGCCGGAAATGTTCAAGCGGGGCATCCGCCCCGACATGGTCACCGACCAGACCTCGGCGCATGACCCGATTAACGGCTATCTGCCCAAGGGCTGGACGATAGCTGAGTGGCGCGAGAAGCGCGTCTCCGATCCCAAGGCTGTCGAGAAGGCCGCCCGCGCCTCAATGCGCGAGCATGTCGAGGCGATGGTCGCGTTCTGGAATGCCGGCGTGCCGACGCTCGACTATGGCAACAACATCCGCCAGGTCGCCAAGGACGAAGGCTTCGAGAACGCCTTTGCCTTCCCGGGTTTCGTGCCGGCCTATATAAGGCCGCTGTTCTGCCGTGGCATCGGCCCGTTCCGCTGGGCTGCTCTTTCGGGCGATCCCGAGGATATCTACAAGACGGACGCCAAGGTGCGCGAACTCACCCCCGGCAACACCCATCTGCACAACTGGCTGGACATGGCACGTGAGCGCATCGCCTTCCAGGGCCTGCCGGCGCGCATCTGCTGGGTCGGCCTCGGCGACCGCCACAGGCTGGGCCTCGCCTTCAACGAAATGGTGGCCAGGGGCGAACTGAAGGCGCCCGTCGTCATCGGCCGCGATCACCTCGATTCCGGCTCGGTCGCTTCGCCGAACCGCGAGACGGAAGCGATGAAGGACGGCTCCGACGCCGTCTCCGACTGGCCGCTGCTCAATGCGTTGCTCAACACCGCGTCGGGCGCGACCTGGGTGTCGCTGCATCATGGCGGCGGCGTCGGCATGGGCTTCTCGCAGCATGCCGGCATGGTCATCGTCGCCGACGGCACGCCGGACGCCGCAAGGCGCCTGGAGCGCGTGTTGTGGAACGATCCGGCGACCGGCGTCATGCGCCACGCCGATGCCGGCTACGACATCGCCATCGAGTGCGCGAAGGAGCACCAGCTCAATCTGCCCGGTATTCTAGGCTGATTGGCTTAAATGATGCGCATCCTATGGGCCGCCGACTACCGGGTCATGCCGTGGAAGAATGGCGGCGGCACGACCACCGAGATCGCCGTCTCGCCGGACGGCGCCGGGCTGGACGATTTCGACTGGCGCGTTTCGATGGCGCGAGTCGAGGATAGCGGGCCGTTCTCGGGCTTTGCCGGCGTCGACCGCACGCTGGCCGTGCTGGAAGGCGAGGGCATCGTCCTCGACATTGCTGGCCGGCGGCCGGCCGAAGTGACGGCGGCTTCCGCCCCGCTGTCCTTTCCGGCCGATGTGCCGACTACGGCCGCGCTGATCTCCGGTCCGATCACCGACCTCAACGTCATGACCCGCCGCGGGCGGGCAACGCACTCGGTCCAGCGTCTGATGGTTTCGGTTCCGACCGATATCCGGCCGACCAGCGCTATGACCCTGATCCTGCCGTTCGACGGTGAGGTCGGCGTGACGGGCGCGACATCGTCGCGCCTTGGACCTCGCGACACGCTGTTGCTCGGACCGCAGGCCGCGAAACTGCGGCTTGAACCGGTGCGGCCGACGATCGTGTTCGTCGTCCGGATAGCCAGCCTGGGCTAGCCGCACCGCCAGCACAACGATTAACGCCTGTTGCCAAACATGATCGCACGCCGGAGAAATCTGGCGTAAGCTGTTGTCTGGATCACGAAAAAGCCCGAATCCTTCCGTCGTTCCAAGGCGGACGGGAGGGCAGGGGTGCTCGTCCTTAAGTTGTCGAAAGCCCCACTTAAAATGTCGAAGGGATAACGCCTCTGGCGTGGTGCGAAGCAAAACTTTCGGCCAGTGTAATCATGCAACCAATTGCATTTGAATCGGTTTTAGGGACATTGCCGTGGCGGTGGCGCCGCATCGCGTCCCCCATGCGGAATTTTCAATGAATATCCAGACAAATCCTGCCCATATCGAAAAGTCCAGCGCCGGCTTCCCGGTCATCACCGAAGAGCCGATACGCTCCAATTTCCTGCCCGAAGAGCGGCTGCGCGCGCTGGGCGAAAGCCTCGCCAAGGGCGACATCAAGGACCTGTTCGGCCTGACGCAGTTCGATTTCCAGGCCCGCATCCGCGACAGCGCAAAGAAAATCCTCGAAGTCTACCGCTCGACCAATGCCGCCCAGGCCAAGGGCGAAACCATCACGCCTGCCGCGCAATGGCTGCTCGACAACAATTATCTCGTCGAGGAGACCATTTTTCAGGTGAAGCGCGACCTGCCGCGCCGTTTCTACCGGCAGTTGCCGACCCTGGAAGTGGCCGATCGCGCCGCAGTGCCGCGCGCGCTGGCCTTGGCCTGGAGCTATGTTGCCCATTCCGACAGTTCGGTTTCGGCGACCATGTTCAAATCCATCGTCGAGGGTTTTCAGTCGGTCGAGCCGCTCAAGATCGGCGAGCTCTGGGCGCTGCCGTCGCTGCTGCGCTTCGTTTTGATCGAGAATCTGCGCCGCATCGCCGTGCGCGTCGACCGCACCAGGCAGATGCGCCATATCGCCAACGAGGTCGCCGACCGCGTGCTGGCGACCGACGACAATGCAGACCGCCGGAAGATCCTGTCGGGCTACGGCGCGCATGCGCAGGACACCACCTTCGCCACCCAGTTGCTCTACCGCCTGCGCGACGGCTCGCAGAATGCCGGCAGGGCGCTGGAATGGCTGGAGGTCGAGCTCGAGAAAACCGGCTCCGACGCCGAGGAAATCATCATTTCCGAGCATCGCACGCTGTCCAGCGGCAATGTCACCACCGGCAACATCATCCGCGGCCTGCGCCTCATCAACGACGTCGACTGGACGGTGTGGTTCGAGGGCGTCAGCCGCATCGACACGCTCTTGCGCGAGCGCACCGATTTCGCCGCGCTCGATTTCTTTTCGCGCGACCAGTACCGCACGTCGATCGAGCAACTGGCGCGCCGCTCCGACCTGTCCGAATTCCGTGTCGCCGAAAAGGCCATCGAACTGGCCAGCCATGTCCCCGGCGTCACCGATGCCTCCGGCGTGCCGGATGCATCAGCCGATCCGGCCATGCATACCGATGTCGGCTTCTTCCTGGTCGGCCCGCGCCGGCCGGATCTGGAAGAGGCGATCGGCTACCGGCCGCCCTTCCATGTGACCTTCAAGCGCGCCTTCACCGCCACGGGCTGGCTCGGCATCGTTGTGCCGGTCTTCCTGCTTACGGTGCTACTGCTGGTTGTCTCCGGCAATGCGCTTGCCCATCTTGGCCTGTCGGTGGAATCCATCACGCTGATGCTGGCGCTGTTTGCGGTGCCTGCCAGCGAAGGCGCGCTCGCCTTCTTCAACACCGTTGTTTCACTGTTCCTGAAGCCGACGCGGCTCGTCGGCTATGATTACAAGCACGGCATTCCAGCGGCATCACGCACCTTGGTCGTGGTGCCGTCGCTGATCGGCTCGCGCGATGATGTCGAGGAAAACATCCGCAACATCGAGGTGCATCACCTCGCCAACACGGCCGAAGAAATCCATTTCGCGCTGCTGTCCGACTGGCCGGATTCCAAGACCGAGATCGACGCCGCCGACATCGAGATCCTGCAATATGCGCGCGACGAGATCGCCAGGCTCAATGCCCGTTATCCCTCGGAAGGCGCGCCGCGTTTCTATATCCTGCATCGCCGCCGGCTCTACAACCAGGCGCAGGGCGCCTGGATGGGCTGGGAGCGCAAGCGCGGCAAGCTGCATGAGCTGAACCTTCTCTTGCGCGGCGACAGCGACACCACCTTCCTGCCGCTCGACGTGCCGCTGCCGGAAAAGGTCGTCTATGTCATGACGCTCGACGCCGACACGCGCACCACGCGCGACGCCGTGTCGTCACTGGTCGGCAAGCTCGCCCATCCGCTCAACCGCCCGCATTTCGACGCGACAAAGCGCGTCGTTACCGCCGGCTACACCATTCTGCAGCCGCGCATCACAGCCTCGCTCACCAGCGGCGACGACGCTTCTTTCTTCCAGCGCGTCTTCTCGTCCAACAGCGGTCTCGATCCTTACGTCTTTGCCGTCTCGGATCTCTACCAGGACGTCTTCAGCGACGGCTCCTTCACCGGCAAGGGCCTTTATCACGTCGACGCTTTCGAGGCGGCGCTGCAGGGCCGCATCGAGGAAAACACCGTCCTCAGCCACGATCTGCTCGAAGGTGCGCTGGCGCGCGCAGCACTTGTCACCGACGTCGAACTGGTCGAGGACTATCCTACCCGCTACTCGGTCGACGCCTCGCGCCACCACCGCTGGGCGCGCGGCGACTGGCAGCTGCTGCGCTTCATCTTCTCGCCGCGTTCCGGCGTGCCGGCGCTGTCGCGCTGGAAGATGGTCGACAATCTGCGCCGCTCGCTGACCCCGATCTTCTGGGTGATGGCGGCGATCGCCGGCTGGACGCTGCTGCCCTTCACGCAGGCCGCGCAGTGGCAGGCGCTGCTGATCCTGTCGCTGTTCATGGCGCCGACCTTCGATGTCGTCAACGCCATCCTGCCCAAGAGCGGCGACCAGACGCCGCGCGGCCATTTCTCCGCGCTGGCGCACGACACCGTCTTCGGCACGGCCCTTGTGGCGCTGAAAGTGCTGTTGATGGCGCACAATGCCTGGATGATGGGCGACGCCATCGTGCGCACGCTCTACCGCCTGTTCGTCAGCCGCCAGAACCTGCTGGAATGGCGCACCGCGTCGCAGGCGCACAAGGGCGGCGACAACGATATCGGCTCCTATTACAGCATGATGTATGGCGCCGTGATCATCGGCGTCGTCGGTCTCGCTATCCCCGTGCTGGCCGATTCCACCGGTGCCTTCGTCGCCTTCTTCTTCGCTCTGTTCTGGATCGGTTCGCCAGCGGTTGCCTGCTGGATCAGCCGCTCGGCCGAGACCGAGGACCGCCTGCGCATATCGCAGGCCGACATCCACGCGCTGCGCACCGTGGCGCGCCGCACCTGGCATTATTTCGAAACCTTCGTCACGGCCGAGCACCACAATCTGCCGCCCGACAATTTCCAGGAAAGCCCGGCGCCCGTTGTAGCGCCGCGGACGTCGCCGACCAATATCGGCGTCTACCTGCTGTCGGTGGTGTCGGCACGCGATTTCGGCTGGATTGCGCTCTCCGACGCCATCACCCGGATCGACGCCACGATGACGACCATCGAGAGCATGCCGCGCAACCGTGGCCACCTCTTCAACTGGTACGACACCACGACGCTCAAACCGCTCTATCCGCTCTACATCTCCGCCGTCGACAGCGGCAATCTCGCCGGACATCTGGTCGCGGTGGCGGCTGCCTGCGCCGAATGGGCGGAAGCCCCGTCCGTTCACCTGCAGGGCGATTTCGAAGGCGTCCTCGACACGGTGAGTATCCTCGACGAGAGCCTCGAGGAATTGCCTGACGACCGCCGGCAACTGCGGCCGTTGCGCCAGCGTCTGGCCGATCGCCTCGATGGCATGCGGCGCGCCGTCATGACCATCAAGGCGCAGCCGGAGATGGCCTCGATCCGCACGATCAACCTGGCCGTGCTTGCCGGCGAGATCCGCAAGCTCGCCACCGCCATCCACACCGAGGCCGGATCGCAGCGGAGCGACATTATCGCCGACTGGGCGGCCCGGCTGGAAGCGACCTGCGAGGCGCATGTGCATGACTCGCACAGCGACGAAAACGCCGTCGAAGCCTTGCGCGCCAAGCTGCTGGCGCTGCGCGAACGCTGCCGCCGCTATGCCTTCGAGATGGATTTCTCTTTCCTGATGCGTCAGGAGCGCAAACTGCTCTCGATCGGCTACCGGGTCGAGGAGCACCAGCTCGACGAGAGCTGCTACGATCTGCTCGCCTCCGAGGCGCGGCTGACCAGCCTGTTCGCCATCGCCAAGGGTGACCTGCCGACGGAGCATTGGTTCCGGCTTGGAAGGCCGATCGTCGAGATCGGCTTCCAGGGTGCGCTGATGTCCTGGTCGGGCTCGATGTTCGAGTATCTGATGCCGCCTTTGGTAATGAAGGAGCCGCAGGGGTCGATCCTCAACCAGACCAGCAAGCTGATCATCAAGCGCCAGATCCAGTACGCGCGTTCGAAGAACGTGCCCTGGGGCATTTCGGAAGCGGCCTACAATGCCCGCGACCGCGAACTGACCTACCAGTATACCAATTTCGGCGTGCCCGGACTTGGTCTCAAGCGCGGCCTTGGCCAGAACACGGTGATCGCGCCTTACGCCACGATCCTCGCGGCGCAGTTCACACCGCGCGAATCCGTCCAGAATCTGGCCAGGCTGCGCTCCATCGGCGCTCTCGGCCGGCATGGCTTTTACGACGCCGTCGACTTCACGCCGCAGCGCGTGCCGGAAGGCACCGACCATGCCGTTGTCCTGAACTACATGGCGCATCACTCCGGCATGTCGATCGCCGCCGTTGCCGACGCCATCTTCGAGGGCCGGCTGCGCGACCGCTTCCACAGCGATCCGGTGATCGAGTCTGCCGAACTCCTGCTGCAGGAGAGGGCGCCGCGCGACATCCCGACCGCCACGGTCAGGACCGAAGCCGACGAGCGTTCGAAGGACGAGACCGAGGTCGAGAGCCCGGACTCGCGCATTATCCTCGACCCGCTGAGGGCGTTGCGCGCCACCAGCGTCATGTCCAATGGCCGCTACTCCGTCATGGTCTCGGCCACCGGTTCCGGTTACAGCCGCTGGGGCGAACTCGCCGTCACCCGTTGGCAGCCCGACCCGACCGAAGACCGGCTCGGCTCCTACATCTTCCTGCGCGACGCCGGCAGCGGCGACTGGTGGTCGGCCACCGCAGAGCCGAAGCAGGCGACCGGCGAGAGAGTGCAAACGCTGTTTTCCGACGACAAGGCGAGCTTCGTCAAAACAGTGGGCTCGCTGCGTTCGGAGGTCGAATGCATCGTCATCTCGGAAGGCAATGGCGAGGGACGGCGCGTCACGCTCTACAATGACGGCGCCACTGACCGGCATATCGAGGTGACCTCGTTTGCCGAGCTGGTGCTGGGCAACGAAGCCTCCGACAATGCCCATCCTGCGTTCTCGAAAATGTTTATCGAGACCGAGATCGCTGCCAACAACGGTGCCATCTTTGCCACCAGGCGCAAGCGCGACAAGCACGAGCCTGACGTCACCATGGTGCATTTCGTCACCGATCCGTCCGGGTCGGCGCGCGATGCCGAGGCCGAAACCGACCGCCGTGCCTTCATCGGCCGTGGCCGTACCATCGCGGAAGCGGCGGCCTTCGATCCCGGCGCCAAGCTTGGCGGTCACCACGGCTTCACCCTCGATCCGGTAGCGGCCCTGCGCCGCCAGGTGCGGGTGCCGGCCAACAAGAAGATATCGCTGACCTTCTGGACCGCCGTCGGCGCCAACCGCGCCGAACTTGACGAGGCCATCGCCAGGCTCGACCATCCCGAAAGTTTTGCCCGCCAGGCGATGCTTGCCTGGACGCGTTCGCAGGTGCAGACCCGCCATCTTGGTCTCAGCCTGACCGACGCCGCCAACGTGCAGAAGCTGGCGCGCTTCCTGATCTATCCCGATCCGTTCCTGCGCCTGCCCGGCGAATCCATCGCTTCGGGGCTGGGCAAGCAGTCCAGCCTGTGGCCGACCAGCATTTCGGGCGATTTCCCGATCTTCCTGGTCCGCATCGGCGACGTGGCCGACCTCGAAATTGTCGCCCAGGCGCTGCGCTTCCAGGAGTATATGCGCGCCCGCGGCATGATGATCGACTTCGTGGTCGTCAACGAGCAGGCATCGTCCTATGTCCAGGACCTGCAGCGCGCGGTCGAGACGCTGTGCGAAAACAGCCGCCTGCGCGGCAAGGAACTCGGGCCGCGCCAGCACATCTTCGCCGTGCGCCGCGACCTGATGGACGAGGCGACGTACAAGACGCTGCTGGCGGTTGCCCGCGTGGTTCTGCACACGCGCAACGGCACCATCTTCGACCAGATCGAACGCGCCGAGGCGGCAGCCTTGCAAGCACGCGATGCCCTGCAGCCGGTGGCCCCCGCGTCGCTGCGCGAGCCGTCTCTGCCGGTGCCGGCGGCGCCTGCATACCATGCCGCGTCCGACAGCAGCGCCGACGGCAGCGGCCTCAGCCAATGGAACGGCTTTGGCGGTTTCGAGGGCGACGGCCGCCACTATGTCACCCGCCTTGCCGGGCGGCGCTCGACGCCGCAGCCCTGGATCAACGTCGTCTCGAACGCCTCGTTCGGATTCCATGTCTCGGCCGAAGGCGCTGCCTTCACCTGGAGCCGCAACAGCCGCGATTACCAGCTGACGCCATGGTCGAACGATCCGGTCACCAACCGGCCGGGCGAGGGCATCTACATCTACGATCAGGCCAGCGGCAAGGCATTCTCGCCGCTGGCTGCCGTGGTCCGCGATCCCTCGATGACCTATGAGACATGGCACGGCCAGGGCTTCTCCACCTTCCGGTCCAAACGCGGCCCGCTGTCGATGGATCTGACGCACGTCGTCGATCCCGTCGATCCAGTGAAGATCACGCGGCTGCGCATCCAGAACTCAGGCTCGGGGCCGGCGCGGCTGCGCGTCTATGCCTATGCCGAATGGGTTCTCGGCAGCCATCGCTCGAGCACTGCTGCGACCATCATCCCGTCCAGGGATCCAGCGACCGGCGCGCTTCTGGCGCAAAACCCCTACGGTCTCGATTTCGGCGACCGGGTGGCCTTCCTGGCCGCCACCGGTCCGGTGCATTCGGTGACAGCCGATCGTGGCGAGTTCATCGGCAGGCACGGCACCAGCGCCTTCCCGCACACTGTCGTCAGCGGCGCCGGCCTGTCGGGCCGCGTCGAGGCCGGCGACGATCCGTGCGCAGCTGTCGCCAGCGACATCGACATCCCTGCCGGCGGCGACGTCACGCTGGTCTGGCTGCTTGGCGACGCCGCTACATCAGCCGAAGCGAGCGCGTTGGTGCAGACCCATTCGGGCAAGGATTTCGACCAGCGGCTGGCCGATAATGAACGCGTCTGGCGCGGCTTCCTCGACACCATCCAGGTCGAGACGCCCGACAAGGCGCTCGACGCCATGGTCAATCACTGGCTGCCCTATCAGAGCCTGGCCTGCCGCATCCGCGCCCGCTCGGCCTTTTATCAGGCAAGCGGCGCCTTCGGCTTCCGCGACCAGCTGCAGGACACGCTGGCCCTGCTTGCGCATGATCCGAAACTGGCGCGCGACCAGATCCTCAATGCGGCGCGCCGGCAGTTCCCCGAAGGCGACGTCCAGCATTGGTGGTTGCCGCGCACCGACGCCGGCGTGCGCACCATGATCTCCGACGATGTGGTCTGGCTGGCGCATGCCACCAATCGCTACATCGAGGTGACCGGCGATACAGGGATCCTGAAGGAGCAGCTGCCTTTCATCGACGGGCAGGTGTTGGGCGAGGGCGAGCACGACGCCTTCTTCACGCCGGAAATCTCCAAGACGAACGCTTCGCTTTACGACCATTGCGCGCGCGCGCTCGACCTTGCGATCAAGCGCAGCAGCCCGGCCGGGCTGCCGCTGATCCTCGGCGGCGACTGGAACGACGGCATGAACCGCGTCGGCGAAGCCGGCAAGGGGGAGAGTGTCTGGCTCGGCTGGTTCCTTTTGAAGACGCTGGGCGACTTTACCACCGTGGCCAAGGGGCAGGGCGACACCAAGCGGGCGCAGGCCTGGACAAAACACGCCGATGTGCTGAAGCGGGCGCTGGAAAGCACCGCCTGGGACGGCCAGTGGTATCGCCGCGGCAGCTACGATGACGGCACGCCGCTTGGCTCGCACAATTCGGACGAGTGCAAGATCGACTCCATCGCGCAGTCGTGGAGCGTGCTCTCCGGCGAGGGCGACCCCGCGCGCTCGACCACGGCGATGCAGCAGGCGACGAACCTGCTGGTCGACGACAAGCTCAAGATCGTCAAACTGTTTACCCCGGCCTTCCAGAACACGAGAAAGGACCCTGGTTACATCAAGAGTTATCCGCCGGGCGTGCGCGAGAACGGCGGCCAGTACACCCATGCGGCGACCTGGTTCGTGATCGCGCTCGCCGAAATGGGCCGCTCCGACGATGCCTATCGCTGCTTCTCGATGCTGAACCCGGTCAACCATGCGCTCGACGATGCATCGGCCGAGCATTATCGCGTCGAGCCGTACGTCGTCGCCGCCGACATCTATTCCGGTGAGGACAAGGGCGGTCGCGGCGGCTGGACCTGGTATACGGGCTCAGCGGGATGGCTCTACCGTGCTGCGGTCGAAGGAATTCTGGGCATTGAGCGGCGGGGCAAGCAGATCACGTTCCGGCCGAAACTGCCCAGCCATTGGGACGGCTATTCTGCCACGCTGAAGATGCTGGGGTCGGAGATCAAGGTTCGCGTCATCCGCGACAAAAAGGCCAAATCCATCTCGCTCGAAGTCAATGGAACCAAGACAAAGTCTTCCGGTTTTCAGCCGAAAGCCGGCGACAAGACCGAGGTGGTCGTCAAGATACCCGCGTAAAATCAAAGGCTTCAGGTTATTGACGCGCGCCTTTCGAGGCGCGCGTTTTCTACTTCGGCATGCTCCTGGCGAAGAACGGCGTGCCTTCCCGGATACCGGCGGTCCAAGCGTGCAGTGACTAAAAATGTGGCAGCGCCAGATGCTGCCATGATTTTGCCGCAAGACTGACATTTCACCTTTTATCTCAAACCGTTAGGTGATCACGGCAGATTTCGCAACGTCGTCATCTTTTGTTCGCAGAATGGGAACGGAAGAGGTAGACGGGCATTGTTTTGCGACCCGTTAACCGGTACGTGTCAAGAAATGGTGCGGTGCACAATAATGTTTTGGGCGGAGTAGCTGAAGTGTCACTTCTGCAAATCTACTGGAGAGCGCTGGGTTATCTCGCAGCCGACAGGAAGCGCGTTGCGTTTATCTGCGGTGCGAATGTCGCGCTCGCCATTATCGCCATCCTCGAGCCGATCATGTTCGGCCGGGTAATCGACGCCATCTCCGATAAGGGTTCGGTGTTTTCGACGCTGGCGCTGTGGGCCGGTCTCGGCGCCTTTAACATCGTCGCCTTCGTGCTGGTGGCGCGCGGCGCCGACCGTTTTGCCCACAAGCGGCGCAGCGAGGTGCTGTGCCAGTCGTTCGAGCGCGTGATCACCATGCCGCTCGCCTGGCACCACCAGCGCGGCACCTCCAACGCGCTGCACACGCTGCTGCGCGCCGTCGAGACGCTGTTCAGCCTGTGGCTTGAATTCATGCGCCAGCATCTGTCGACGGCGGTTGCGCTGGCTCTGCTGATTCCGACCGCGATAAGCATGGATCTTCGCATGTCGCTGGTGCTAATGGCGCTGGGCGTTCTCTATGTCGGCATCGGCCGGCTTGTGATGAAGCGCACCAAGGCGGGCCAGGCCGCGGTCGAGCGCCACTACCATCAGGTCTTCGCGCATGTGACCGACTCGGTCAGCAATGTCGCCGTGCTGCAGAGCTACAACCGTCTCGGCCACGAGGCCGATACGCTGCGCCGCTATGTCAAGAACCTGCTCGACGCGCAGAACCCGGTGCTCGACTGGTGGGCGATGGCCAATGCGTTGCACCGCCTGTCGTCGACCATATCGATGATGGTTGTGCTTTTGATCGGCGCCTATCTGGTCACCCATGGCCAGCTCAAGATCGGCGACGTCATCGCCTTCACCGGCTTTGCCACGCTGCTGATTGCCCGCCTCGACCAGATGTCGGCTTTCGCCAACCAGATTTCGGAAGCCCGCGCCAAGCTCGAGGACTTCTATCACCTCGAGGATTCGGCCGCCGACTCCGCCGAGCCGGACGGCTTGCGCGACCTCACCAACGTCACCGGCCACGTCCGCTTCGAGAATGTCGGCTTCGAGTTTGCCAATTCGAGGCAGGGCGTCGACGACGTCTCCTTCGAAGTCCAGGCCGGGCAGACGGTTGCCATCGTCGGCCCGACCGGCGCCGGCAAGACGACGCTGATCAACCTCTTGCAGCGCGTCTTCTCGCCGTCTCATGGCCGTATCCTGATCGACGGCATCGACACCCGCACGGTGACCCGCAAGTCGCTGCGTCATTCGATCGCCACCGTCTTCCAGGATGCCGGCCTGCTCAACCGCTCGATCGAGGACAACATCCGCGTCGGTCGTGCCGAGGCGACTTATGACGAGGTTCACGCCGCCGCCAATGCGGCTGCCGCGCAGGATTTCATCCTTGCCAAGAGCGCCGGCTATGACACCGTCGTTGGCGAGCGCGGCGGCCAGCTTTCAGGCGGCGAGCGTCAGCGCATCGCCATTGCCCGCGCCGTGCTCAAGGACGCACCGATCCTGGTGCTCGACGAGGCAACGAGCGCGCTCGATGTCGAGACCGAGGACCGCGTCAAGGAAGCCATCGACGAACTGAGGCGCAACCGCACCACCTTCATCATCGCCCACCGCCTGACCACCGTCCGCGACGCCGACCTGGTCGTGTTCATGGACAAGGGCAAGGTGGTCGAGATGGGCGGCTTCGCCGAACTGTCGCTGCGCAATGGCCGTTTCGCCAGCCTGCTGCGCGCCGGCGGCCTGCTCAACGACGAGGAAGTCCGCCGCCTCAGCCGCACCGTGAATATCGAAGCGGCGTAGCTTTTTTACCTCCCCCTTGTGGGGAGGTCGGACCCGTAGGGTCCGGGTGGGGGTAGTGCCCCACCACCCCCACCCCGCTGCTTCGCAGCGACCCTCCCCACGAGGGGGAGGGTAAATAAGACTGCGACACTCCCTCGATTGCCCCGAACGCGCCGCCGGTCTATCTAGACCTTATGAGCGATACCTCCTCACGCCTCGCCGGCTGGACCGACCTCGCCAACCCCACGCGCTTTGTCGGGCTGGCCGATAGGCTGGTGCCGTGGCTGGCGTCGATCGCCGCGATCCTGCTCGCCATCGGTCTCTATATGAGCTTTGCCGCGCCTGAGGATTTCCAGCAGGGCATCACGGTGCGCATCATGTATATCCACGTGCCTTTCGCCTGGCTCGCCATGATGTGCTACACGGTGATGGCCGTCGCCGCGCTCGGCACGCTGGTCTGGCGCCATCCCTTGGCCGATGTCGCGCTGAAGTCGGCAGCCCCGATCGGCGCCACCTTCACCGCGCTTGCGCTGGTCACCGGCTCGATCTGGGGCAAGCCGATGTGGGGCACCTGGTGGGTCTGGGACGCCCGCCTGACCTCGGTCTTCATCCTGTTCCTGATGTATCTCGGCATCATCGCGCTGACGCGTGCGCTGGATGACGCCAGCCGCGCCGCCTGGGCCGCCGCCATCATCACGCTCGTCGGCTTCATCAACATCCCGATCATCAAATTCTCGGTCGACTGGTGGAACACGCTGCACCAGCCGGCCTCGGTGTTCCGGCTCGGCGGACCGACGATCGATCCCAGCCTGCTATGGCCACTGCTGGTGATGGCGCTCGGCTTCACCGTGCTGTTCTTCGCGCTGCATTTGACGGCGATGCGCACCGAAATCCGCCGCCGGCGGGTGATCGCCATGCGCAGGGTGGCGGCACGGCAGGCCGACTAGCGCGATTTTCAAAACCGAAGCCATACGCCTGCCGCCAAACATTAGCCTGTGCTGTTATGTTGCGGTGCAGCAACAAGAATTCTCAAAAGATTGTTCCCGACTTCGCTTGGCTCCTTGATCTCGTTTGCTTTCTTGACAGCTCAGCCGCGAAGCAAGAGTGATACCAGTCACTAGTTGTAGCGAGGGAATCGGCGATGAAACTGCGCTTGTTGGCTGGCGTCTCGACATTTGCATTGGCGCTTGGTTGGAGTTCGGCCTACGCCGCCGACGCGATTGTCGACGTTCCGAGGGCGGAGGATCTCTGGTACGTCACGCTCTTCGGCGGCGCCAGTTTCCCGAACCATGTGAAAACGGACTACAATGGTACTGGCTATTCAGTCGATCTTGATACCGGGTTCGTAATCGGCGGCGCTGTCGGTCGGCGCATCAACGATGTGTTTCGTGTCGAAGGCGAACTGTCCTACGCGCGCTACAAGGCAAGCGAATACAGCTACACGGGCGTCGGCAACTATCCGGCTTCCGGCAATCTGTCGGCCACCTATCTTCTCGCCAACGTCTGGGCCGATGTTGCGCATTTTGGTGATGCCAAACTCTATGTCGGCGGCGGTGTCGGCGCGGCCTATGTTACCGCCGATACTCACTTTGATGGCCACGCCTTTGGATACGGGCCTGGCGGCTGGGGTTTCGCCGGCCAAGTGGGCGCCGGTGTTACCTACGCGGTAACGCAGAATGTCGACCTCGATTTCGGTTACCGCTTTAAGGCCGTGACAAGCGTGGATCTAGACGACAATGATGGCGGCGGCACATACGAGAACGCCAAATTGTACTCCCACAATCTCCAGCTTGGCGTAACCCTGAAGTTCTGATTGGTTCGTCGCAGGCCGCGACCGGGATTTGACGGATGCCGCTCTTGCCACGCCGGCAACCCCTGGGCCTGCCGGCAATGATCCCAGCCTCGCTGCCGACCGCCGGTGAGCCGGCGGAAAAGACATTGCAGCGCGGCATCGACCTGCAACGGCGCAAGCGTTTTCGCGAGGCCGAGTTCTGCTACCAGACGGTGCTTCGCACGCAGCCCAAAAATGCCATGGCGCTGAACCTGATGGGCACGCTCGCCATCGAGGCCGAGCATCATGACGCCGCCATTGCCTATATGGAAAGGGCGGTCAAGCTCGAACCGGACAACGCCATCTTCCGCAACAATCTCGGCAATGCCTACAATGTCACCGGCAACGTCGACAAGGCGCGCAGACATCTGAGAAAGGCGATCGAGCTCGACGGAGGGCTCATCGAAGCGCTGTGCAATCTCGGCCGCTCCTACCGCAGCCAGCTCGAGGGCGACATTGCCGAAGGGTTCTATCGCCAGGCGCTGGCTATCGACGGCCAGTCGGTGATGGCACTTGCCGGTATGGGCGATTTGCTCACCGACATTGGCCGGCCGGCCGAGGCGGTCGAATGCTTCAGCAAGGCCCTTGCCATCGACCCGGGCCATGTCGAGGCGCTGGCTGGAATGGCGCTTGCGCGCCGGGCGGTCAAGGACGATCCGACGTTGCCTTTGGTGCTGAAACGCCTGGAATTGCCGACAACCACCGATCGCGAGCGGGTAGTGCTGCACCACGCCGCCGGCAAGATGCTCAATGATCAGCGCGAGTATAGCCCGGCCATCCGCCATTTCGCGAGGGCCAAGGCGATTTCCGGCAATGATTTCGACATCGACCGGCACACCCAGCTTTACGACAGCTTCATCGACACTTTCGACGCCGGCTTCTTCGAGGCGCGAGCCAATTTGGGAAATCCATCCAGACGCCCGGTCTTCATCGTCGGCATGCCACGGTCGGGAACGACGCTGACCGAGCAGATATGCGCCAGTCATCGCGATATCCATGGCGCCGGGGAGTTGTCGACCATTCGTTCACTTGCCGGCGAACTTGGGTTCGACAAGCTCGACCCAGCCATTTTCACCAAGGCCATGGCGGCGCTCACTGCAGCCAAGGCCAAGGAGCTTGGATCGAAATATCTCGACGATCTCAAAAAGCGCAACAACACGGTGCGGCTTGTCGTCGACAAGATGCCGCACAATTTCGAGCTGCTGGCCTTCATCAGCCTGATCTTGCCGAATGCCCGCATCATCCATTGCCGGCGTGACCCGATGGACAATTGCGCGTCCTGTTTCATGCATAATTTTTCCGAGGCGCACGGCTATAATGCCGATCTTACCAAGCTTGGGCAGTATTACCGGCAGTATGACCGCCTGATGCGCCATTGGACCAAGGTCATCCCGCTGAATATCCACGACATGCCCTACGAAGAAACGGTCGCCGATTTCGAAAATCGCGCCCGTGGATTGATCGGATTCCTCGGCGTCGAGTGGGACGATGCCTGCCTGCGTTTCAACGAGACCGAGCGCACCGTGCGGACGCCGAGCCGCTGGCAGGTGCGCCAGCCGATCTATTCATCCTCGGTCGAGCGCTGGAAGCTGTATGGCGACGCGCTGGATCCGCTGAAGGCGGCGCTGGGTCCGGTTTATCCGTCCTGATTTCAGTTGGCCCGAACAACCTCGCGCTCGACGCGCGCTGGCGTAGATTAGACCTGAGTTGCATCGTGCTTTGGGGCCAAATGAAAGCCGAATGCTTTCATGACCGCCAGTGTGGTTTCCAGCGTAGGATTACCGTTTTCGCTGAGCGAGGTATAAAGATGCTCGCGAGCCAAGCCGGTCTTTCTGGCAATGTTGCTCATCCCCTTGGCGCGGGCAACGACACCGAGGGCGGACGCGACGAATTTGGCGTCTCCGGTTTCCATTGCCTCTGCCAGAAACGCCTCGATTGCCGTATCGGAATCGAGCATTTCGGCAGGATCGAAATCATAGATTTTTTCAACCATTGTCGTCACTCCATTCTACGGCCAGGCGCTTTGCTGTCCGTATGTCGGTTTCTTGTGAACTTTTATCCCCGCCGCACAGGAGCAGGATGACCGTTTCACCGCGCTTGTGAAAATAAACGCGATAGCCGGGCCCATAGTGAATGCGCAATTCACTGATGCCTTCACCCACTGGGGCCACGTCGCCGGGATTTCCTACAATCAAACGTTGCAGCCGAACGGCAATTGCCGCCTTGGCTCTTCCGTCTTTCAGCTTTTGGTGCCACCTCCGAAAGGTGGCTGTCTGCTTCAGGATTGCCATGGGGACTAGTAAGTTATAAATTACAATTCGTCAATGTCGAAATAGGGCGAGCCTCCAAAACGAAAAGCCTCACCCCATCCGCCCACGCGCTTCCACCTTCAGCGTTTCCAGCACCTTGTCACCGTCGATCAGATGCACCTGGTCGAACAGGTTGGTCACGACGCAGCAATGATCAGGCACCACGCGAACGCGTTCGCCGATGCGCAGGCTCGCGCCATTCGCAAGCGTGACCGTGCCATGTTCCTCGCTCAAGCTGGTGACGCGGGCGCCGGGCATGCCGAGCAGCTCGCCAAAATCGGTGAGGCCCAGCGTGTCGCTGGACAGCGCCTTGCTGCCGCTGTCGAGGATGGCGCGGGCCGGCGTCGGATGGCTGACCACGGTGGCGAGCACCGTCAGCGCACAATCGTCGAGCGTGCCGACGCCTTTGGCGACCTGATACCGGTCGAGGTAGATGTAGGTGCCGGGGCGGTATTCGGTCACCACGCTGTCCTCGCCCGAGCGCCACATGTCAGGCGTGCCGCCGCTGGAGATGCGATCACAGGCGAGACCCGAGGCCGCGAGCGTTTGTTTGGCGCCGGCCAGCCAGGATTCAGCCTCGGCGGCGCGGCCGGCCGCGGGGTAGGTCATCAGCCCGCCGAAGGTGAGCCCCTTGGCTTGGTCGATCAACTTCGCCAGTGCCAGCGCCTCGGCGGCGCTTTGCACACCACAACGGCCCATGCCGGTATCGCATTCGACCAGGACGGGCAGGGGGTGCCCTGCATCGGTGAAGGTGGCGGCGAGCCCCTCCAGTGTTTCGCGGCTGTCGGCCGTCACTGACAGTGTCACGCGGCCATGCAGGGCCTTGAGGCGCTCCAGCTTGGCGCGGCCAAGGATGTTGTAGGGCAGGAAAATATCGGTCAGCCCGGCATCGGCCATCACTTCGGCCTCGCCGATCTTCTGGCAGGTGATGCCGACCGCGCCGGCCGCCATCTGCTTCTTCGCCCAATAAGGCAGTTTGTGCGTCTTGATGTGCGGCCTGAGTTTCAGCCCGTGGCGGTCGGCATGCGCCTGCGCTCGTGTGATGTTGGCTTCGGCGCGGGCTGCGTCGATGAGGATCGCCGGCGTGTCGAGGTCGTCTATGCCTTGCATGAAATATCACCCTGGGAAATCTGGCTGACTTATGGCCCCGATCCGCACGGATGTCATGGGGCCAGCACGCAGTTTGCGTCGACACCGCAGCGCTGTTCGGCTATGCGCTTCAGATAACTCCAGGGAACGCGACGCGAAGGGATCACGATCATGAAACGCTCCACCGTCAACGACATCATCCGCGATGCAGACGCCTTCATCCGCTCGTTCGGCTACATCATGCCGCCCTTCGCCTACTGGAGCCCGGAAGAGATGAAGGCGCGCAAGGCCGACTCCGCCGCCATTTTCACCTCGCGGCTCGGTTGGGACATCACCGATTACGGCCAGGAAAAATTCGACGAACTCGGCCTGTTCCTGTTCACCGTTCGCAACGGCGTCTATGCCGACATGAAGAAGGGCATGGGCATGCTTTACGCCGAGAAGATCATGATCTCGCGCAAGGATCAGCTGTCACCGATGCACCGCCACAACATCAAGGCCGAGGACATCATCAACCGCGGCGGCGGTAAGCTCGTGCTGGAACTGTTCATGCACGATCGCGACGGCGGCATCGATCCGAAGGCCGAAGTGACGGTGCCGGTCGACGGCACCATCCACAGGCTGCCGGCAGGCGGGCTCCTGAAGCTCGACCCGGGCCAGAGCGTGACGCTGCTGCCCGGCGTCTGGCACGCCTTCTGGGCCGAGGGCAAGGATGTGCTGATCGGCGAGGTCTCGACCGTCAATGACGACCTTACCGACAACGTCTTCCGCGAACCGATCGGCCGCTTCTCCAACATCCACGAGGACATTGCGCCGGTGCACCTGCTGGTGTCCGACTATGAAAAGTGGGTGGGGTAGGCGGCCTCGCCGCTTTTACTTCGTTTGATTGAGAAGTGCGCCCAGCCTGCGCACTTCGGCGATCAGGCGAGGCATGTCCTGCCGCGCCGCAGCCATGAAATCCTGGTCTTCGGCCGTGGCGCTGGCCATTTCGATATCGTCGCCGCGATCCGCGCCTTCGTCGGTTTGAATGAAATTCGATCTGCTCAGCAAATCCCGACCCTCGACCCATGATTTCCATGGGCCGGGCTGGGCTGCGGCAGCACGCGCGCCTCCATTTCCTGGAGTTCGAGCTCGGATGGAGAGGTGTTCATGGTGACCGATTACTCGACGCTGTTAACGACAAAGCGAAATGCACTCTCGAACAGCACGCCCGAGATCCTCTGGCGTATCTGTTGAAGACAAGATCGTGTCCAGCGGCACGGCACTCTCTCTGTTGACTTTGGCATAGGGGGTAAGTGTGAATTTGTCGTCCCTTCCCTGGTCGACCGACATCTGACGGGATTTCCGAAGGAGGGAGTTGTACGACTTGAAGCCGAACCGCGAAGCCGAGCTGTCAAGAAGAACCGTGTGTACGATGTCGTCGGGCACATCGCTGGCATAAGCACCAAGCGCGTTGAGTGTTGCTAGACCGATCTCTTTGTCGGAGACCGAAGGTAGCTCGCCAATCAAAATGACGGGACCTGCGAACTTCTCCCAGCCGTCGCGGGTGGTAGCCATCGGAATTGCAAACACACTTTTATCAACTATGTTCAGGAAGCAATGTCTCATGTATCGACTCCCATCTGAGGCACAGCTCACCGCTGATACTTATCCGCCTTGCGGTTGCCCAACAGCAGCTTGCGTTCGAGCTGTGCCCGCAGCTCGCCATAATAGGCGGTGAGGAAGGCCCTGGAATCGACCGGCTCGATCGTCATGCCGATTTTGCGCCCGATCGTCTCGGCCACCGCTTTCAGCGCGAAATAGTCGTCGCGGCGCAGCACCTCTTCCAGCTTGTGCAGTTCGGCGATGCCATAGGCATCTAGCTGCGCCTGGGTGAATCGGAAGGCGCGTGCGTTGGTATTTCGCCTTTGCGACAGGTCCTCGACCAGCGCCAGTTTCGGCGCCTCGACCACCCAGGTTCCGGCCAGCAGGTCGCCGATGCGCATGCGGTCGCGGTTGAACAGCGGGAACAGTGCAAACAGCAGCGTCCACACCAGCCCGAAGATCGTCGACAGCGTGTCGGCGAGCCCCATCTGGCTGCGGCCAAGGATGATCGACAGCGGCAGGAATATCTCGATCTCGCGCATCAGATTGCGGGCAATGACCTGATCGATCGACAGGCCGGCGCCGCTGCGCGACGCCACCCGGATGCCGAGCATCCGTTTGCCGGGCGTGGCGGCGCGGCGGCCGGCTTCGAAGACGATGAAATAGGCGTTGCGCAGGAAGAAGATCAGGATGATCCAGACGATGAACAGCGGCTGCGCGCCTTCGCCTTTGAGGCCGGCCAGCCCGAACAGCGCGACGATCGAGATCACGATCGCCGTGACGATGATGATGACAAAGTCGAGCAGGAAGGCGGCGGCGCGGGTGCCGGCATCGGCGAGCTTGATCCGGAGATCGACGCCTTCCGGCGTGACCAGCGGCCGTATTGTCGAGACGGCAGCACGCCTAGCGGTTGCCATGCCGCACCACCCTGAACACATAGAAATAGCAAAGCCACAGCGTCAGCATGACGCCGCCAATGGCATAGCGTGTCACGTCGCTGGTGATCACCTGCCTGGCGATGCCTTCGAGCAGGCCGGCGAACAAAAGCATGATCGTCACCCCGACCATGGTGGTTGCCGCCACGCGCCCGGCATCGGCTGCGGCCGTCATCCGCGTCAGTTCACCGGGGAAGGCGATACGCGTGCCGATACGCATGCCAGCGGCGCCCGCCAAGGCGATCGCGAACATCTCGGTGGTGCCGTGGATGGACAGCCATCCGCCCAGCTCGATGCCAAGCCCCTTGGCGACATAGATTTGGAACATCGCGCCGAGCAGGCAGCCATTCATCAGGATCAGGAGCACGCTCGGCACCGCGAAGGCAAAGCCGAGCGCGAAGGCCAGGATCGCCACCTGGACATTGTGCGTGAACAGATAGGCGGCGAAGCCCGACAGGAAATTGCTGTCGGCGCCGTCATAAAGCACCTGCCGCAGCACTTCCGCCGATGCATCCGGGTTGCGCCCGCCGGCCAGGCTCGGCGGAATGATGGCGTCGAACCAGCCCTTGTCCTTCGCCACCAGCCAGTAGCCGGCGCCGAGACCGACAAACGTCAGGACGACCGACAGCAAGGTCTCGCGCCACAAATCGCGAATGGCATGCGGCCAGTCATGCAGGAAGAAATCGCCGATGCGCTGCCGCAACCCTCGGCGTGCGCCATAGAGGTAGAAATAGCCGCGCAGGCACAGCGCCTCGAGATAGCCGACCAAGGCATTGTCGAGCGAGGTCGCCCGCGCCACCGAGAGCGAGGACAGCGCCGAGCGGTAGAGCAGCGGCAGCGACAGCAACTCGTCTTCCGAGAGCGTGCGCGGCGCGCGTTTCTCGACCCGGGCGAGCAGCGCCTCGAACGCCTTCCAGTCGGCCTCGCGCTCCGAACGGAAGCTCGCCAGCGACTGGCGCACGGCATCCTTGCCGACCAGCGCGTTCACAACAGATCCTCCGGCTTGAACTCGAGATAGCGCTCGACCAGCGCCGGTCCGAGCCTCTGGTGGTCGGCTTCGATGACGTGCGCGCCGAGCAGCCTGAGCCTGCCGATGACGACCTGCCTTTCGCGCAGCAGCCCGCCGGCGACGACGGAGCGCGCCACATCCTCCGGCGTGTCCGGCGGCATGTCGGCCAGTGTCTCCAGCTCGACATCCTTCATCATCATGAACAGCACCAGATGCCGTTCGGTGAGCCGGCCTACGGTGCGCAGCATCAGTTCGGCGCTGATCGGATCGACAAAATCGGTGAAGATGATCACCAGCGAGCGCCGGTCGAGCCGCGCCGCCAGCGTCGTCAGCGCCAGGGTGAAATTGGTCTCTTCGGTAGAATAGTCGATCTCCGCCGCCCGCTTCTGGATCATGGCGAAGCTGGCCGAGCCGCGCACGGCGCCGCTGGAAACGCGCGGTCGCGCGTCGAAGCCGAACAGGCTGACCATGTCGCCGCCCTTCAGCGCAATGAACGCCGACAGCAAAGCGGCGGTGACGGCGCGGTCGACCTTCGGCACGCCGTCGACGGGCTCGCACATCAAGCGGCCGCTATCGATGGCCAGCACGATGTTGTTGTTCTCCTCGATGCGGAATTCGCGCGCCAGAAGCCTGCCGTGGCGGGCGCTGCGCTTCCAGTCGATCATGCGCCGGCCCATGCCGGGCTGGTAATCCTTGAGCGCCTCGAATTCGCGGCCCTGGCCGGCTCGGCGCTGCGCATGGCCGTCGGGCAGCGCCTGTCGCTGCAAAAGCGTGATCGCCTCGTCGCGGGCGCTGCTGACGTCGGGCAGCACCGCCACCTTGCTGTCCATCGGCAGCACGACCTGGTTCCAGACCAGCCCGAACGGCCCGCGCCAGCGCACCCACAGGCGGTCGAACCTGGCCATGCCGCGCCGCAGCGCCTGGAATTTGAGGTCGAGCGATGCGCTGCCGGCCTCAGCAGTCAATGCCCCGCCGGTGCCGCCCAGCGGCTCTAGCCGCGCATTATGGCCGAGACGCGCCTGCACCGCGCGCGGACGCCCGCCAAGCCTGGCCGTGACGTGGACGGTGAACTGGCTGCCGACGCTGACCTGCGGCGGTGCATGGATGCTGGCGTTCAGAGAAGCCCGACCGCGCCCGGCGGCCGCGTCCACGGCCAGGAAAGCAAGCAGCACGCAAATCCACAAAAGACCGAGATACCACAGAGACGGCAGCGCGAGCGCGATCAGGAAGGCCGGTATTGCACCGGCCGCACATGCCCAGACTGCCCGGCCGCTCGGATAGATCAACGTGGCGCTTCCGTCTGGTCGACGAGGTCGGTGACGATCTGCTCGACCAGGCGGCCGTCGATCTGCGCCGCAGGCGACAGGATCACCCGGTGGCGCAGCGCCGGCACGGCAAGCGCCTTGACGTCGTCGGGGATGACATAGGCACGCCCGTCGAGCGCTGCCCGAGCCCGTGCAGCTCTCGCCAGCATGGCGCCCGCGCGCGGGCTGGCGCCGACCTCGAGGTCGGGGCTTTCGCGCGTGGCCCGCACCAGCCTGGCGATATAGTCGACGACATCATCGACCAGCGTAACCTCGCCGACGGTCGCCAACGCCTTTTCCAGCGTCTTGCGGTCGGCCTGGGCCTTGATGCCGTACTGCTTGATGTCGTGCGAGGCGGTGCCGCCGCCATGGTGGATGATGATCGCCTTTTCCTCTTCCGGGCCGGGGTAGCTCACCCGGTGCTTGAACAGGAAACGGTCGAGCTGGGCTTCGGGCAGGGGATAGACGCCCTGGTGCTCGATTGGGTTCTGCGTCGCGACCACCATGAAGTTCGGGCCGAGCGCATGGGTGGTGCCGTCGAAGGTGACGGCATGCTCCTGCATCGCCTCCAGCAGGGCTGCCTGGGTCTTCGGCGGCGTTCGGTTGATTTCGTCGGCGAGCAGCAGATCGCAGAAGATCGGGCCGCGCGTCAGCGTGAACTGCCCGGTCTGGAAATTGTAGATGTTGGAACCGACGATATCGCCGGGCATCAGGTCGGGCGTGAACTGGATCCGGCCATAGGCGACGCCCAGCGCGTGGGCAAAGCAGCGCGCCGTCATCGTCTTGGCCGTGCCCGGCGGCCCCTCGAGCAATATATGCCCGCCGGCGAACAATGCCGTGAGCATCAGATCGACCGTATCGTGTTGCCCGGTGATGGCCTTGGCCACCTCTTCCCTGATCTGTGTCGCCAGGGCCTTCACATCATCGACGTTCACCGAGCCTCCTTGCCGTCCAGTCGTGCAGCTTTTCGGCTGCATCATGCATTTGTGTCAGGGTCTTTGCCGCGTTCGCAGCTTGCAGGCGGGTCGTGAACCCGCCGGCTTCGTCCTTATCGCGGGAATCGAGCCAGCGGTCGAGCGCTTCGCCCTGCAAACCGTGCGGCGCGCCGAGCAGCGCGCCGGCGCGCACCCGCGCCAGGGTTCCATAGCGGTCGCCTAGTTCTTCCAGCCGGCCGGCGCGGCGCAACAGCATCGCCGTGGTGTCGACCAGCGCGCGTTTGCCGAAGGCGATGGCGCGCTGATCGGCCCGTGGCGGCCCGAACCGGCCAAGGCCATGCAGGAAGGCAAGTGCCGCCGCCGCCAGGATGGTCAGCGTCAGCGCCAGGAAGGGCGGCTCGACCAGAAGCTTGGCGAGATCGTATTTTCGCCCGACGCCATGCAGCGTCAGGTCGAACATGACAGCACCCTCTTCGGGCTGCAGGAGCTCGATCAGCTTGAGCGCCGCCGCCGCCTTGTCGGGATCTTTCAAGCCGGCGTTATTGATGAGATCGGGGTCCGTCAGAATGTAGAACCGCTCGTCTTCGACCTCGGTCAGCACGGCCTTGCCGTTGCCGGCGGCAATCAGCGGGTGTTCGTCGGCCACCCATTGCAACTGGTCGGGAACGCTGACCATTTGCCCTGAGACGTCGAGTTGCTTGACCGTGGTCTCACCTTCGCCGAGCTTGGCCTTGGCGATGCGGCCGAGCCAGTCGTTGACCACCACATCCGGCAGTCGCTGGATCTTCATCTCCCAGCCCTCGTGCTGGAACAGCGGCAAGGTCGCCCATTTGGGCAGCACGAACAGCGTATGCATGCCCTTGCGAAGCTTGATGATGTTGGCGAGCGCATCTGGGTCGCTGTCAGGCGAAATGGTGACGATCAGCAGCGCCGTGTCGATCTCAAGATCGCTGTCGGACCGCGCCATATCCGGCGGCTCGCCGGTCAGCTTCAGCCATTCCGCCAAGCCGGCATAGCCGATGCCGCTCTTCGACAGTGGGGTTGCGCCACCGACGCTCGGCTGGCGAAAGTCGGGCGCATAGGTGGACAAAAGGAAGAAGCCCGCTGCCGCGAGCAGGCTGGCGAAAATGCCCCAGAACAGCGTCCTTCGGCTGAACGGTTCCTGCTGGGCGATGTCGGCTGTCGCGTCGCTCACGTCCAGGCATCCCTGAAGACGAATCGCTCATAGGCGCTGCGCGCCTCCTGCCAGCCCTCGGGCCCGACCGGCCGGCGCGCGAACAGAGCGGCCTCGACGATGCGCGCGATCTGGGTAAAGGCGCCACGCGCCCGCGTTGGCAGCGACGCCGCTCCCGCGATATCGCGCGCGGTCAGCGACGGGCGCAGGAAGTCGGGCAGGCGGCCGGCAATGTCGGCAACGCTGCGGCGCAGCAGGAGATGCACCGCCTCGTCATACTCGCCCCGGGCGGCGAGCGCATCGGCTTCCGACAGCAGGACCTGCGCGGCGCCAACGTCGGGGTGCCATGTCGCTTCCGCCTCGGTCACGCTCTTTTTGCGCCACCAGGGCAGGCGCCAGGCGACGCCTTTCACTTCAAGGACAATCAGCAGCAGAATGATCGCGGCACCTGTGATCACCGCGCCCCAGAACAGGTAGATCATGTACGGGCCGAGCGATTTCAGGAACTCGCCCAGCGGTCTCAGCCACTCGGGTGTCTCGGGTGGTCTGTAGGCCGGCAGGTCGAACTGGATCGAATCGTCTGACAGCAACTGCTTGTGCAGTTTGGCCAGCCATTCGGCTTGCGCAGCGTCCGGCTGTGCAGCAGTCACCTTTTCGCCCCCATGCAACCTGCGGTTCGCGGGCCGACACTGGCAATACGCCAAGGCAATTGCAAGCGGCGGCAACCGCAAGTATCAATATCGGTGATTTATACTTTCTGATTTCGGGTATCCATTAGTCGGGGGGAATGTAACATGACGTCAATCGCGAGCGAGCGGCCGGAACGGTTCAGCATCGGCAGGGCTTTCAGCAATACGTTTTCGGTAATCGGACGAAGCTTCGTCCCACTTGCCGCCATCGTCGGCCTTTTTTCGACGCTGCCTGCGCTGCTGTACAACATCTGGAGCTTTAGACAGATTGCAAAGATAGCAGTACCTGGGGCGAGCTTCGAGCAATCGGCGATGGCGGGCTATGGTGCCGTTTCGATGATTGCCGGCCTGGTGCTCCTGATCTTGGCCTTTCTGGCGCAGGCGGCGCTGGTACGAGCGACAATCGAAGATTTGAACGGCAAGCGCCCGTCGATTGGCGATTGCATTCAGGTAGCCTTGCGCAGCTTCCTCCCCACGCTCGGAATTGGTATTGTGATCATCGTGGCAATGTTTCTGGTGGCGATGATATTAACGGTCATCACCATGGCCATCCCCATCGTCGGCGGTGTGATTGCACTTCTGTCGCTCATCCCCATAGCCATGTGGCTGATCAGCATATCGGTGGCTGTGCCCGTCGCAGTTCAGGAAAGGCCTGGCGTCTTCGCCTCGATTTCGCGAAGCAGGGCGCTGACGAAGGGAAGCCGCTGGCGGATATTCGCGCTGTTTCTGGTCCTCGGCATTGTTGCGATAGGGCTACAAGTGGTTTTCACCTTGCTGTTTCAGGCTGCTATTGCGAGCGGCGGGATCAGCACGACCGGACTCATTGCCGCCGCCATCGGAAGCAGCCTGCTGTCGACAATCGTTTCGGCGGTGATTTCGGTGGCGATTGCCGTCACCTATGTCGAGCTGCGCCAGGTCAAGGAAGGCACCAGCGTCGACGAACTGGCGCAGATATTCTCGTAACGAAGGTTTTGGCCCGAGAACAGCCAGTCATGTTGGCGCGATTGGCCGGTATCTAGCTCGGGCCGGAAGGGGTAATCGTGGCATCGACGGCGGCGGCGCGGCTTGAGAAGTTCCAGATCGGCAGGGTTTTCAACAACACCTTCGCCGTGATCGACCGCAATCCCGGTCTGATGATTGCTTTGGCGGCGCTTTTCCTGGTCCTCCCAGCAGTTGCGCTCAATCTGTCGAACCACTGGAATGCCGGCCCCAACGGCTACATCGCCACACCTCCACTCGGCGCGAAGTGGGTCATTATGAGCAGCTCGTTCTTATCGCTCGTTTCAAGCCTGATCTATTTCGTTTGCGCGCTGTTGTTCCAGTCCTCGCTGGTGCAAGCGACGATAGAGGACCTGAACGGCAAGCGCCCGGTGATCGGCGACTGCATCCAGATAGCCTTGCGCAGCATATTGCCGACGTTGGGGGTGGGGCTGATTGTCTTTTTGGCCATGATCCTTGGCCTCATCGTGATGGGCATCGCCGGAATGTTGGTGCCGATCTTCGGAGCGATCATTGCCTTCGTGGTGTTGCTCGTTGCCGGCATCAGGTGGCTACTCGGCATATCGGTTTCCGTGCCGGTGCTGATGCAGGAGCGGCTTGGCGTGTTTGGCGCGATGTCGCGCAGCCGTGCTCTGACCAAGGGCAGCCGCTGGCCGATGTTCGGTGTCTTGCTGATCCTGTTTTTGGCGGCGCTTGCCTTCCAGATGATGTTTGCCCTGCTGATCGGCCTGATTTTCGCTTTCTTCAGCGGCCTCTCGACGGTCGCCCTGATTTTCGGCGCTTTCGGAAGCGTCCTTATCGTGACGGTCGTGTCCACGGTGGCATCGGTGGCCATTGCGGTCGCCTATCTTGAACTGCGCCAGGTTAGGGAAGGCACCAGCGTAGATGAACTGGCGGAGATTTTCTCTTAGAAGGCGAAGCCGACTCGGCTGGTCGGGCGGCGGGATTTCAGTGACAACAGCTTGGCCCCGCCTCCGCGCTCGTCCGACACAGGCACGACGAGGTGATCGCCACATCCCGCGCGAGCTGGACATGGTCGAAGCAGCGTTTGGCCGCACGGTCTGCCTCGTCCTTGCCGTGCTCGTTCCAGGTGAGGTTGTAAAAAGGCCCGGCGGCATAGGCGATGCCCCAATGCACGAAGGCGCAATCAGGATCTGTCTCCAGCGCCTTCTCGAAGCACTTTATGCCTTCCTCATGGTTGAAGCCGTAGCACCAGTTCAGCGCGATATCGAACCAGCGCTGCGTCTCGGCCGAGGCGGTGGAGATTGGACGGCGATAGGTGCCGAGGTCGAAGTGGTCCATGCGTTCTCGTGCAAAATATCGCGGCCAAAGTGTATCAGGCCTTGAACTTAATCTTGGGGTGCTGACCTAGGTAAAGTGCGAAGCAATCTGTTCGACACGGTCCTTGTCTGGGCGCACCAAAAACCAGAAGATCAGCCCTGTAGCGCCACCGAGTATCCCTATGAAGGAGCATGCATAGAGAACTCCGCCGACTCCCAATGGAGGACTCCACTTAATGAGGCCGAAGACAAACGCTGGAACAAAAACTGCCAGAAAGCCAACGACGACGTATACCCAAAAAAACTGCCAGCGCCGTCGGGTGAGGACATAGAAGGCCGGAATTCCTACCACCGCCTCCACAACATAGAAAACAAGGGTTACGAAGATGAAGCCCGACAACGGCCCCGTCTCAGGGTGGTTCGCATGCCAATTGTAGCCGGGCAGGATCGCCGGAATAATGGGTGCAAGAATGAAAGCCCAACGGGCGCGCATGTGTATTCTCCGGAATGACGCGAGCCCACAGCGGCGCCTCGTCGACACACCAGACCGATCCACGATCGCCGCGTCAAGCCAAACACCGTCGTAAATGCTCGGAGTGCGCTGCAGGTATTTCCCTGAGCGACATACCGCTCAGGTGCCAGCCGGTGTGCGGCGTCCCCGAAGGATCACCCCTCCAGCCACACCTTCTCAAAATGCTGTTCCAGCGACTGGTGCTGTTCGCAGCCTTGCACGCCTTTGCGATAGGTGCGGTAGACCGAGCGCCAGTAGGGCTGGATGATGATGCCGGCATCGCGCAGATTCTGTTCGATCTTGGCCATGATCTCCTTGCGCTGGGCAGCATCCGGCGTTGCCAGCGCCTTGTCGAGGAGTTCGTCGAACTCTTTGTTGGCGTAAGCGCTTTCGTTCCAGGCGGCGCCCGATTTATAGGCGAGCGCCAGCACCTGGACGCCGAGCGGGCGGCCCAGCCATTCGGTGGTGGAGAAGGGGTATTTGCTCCAGTCGTTCCAGAAGGTCGCCGCCGGCAGCACGGTGCTTGATCTTCAGGCCGGCCTCGCGCATCTGCGCGGCGATCGCGTCGCCGGTGCTCTTTTGCCATTCGATGTCGACCGAGATCAGCTCGAATTCGTGGTCCGTCTTGCCGGCCTCGGCGAGCAGTTTCTTCGCCTGATCCATATCTCGCTTGGCCGGACCGATATCGGCAAACTCAGGATGCATCGGACCGACATGGTGGTTGTCGGCGGGCTTGCCGCGACCGCCGAGGCCCAGCGCCAGCACGGCGGAATTGTCGACGGCAAGCTGGGCGGCGCGGCGCACCTTGACGTCGTCATAGGGCGCGTTGCCGACATTGAAACGGGCAACGATGGTCGATCCGGTGGCGATCTCGGAATTCAGCAAGCCCATCTGCTCGGTCTGCGACACGGCGTCGGAGGCGGTCTCGTGGTCGGTGTCGATCTCGCCGGATTCGAACGCCGACAGCATCGCGTTGGGGTCGGAGCCGTAATCGACCCATTTGATGCCGTCGAGGTAGAAGTCGCCCTTCCACCAGGGCTTGTCCTTGCGCTTCACCTCCGCACTGGTCTCGGCATTCCAGCTGACCAGTTCGCAAGGGCCGGTGGTGATTGCGAGCGCCTTCATCGGATCGTCGCCGCCCTCATAGGAGCGGTGCATGATCAGCGCGGGATAGTCGGCCATCCCTGCGATCAGCGAAATGTCGGGTTTCGGCAGATTGAGCTTTACGGTGAAATCGTCGACCTTCTCGATGCCGCCATCGACCGGCTTCTTGGTGTCGGCATTGACCAGCGCGCCCATGCGCGCGGCGACCGAATTGCCGGGGACGGAAGCGTCGCACCAGCGGTTGAGATTGTGGATGACGTCATCGGCGTTGAAGACGTCGCCATTCGACCAGGCGATGCCCTTGCGCACATGCAGCGTCAGCGTCCTGGCGTCGTCGCTGGTTTCCCAGCTTTCGAGCAGCCACGGCTCGAAGGTGAAGTCGCGGTTCCAGCGCACCAGATATTCGTTGCAGTGGCGCGCCACATTGGACATCTCGACACCGTCGAAGGTGCGCGGATCCTTGAAACCCTTGACGTTCATGGCGACGCGCAAGGTGCCGCCGCGCTTCGGCTCCTCTGCCCGGGCGGGCGACGCGCTGAGGCCGCCCAATGCCAGTGCTCCGGCCGCGCTGACGCCGAAGCCGGCCATGATGGCGAGATATTCGCGCCGGTTGACGCCGCCCTTTGTGAAATCTTGGGCGACGGGTTTGGCCTGCGGGTGCAAATTGCGGTCGGTCAGCATGAATTTCATCGTCGTTCCCTCTTTTGTTGGGCGCCCCGACGGTCCGCCTCCGCTGGGGCGGATGCGATCATCGGGCGCCGTTGCCTGAGCAGGTGATGATAAAGCGGGCCGGGAAATGTTCTCTTTTCCGCAATTCTTGTGCGCCACTCCGCAGTGGGAGTGCAGACAATCTCCCCCTTGTGGGCGCGGCAATCGCATATGGATTTCGCCGCTTTGCGCTCCACGAATACCCCCACCCTTAATCCCTCCCCACAAGGGGGAGGGAGACTCGGCAGCGCTGAACTCGGCAGATTGGCCACGTTGAGCGCCGCAATATGGCGGGCGGCAGCGTTCCCTCCCCCTTGTGGGGAGGGCTAGGGTGGGGGTCCTCTTCGCAAAAATCTCATATGCGATTGCCTGCCCATGAGGGGGAGATCAGCGCTTCGCCGCCTCAATATGGCCAGTCGTTCTTGCCGAGCACGGCGACGGCGGCGATGGCTGCAAGCGTGCACACGAACGCCTCGCCGGCGCGCGGAACATTTTTGCGGGCGCGCAGAAAACTGTGCACGAGGCGGTTCTCCTCATACCACCAGGCGCGGCCGCCTGCCGCAACGATGCGGTCGCGATAGGTCTCGCCGTCCGATGACAGCGGATCGCATTGGGCCGTGATGATGACAGTCGGCGGCAGGCCGGAGAAGTCATTGTCGCTCAGCGGCGAAAAAGTCGGGTCGTCGGGCGACTGTGCCGGGGCAGCGCGAATGGTGCGGTAGAACGCGATGTCGCGCAGTGTCAACAGCGGTGCCTCGGCATGTTCGACATAGGAGCCGGCACTCTCGTCGCCGCCAAGGCCGGGATAGATCAGCACCTGGCCGACCGCCCGGCGCAGGTGGCGGCGCGAGGCGTGCGCGACCGCGGCGGCAAGGTTGCCGCCGGCGCTTTCGCCGACAAGCACGATCGGCAGGTCCGTTGTCACCGCCGCCCATTCGAACACGGTCAGCGCGTCGTCGAAGGCGGCCGGGTGCGGATGCTCCGGCGCCAACCGGTAGTCGGCCGAGACGACGTCGAAACCGGTGCCGGCGCAGATTTCGGCGCAGATGTCGTCATGGCTGTCGAGCCCGCCAAGCACAAAGCCGCCGCCATGATAGTAGAGGATGACGGCGCGCACGGGCTTGCCCGCCATCCGGTAGTAGCGGATCGGGATGGCGTGTCCCTCATCGGCGGCGATGATGCCGTCGCTGGCCGAAACCCCCTTGGGATAACCCTGATGGAAGGCGCGGCACATCGCATCATAGACCGACCTTTGCTCGGCGATCGGAAGTTCGGCGATTTCTGGCGGGAACCAGTCATTGACTAGGTCGATATGCTCCCACAGCGCCGGGTCGAGCAGGGTGGCGTATTTCCCCCGCCTGGTGGTCTTGAGCTTGTGGACCGTGCCCATCTCTCAGAGCTCGCCGTAGAGACGTTCGGCGTTTTCAAAGGTGAAGCGCAGCGGCACCGAGCCCTCGACCCGCCATGCGCTGACAGTGTCGCCCGCCATCAGCCGGCACGCGTCTATCGTGTTGGTGACGGCGCCGCCATAGAGCCGGTTGGCAAGGTTGAGGATGGCGGTCTGGTGCATGGCGGCACTGCCGCTGCCGCAGGCATCCTTGACCAGAAGCACGCGAAAGCCGGATGCGACCGCGTCCTTCACGGTGGCGTCGATACAGGCCTCGGTCCAGACGCCGGCGACGATCAGCCATTCGATGCCGCGCGCCTTGAATTCGGTTGCGGCAGGCCCGGCGCCGAAGGCGCTGGCCTGCGTCTTGACCAGCATCGTCTCGCCGGCCGCGGGCGCCACCTCATGGCAAATCTCGGTCAGCGGATCGGTCTTGTCGGAAAAGGCAGACTTGCCGTCGGCGTCGAGCGGATGGAACGGACGCGCCTTGGCGGTATCGACGACATAGGCCCAGTGATAGAGCGGCACGAAGTTGCGCCGCGCCGCCGCCTGCAGGCGCTGGACGTTGGCCAGCACCTCGCCAAAACCTTCGACCAGATAGCGCTTGTCCTGCCGATGCTCTTCCTGGAGGTCGATGAACGCCGCGGCGACCGTGCCGCGTTTGATCGAGATGGGGCTTTTCATGCGGATAGGCTTATGCCTGTCGTCGCCAACGCCGCTCGGGTCGTGTCGACGCAAACGGTGGCGATTAGCGGGTGCCTCCCCACCTTCGTCATCCACGGGCGAAGCAGGAGCGAAGCTCCGTCGCGAAGACCCGAGGATCCATTCCGTGAGGTTGGCCGTGGGGTGCGGCGGAGCAGAACTTGCACCGTTGCGGCGCGGATGAGTCCCGGCATGGATCCTAGGGTCTGCGCCGCGTCGCTGCGCTCCTTGCTTCGCCCTAGGATGACGAAGGCATAGCTGCCGCGACTATTCCCGAAGGTTTGCGATACCGCGCTGACGTTAGTGAGGGACGCTGCGATCAAACCTGCTTCTCCAGAAACTCATCCTCGTAGGGAAAGCGCGACAGAAGCTCGGTGCCGGTGTCGGTGATCAGGATCTCGTCCTCCAGCTTGACGCCCTCGCGGCCGCCTTTCTCGCCGATATAGCTTTCCACGCTCACCACCATGCCGGGCACGATAATGCCGTCGCGGCCATAGGTTTCATAGTCCATGGCGTGCGCAATGAACGGCGTCTCGCCATGCATGCCGACGCCGTGCATCACCGAGGTATAGCGCTGGTCGACGAAACGGTCCGGGATTTTCCACGCCTTTTCGGCGATTTCGCGAAACGCCATGCCCGGCCTGACGATCGAAATGTTGTGCTGAACCTGGTCGTGCGCCATGCGGTAAAGCGATTTCTGATAGTCGGTCGGCTTGCCCGGCCCGCAGCGGAAGGTGCGCGAAAAATCGGAATAATAGCCATAGCAGCCGATCGTATCGGTATCGAGCGCCAGAAGCTCGCCCGGCCGGATCTTGCGGCCGCTGGCCTCGTTGAACCACGGATTGGTGCGCTGGCCCGAGGTGAGGAGCCTCGTCTCGATGAACTCGCCGCCCTGGCGGATCACCTCGCCATACATGATGGCGAACAGCTCGTTTTCGGAAACGCCGGGTTTTATCGCCTCGCGCACGGCATAAACAGCGGCTTCCGCGCCGGCCATCGACACCTGCAGGCATTTGACCTCCTCAGGCGTCTTGACCGCGCGCACCGCCAAAATCTCGCCCTGGCAATCCTTGACCTCGCAGCCGCGCTTTTCCAGCGCCAGCGCCTGCAAATGGCTGCAGCGGTCCAACCCGAGCTTCATCGAGCCGCCGCCATGTTTCTTCAAAAGCTCGGCGATCTCGTCGGCGAAGGGGCCGGCGGTTTCGTCGTCGCGGCCCGAGACCGAAGACCATACCAGCTTGGACGGGCGCGCCTCGTCGATCGTGTCGAGCACCATCGAGACATGGTAGCTCTGCGGGTATTCGAACAGCACGATCGGCCCGTCGGTCGGGATGAAGAAATACCGCGTCGAGTTGCGCAGGAAATAGCCGAACATGTTGCGCGAGCCGGTGGCATAGCGCTGGTTGTAGGGGTCGAACAAAACGACGCCGCCATAGCCCGCCTCGCGCATCCAGCCGCGCAGTTTCGCCAGCCGCCCTTTGCGCAAGGCGTCGGCATCGATGAAGGACGGCTCGGTATCCGACAGCCACATGCCGCCGGCGGAGTCGGCCGCGACCGGGTGGCGCATGCGGTCCTTGAAATCCACATCCTCGGTGCTGTCCGGGTCGAAAACGACGATGCTCATGGGTGCGCCTCCTGAAGGGCTAGACCATAGCCATCCGCCGAAAAATGTCTGTGCGAGAATCCGCAGATGTCGTGCGAAATGCCGCAAGAAGGGCATGGATACAAAGGGCAATGTTGCGATCCTTCGCGCCCCCCTCTGTCCTGCCGGACATCTCCCCCACAAGGAGGGAGATTAGCAGCTTTCGCGTCCCGCTCGCTGCAACGTTGGTGATTGGCGAAAGCCGAGGCGACATCTGATCTCCCCCCGTGTGGGGGAGATGTCCGGCAGGACAGAGGGGGGCGCTGTCCCGCCAGCATCTCACCGCGTTAGCGCGCAGCGCCCCCTAATGCCGCCGCATCGCCTTCGGCGCGTGGCCATGCTCTTCGCGAAAAGCCCTGGCAAAACTCGACATCGACGCGAAGCCGCAGGCCAGCGCCACGTCTCGCACCATCAGCGTCGAATGGGCCAACAGGTCGGCGGCGCGCCGCAGCCGGAGCCGCCGGTAATATGCATTGGGCGAAATGCTGAGCTGGGCGCGGAAATTGCGCTCCAACTTGTCGGAGGAGACACCGAGCCTTGCCGCCAGCTCCGTCATGCCGAGCCGCTCTTCCACCGCATCCTCCATGATGGCGATGGCCGACAGCACCAGTTCGTTCTGGACGCCGGTGCGCAGCCTGAGCGGCATTAGCTTGCGGTCGACGCTCGAACGCAAGGGGCTGTGCACGAACCATTCGGCAACGCCCGCCGCGAGCTCGCCGCCATAATCGTTGGTGATGATCTCCAGCATCATGTCGAGGCTGCCGACGCCACCGGCCGAGGTGAAGCGCTTGCGGTCGATGACGTAGAGATCGCGCCGGAGCTCGATATCCGGGAAGGCCTCGGTGAATGCCGCCTGGCTGGTCCAGTGCAAGGTGCAGGCATGGCCGTCGAGCAGGCCGGCCCTGGCGAGGAAGAAGGCGGCGTCGGCCACCGCGCCTATGTGAGCGCCGGCGCGCAGGCTCTTGCGCATCCAGGCAACCGCATCGTCGGCGACGACGAGGTCGGCATTGCCGCCGGAGCAGACGACGATGCGGTCGACCTTCGGCGCGCCGAACGCTGAGAATCCCGGTTGTATGACAACCCCATTGGATGCCTCGACCGTGTCCTGGTCGGCGCCGACGATCACCCAGCGGTAACAATCGCGTTTGGCCAGCACGTTGGCGGCGCGCAATGGCTCGATCACCGAACTGAACGCCATCATCGGAAAGCCGGGAAAGACCAGCACGGCGAAGGTGAGGGGACGTTCGCTCGCTGCGGGTTGCGCCCGGTCGTGTGTTTGGCTGGCACGGTCGGTATTCACAATTGTGTATTTCCTGGGAGCGTCATTGGTGGCAGACAGGAAATGTAGCGGGCTTTTTGGCCCGCCGGCAATGGAGACGACGCCATGTTTGCGGCCCAGACCATCGACAGCACCGACAAGCCGGCCTTCTACCGCGAACTGGCCACCCAGTTGAAGGCGCTGCTGGAAGGCGAGAGCGACTCCGTCGCTAACGCCGCCAACACATCGGCGCTGATCTTCCAGATGGTGCCCGATCTTAACTGGGCCGGCTTCTATTTCCTGGCGTCGGACGAGGAGCTGGTGCTTGGACCGTTCCAGGGCAAGCCGGCCTGCGTGCGCATCGCCGTCGGCAAGGGCGTGTGCGGCACCGCCATCGATCTCGAAATGTCGATGCTGGTCAAGGATGTGCATGAATTTGCCGGCCACATCGCTTGCGACGCCGACTCGCGCTCGGAACTCGTCGTGCTGCTGAGGGACAATGACGGCGTCTTCGGCCTGATCGACCTCGACAGCCCGACGCCCGGCCGCTTCGACAAGGACGACCAGGCCGGCATCGAGGCGCTTGCCGCGATCTATGTCGCGGCGAGTTCGTTCGAGGATTAAGCGAACTTCACCAGCATCAGGCTGAAGCAGCCGATGAACAGGAAGGCGCAGGAGGCGAGCGCCAGCGGGCGAAGGCCGCGCGAGCGCAGCTGCGAAATGTTGGCCTGCAGACCCATGGCGGCGAGCCCCATGGTCAGCATGATGGTGGTGGCGAACGCCATGGCCGACTTCACTTCGGCCGGCACGGCAACCAGGCTGTTCAGCGCCACGACGGCGATGAAAGCGGCGACGAACCACGGCATCGGCGGCCGCGCACCGGATTGGTCGCTTGGGCGATCGCCATTGCTCTTGCGGCGCGCCATCAGGCCGAGCGCGATGACCATCGGCGCCAGCAGGGCGACGCGGGTCAGCTTGGCGACGGTGGCGATCTCGCCGGACTGGGCGCCGTTCTGGAAGCCGGCGCCGATGACCTGTGCCACCTCGTGGATCGAGGCGCCGGCCCACAGGCCGAATGCGTGCTGGTCGAGGCCGAGCACCGGCGCCAGCAGCGGAAAGCCGAGCATGGCGACGGTGCCGAACAGCGTGATCGAGGCGACGGCATAAGTGACGTCCTCGTCGCGCGCATCGGTGACGATGTTGGTGGCAACGATCGCCGAAGCGCCGCAGATCGAGGTGCCGGCGGCAATCAGCTGCGCCAGCTTGGCGTCGACGCCGATCAGCCGGCCAAGCGTAATGGTGAAGACGAAGGTCGCTCCAAGGGTCAGCGCCACGATGCCGACGCCGCCGGCGCCGATGGAGACGACCTGGCCGAGCGTCAGCTGAAAGCCGAGCAGCACGATGGCAAAGCGCAGCAGGCGCTTCTGCGAGAATGCAATGCCGGCCTTGGCGTGGGCGGGCGTGCCGAGCACGTTGGAATAGATCATGCCGGCGACGACGGCGAGGATCATCGGGCTGAACAGCGCGAAGCCGGAGACATTATGGGCCGAGAAGGCCACCCCCGTAATCATCGCCACCAGCACGATCCCGGGGATGACGCCATTCCACACGGAACCGAGCCGCTTCCGGCCCACGGCCAGGTCGGCGGAAATCATGCTGATCGGAATATCGTTCGCTAGCTGGGCGGCGGAAGACAATGCAATTCTCCACGCAAGTACCTCAGGAGAATGTCATTCCAGAATCGATCTTTCCAACGAATTGTTTTTGTTGAAATGATCGATTTTTGTGAACGTTTAGGGCGGCCGAGGTCAGAATGAGAAAGAGCGGCCGGGCGAAACCTGGAGCCGCCCTAGACCATGATGAATTCCCATCACGATCTAACCCCACTTTTTGGGATCATGCCCTAGTATTTCATCCCAATTCGCGCGGCGATCGTATGGTCCTGGCTGTCGCCGTTGCTGCCGACCGCGGTGCTGTAGTTCAGCCCGAAGGCAATACCGCCGATTTGCGCATCGACGCCGAGCCCGATTGACAAATAGTCGTTGGAAAAGGCATCTGCGTCCAGCGCGTAAGGCGTGGTGCCGATATCGGCATAGCCGAGGCTGACGCGGCTGGAGCCGGCAAAGTCGTGCGTATACTCAAAGCGCGCGCGCGGTGTGAGCAGACCCCAGCTGGTAGGAATGTTGTTCTCGATGCGCAGGCCAAGGGTGCCCGACAGCGTGTCGACGGTCTGCTTGCCGAAGGTCAGATTATAGATGTCGCCACCCGTCTCGGTGAAGCCGCCAAGCGTGGAGTGGGACCCCGACAGACGTCCATAGGGTGATATCAGAGAGTCCGGCCGGCGAAATTCGTAGCCCGCCGTCAGCGACCCGAAGACCTGGCTTCCGTCGCGCGTTCCAGACGCGAAATCGCCGGTATCGGTCACATAGCGCTCACTGTCGAAATTGAGGGCGCCATAGCCGGCAAGGCCATCGACAAAAAAACCTGGCGCCGGGCGGTAGCTGCTATAGGCGGCGACCGAGATGGCATGGGCGCGGCTTTCGGTGCCGTTGCTCCCGACGTCGGTGACGTCATGGCCATAGCCAAACCCGAGACCGGCGGTGAAGGTCGGGGAAAAGCGGTAGTCGGCACCGACGCTCACGCCGACCAGCGTATGGTCGAGCTTGATGGCTCCATCGTCATCGGTGCCGAAATTGACGTAGCCGCCGCTCCAGAAGGCCAGTTCGCCAAATGGGTTCTCGGCCGGCAGTGACGACGTCTGGGTGTCCACGTCCGTGCCAGTTGAAGACTGTCCGGTCTTGATCGGCGACGCGCCGGTCGAGGTCCTGTCCTGCTTTGCGTTGGCGTTGGGCTGAATGCGCTCCGGATTGGGCGCTCCGTAAGTTGACTGCGACGATGCCGTGGCGATTGCGGCGAGCGCCGGATCGTTCGCCGCATTCTGCTGCTGAGCGTATGCGTCGGGATTGTCCGACGATTGCTGGACGGCAACGCTGAGGCCTATCGAATTGTGGCGCTGGTCGCCCTCGTTGTGGAGCTGTTCCAGCCTCTGTCCAAATCCCTGGATCTGAATGTCGGCGAAGTGCTTTGCCGCCTCCACCTGTGCCCGAATCAGGCCGATCACTTCCGGATCGCGGGAGGGGTCGGGCCGTGCCGTGACGTTGATGGTCACGGTTGCGGGAGGTGACGTTCCGTCGGCATTCGAGAGCGTGTAGGTCAGGCTGGTTGTGCCGGCAAAGGTGGCTGCCGCGGCAAACTGCAGGATATAAGCGCCGCCATCGGGCACAATGGAAGCCGTGCCAGCTTCGCTCGGCGGCGGCGAGGCAATCGTGGCGCTGGTAAACGGCCCATTCGTAGCCCCTTGCGTCAGGTCGAGGGACCCGGTCGTTCCGGCCATCACGTCCAGCGTGTGGTCCTGTGCCGACGGCAAGTGGATCTCGACGACCACAGTGTAGTCACGTTGGCCGGTAAAGCCGTTGCTGTCCGTGGCCCGCACCGTAAAATCGTAATTGGCCGCGACAGTGGGTGTGCCAGCCAGTGTACCCCCAGGCGAGAGTGCGAGGCCGGGAGGCACCGAGCCGGAAACCACGGTGAAGGTGTAGGGTGCGGCGCCGCCATTGGGGCTGCTTGCGGTGATGGTCTGGCTGTACGGCGTGCCAATATGTGCATTCGGCAATGTTGCCGGCGAAAACTCCACCGTCACCGTGGTGCAGGACAGGACAAGATTGGTCACGTCGGCTCCCGCCACCGTGCCCGAGGCCGTCGTGACCGTGCATGTCTGGTCGGCCGGCTTGGCAGTAACCTCAACGCTCCAGTTGGAGCCGGTCAGCAGGCCATCCGCAAAGGCAAAGGTGGTATCGCCGACATTCACGTCCCTGGTTTGCGTCCCTGCCGGCGAGCTTGATGTCAATTTCAAACTCACCGTCCCGGTCTGACCGCTCGCCGTGCCGCTGATCACATAGAGCGGCTCATCAAAACAGATCAATGCGGACCCATCGCCTGAATTGACGCCTTCCGCCACCGCAGCCGATTGCAGCGAGCCGGCATCCGATGATCCGCCGCCGCCGCCGCCGCCGGCGCCGTTCCAGTTCTGCTGGCACGAGGTCGTGCCGACGCCTGCGCCGCCACCACCGCCGCCGACAGTAGCCCCGCCACCGCCGCCACCAGCATATCCGGCGCCCAGGAAAGACCCTGAGAAATTTCGTGCAGTTCCGCCTTGGCCATTTGTCTGACCGGCCGTGCCAGGAAAACTATCGCACCCAGCGCCGATCGCGCCACCGGCACCTACAGTGCCACCTTCACCGCCAAAGGGGCCAAGGCCGCCCGAAACATCGGTTCCTGCCGAGCCGGATCCCCCGCTCTTGCCACCGGCGCCACCAGCTATCGAATTTGTAGTGTGCCAGCCCCCGTTGCCACCGCCGCCACCGCCGCCAGCAATTGCCAGGCGGGTTCCGCCCAGCCGCAGGTCGGTCGCCCCGCCACCATTGCCGCCGTCGGGAGTACCGCTCGCGCCACCGGGATTGACCGCGAGCGAGCCACGGCCGCCAACGCCGACAGAAAGGATGTCACCCGGCGCGACAGTCAAGGAACCGCTCACCTGGCCGCCGAGCCCGCCGGCGCCGCCTGGGCTCAATGGGCTGCCCCCGATGGTGCCGGCGCCGCTCTTGCCAACCCCGCCTTGCGCTCCCTTGAGGTATACTGTGGCGGAATGGGTGTTGCCAGGAACCGAGATGGACTGGTCGCCGCCAGTAAAGCTAAAAGCATGAGCTGTCTGTGTGGGACTACAAGACTGCCCGAGCGCTGACGTCGTGCCCGCGAGCGCGTAGACGACCGTCATCGCGCCTAACAAACGTGAGATTGTACGCTTTGCCAGCCCTCGATGCATGGCGCCCCCCCCGTCAGCCCGTCCAGTGCTTCTCCGCTTATATTATGATGCCAAGATTAGATCAAATAGAAATTTGAACCAATGGTAGGTTGAATGTCCAACAATATTAGCTGTTGCTGTTTTTTTGTACGCGTACGAGAGCCATACTCGACGGCGCAGCAGTTTAGGCGAGCAACCACCGCGCAAGGTGAAGACTGGCGTTGCCTGGCAGTACACTTGTGGCCTTGCCGGCGCCGCCCGCTCTAGCCGCGCGGGTCAACTCGGAGGCTGGGCCAACGCCAAAATCTTGACAGCGCCGCGCTTCCTGCTCCAGCGTGTCGTCATGTTCGTTTTCTCGTTCGCCATCGCCAAGCGACGCCGTTCCTGCACCACGCAGCGCGGCAAGCTGTTTGCGCGACGAAAAGGACCGGCCCAATAAAATTCCGGTTCGTTCGTTCCAGCCCCGCCCGCGACGTCTGCCGGCGGGGTTTTCATGTCTGGAGCCTTTGCCATGTCCAATTCTTCCATCCTGTTTCGGCCGGCCCAACCGGCGGACGCTGCCGCCATCAGGGACATTGTGCGTGCCGCCTATGCCAAATGGGTGCCTCTGATCGGCCGCGAGCCGCTGCCGATGCGCGCCGACTATGACAAGGCGGTCGCCGAACATCCGTTCGATCTCGCCATCGAAAATGGCCGCATCGTCGGCATGATCGAGACCATCCTGGCCGACGATCATCTCTGGATCGAGAATGTCTGCGTCGCGCCACAGGCGCAAGGCAGGGGCATCGGCCGGCTGTTGCTGGAACGGGCGGAGCAGAAGGCGCTGGAGGCCAGCTGCTTCGAGCTGCGCCTGCTGACCAACGGCGCCTTCATGGCCAATGTGTTGTTGTACAAACGGCATGGCTATACGATCGACCGGGAGGAGCCGTTCATGAACGGCATGACGGTCTATATGAGCAAGAAACTGGGTGATGGCCGATAACAGGGAGGATCGGATGGCAGTCAGGGTCCGGTTGAAGCCGCTCACGGGGCGGTATGCGGTTTCGCGCCTCGAAGCAAAAGACAGCATTCCCGGCTGGGCGGACGGGCCGGGCTTCGTCAGCATCACCAGGACAGAGGACGAGCTTTCGGTCGTCTGCCTGCAGGATCGGGTGCCGGACGGGGTGAAGCATGACAGGGACTGGGTCGCCCTGAAACTCCAAGGTCCCTTTGCCTTCGACGAAACCGGCATCGTCCTGTCGGTGATAAAGCCATTGTCGGAAAGCGAACTCGGCATTTTTCTGGTATCCACCTTCGATGGTGACCATCTGCTCGTCAAAGCCAAGGATGAAGCCGCGGCAAGGGGGCTTCTGGTCGCGGCGGGGCACACGCTTCTGTAGCCGTAGGCTCAATCGCCCGCCCTTGCGTTTGACATCGCTCTTGCCCCATCGTTATCCCCGATACGACGATCTGGCGATCGCCCCCATCAATTCAGAATCCCCCGAGGAGAAGCCCGTGTCACACAATCTGCAGTTCTATATCGACGGCGTGTGGGTCGATCCTGTCGTGCCCAGCACACTCGACGTCATCGACCCGTCAAACGAAGATGCTTTCGCGCAGATTTCGCTCGGCTCAAAGGCCGATGTCGACAAGGCGGTTGCGGCCGCCAAGCGCGCCTTCGAGACATTCGGCTTCACTTCGGTCGAGGAGCGCCTCGATATCCTCAACCGCATAATCGAGGTCTACAAGAAGCGCAGCGCCGATCTGGCGCTGGCCGTATCGCGCGAGATGGGCGCGCCGCGCCAGATGGCACTCGACAGCCAGGTCGGCATTGGCCTGGCACATCTGCGGAAGATGGCCGAGGTGCTGAAGTCGTTCGAATTCCGCCACGTCAAGGGCTCGTCGCTGATCGTCAAGGAGCCGATCGGGGTCGTCGGCCTGATCACGCCGTGGAACTGGCCGCTGAACCAGATCACCTGCAAGGTCGGCCCCGCCCTTGCCGCCGGCTGCACCATGGTTCTGAAGCCCTCGGAAATCGCCCCGCTCGACGCCATCATCTTTGCCGAAATCATCGACGAGGCAGGCGTTCCCAAGGGCGCCTTCAACCTCGTCAATGGCGACGGCCCGGGCGTCGGCCAGGCGCTGTCCAGCCATCCCGATGTCGACATGATGTCGTTCACCGGTTCGACCCGCGCCGGCATCCAGGTCGCCAAGGCGGCCGCCGACACGGTCAAGCGCGTGCATCAGGAACTCGGCGGCAAGTCGGCCAACATCCTGTTTCCCGATGTCGACCTGGAAAAGGCCGTCAGCAAGGGCGTCGCCGGCTGCTTCAGCAATTCAGGTCAGTCCTGCAATGCGCCGACCCGCATGTTCGTGCCGCGCGACCGCCACGACGAGGCGACGGGCTATGCCAAAACGGCGGCGGAAAAGTTCACCGTCGGCCCGGCCGATGCGGCGGGCACCAAGCTCGGCCCGGTGGTCAGCCAAATCCAGTACGACAAGATCCAGGACCTGATCCAGGCCGGCATAGATGAAGGCGCGACGCTCGTTACCGGTGGCCCCGGCCGTCCGGCCGAACTCAACCGCGGCTATTACATCCGCCCGACCGTGTTCGGCGATGTCACATCAGACATGCGCATCGCACGCGAGGAAATCTTCGGACCGGTGCTGGCGATCATGCCTTACGACACAGTGGAAGAGGCGATCGGCACCGCCAACGACACTGTCTATGGGCTGGCGTCCTACATCCAGGCCAAGGACATCCAGAAGGCCCGCGAAGTCGCCGCCCGCATGCGCACCGGCAATGTCTACATCAACTATCCGCAATGGGACGCCGGCCTGCCATTCGGCGGCTACAAGCAATCCGGCAACGGCCGCGAATACGCCGAATACGGGCTGGAGGATTTCCTCGAGATCAAGGGCATCGCCGGCTACGAGGCGGCGGAGTAGGCCTAACCCTTGGGGACCGGCAACCAGCCGGTCTCGAGGCTTCAGCTCTTAAAGGTGCGGCTTCATTCTTCGCGGAAGGCTTTCTGGATCTGATCCGACAGCGGCTTCACCAGATAGGAAAGCATCGTCCGGTCGCCCGTCGGGAAGAACACCTCGGCCGGCATGCCCGGCGCCAGCGCCAGCCCGCGCAGCTTGGCGACCTCGGTTTTCGGAAGCGTCACCCGCGCCACATAGAAGGCTGCTCCGGTACGCTCTTCGATGGTGAGATCCGCCGAGATCCGCGACAGCGTCCCGGTCAGCTCCGGCGTGGTTTGCCGATTGAACGCCGACAGGCGCAAAATCGCATTCTGGCCCATCGTCACCTGGTCGATATCCTGCGGTGCGATATGCGCTTCAACGGTCAGGTCGTCCGTCACCGGTACGATCTGCATCACCTGTTCGCCGGGGGTGATGACCCCGCCGATCGTATGCACCGCCAACTGCAGCACCACGCCATCCTGCGGGCTGCGCAGATCGATGCGCTTCAACTGGTCCTCGGCCGCTACCTTGCGTTCGACGAACTCGGAGATCTTTCCCTGGGTATCGCGTAAATCGGTCGCGACCTCGCTGCGAAGATCCTGGTCGATCTGGATGATCTGCAGTTCGATCTCGGACGCCTTGCCTTTCACCTGGGCAATTCCCGCGGTCAACTGGCCATGCTCGCCTTCGAGCCGCACCGCGTCCCGTTCCAGCGACGTCATGCGGTCGATTCCTATCAGCTTGCGATGCCAGAGCGACCGCACACCTTCCAGCTCGATCTGGATCAGCTCGATCTCGCGGCGTTTCGCCTGCAGCTGCTCGGTCAGGCCGGCACTCTCCTGCTTCAACTGCGCGATCCGTTCGCGCAATTGCGATCGCTGGCCAGACCGCGCCTGGTGCCGGAAATCGAACAGCGATTGTTCTCCGGCCATCGATGCGGCGACACCGGCTTCGTCGCGCCGCGATGTCAAAACGTCCGGAAAGCTGATCGTGTCCTTGCCGTCACGCTCCGCCTCCAGGCGCGCCAACCGTGCATAAAACTCATCCAGACCTTTTGAGACGATCGCCAGATTGGCGCGTGTTGTCGTTTCATCCAGCCGCACCAGAATATCGCCCGCCTTGACCCGGTCGCCTTCACGCACCCTGATCTCGCCGACCACGCCGCCCGTCGGATGCTGAACCTTCTTTACATTGGAATCGACCACCAGCCGGCCAGCTGCGATCACCGCACCCGACATCTTGGTCACCGCCGCCAGGCCGCCAACACCTCCGACAAGCAGCAGACAGGTAGCAACGCCAGCCACGAGATAGCGGCGGACCTGCCGATGATGCAAAGCGCTTCTGTCCTCGCTCATGCAGGAACGCCTCTTTCCGTGGCGGCAACGACCTTGAGCGGTGCCGCCGATCGGAAGACCTTGTTCAGCACCTCGTCCTTCGGACCGAAGGCCTGCACATGGCCATTGGCCATCACCAGCACGGTGTCGACATTGGCCAGCACACTGGATCGGTGCGCAACGACGATAACGATGCCGCCGCGGTCCCTGATGCCCTGGATGGCGGCGGACAAGGCCACTTCACCCTCCGAGTCGAGATTGGAATTCGGCTCGTCCAGGATGACTAGGAACGGATCGCCGTAGAGAGAGCGGGCAAGGGCGACACGCTGGCGTTGCCCCGCCGACAGCGAGGCGCCGGCTTCGCCGACCTTTGTGTCGTAACCGTCCGCCAGATGCACGACGAGATCATGCACGCCGGCGGCCTTGGCTGCCGCAAGCACCATGTCGGACGACGCATCCGGGTCGAAGCGGGCGATGTTCTGCGCAATCGTGCCGTCGAACAACTGCACATCCTGCGGCAGATAGCCGATATGTTTACCCAGCTCGTCGGCCGGCCACTGGTCAAGCGTCGCGCCGTCCAGCCGCACGGCGCCGCGCGCCGGAAGCCAGACACCTGCAAGCGTACGCACCAGCGATGATTTGCCGGAAGCACTCGGGCCGATGACCCCCAGGCCCGCTCCCCTGGCCAGTGAAAAACTTGCATCCCACACCACCGGCGTGCGTTCGCCCGGCGGCGCGACACTGACATTCTCGACCGCCAGCGCGCTGACAGGCGCGGGCAGGGTCACGCCGGTTGCGCCTTCCGGCAGCGCGGACAGAAGCTGCTTCAGGCGTGCCCAGCTTTGCCGCGCTGAAATGAAACCCTTCCAATGCGCTATCGCCAGTTCGATCGGAGCCAGCGCCCTGCCCATCATGATCGAGCTTGCGATCATGATGCCGCCGGTCGCCACTTGCTGGATGACCAGATAAGCGCCGATCGCCAGCATTGCCGATTGCAGCATCAACCGCAGGATCTTGGAAATCGTGCCAAGCGTTCCCGCGACATCGCTGGCCGCCGCATGGGCGTTCAGGTACTCGGCATTGACGGCAGACCACCGCTCGGCGATACGCCCGCCAAAACCCATGGCCTGCATGGCTTCGGCATTGCGCCTTGTCGCCTCGGCCAACGTGCTGCGAACGGCCGCGTGCTGTCCGGCGATCCTTGTCGGGCCGCGGGTCCGGAATTCGGCCAGAAGCGTCAGTGCAAACAGGACAACGGCGCCGGCAAGCGCGGTAACGCCGATCCAGAAATGAAAAATGAAACAGATGCCGATATAGAGCGGCATCCATGGCAGGTCGAACAAAGCGGTCGGTCCGGCACTGCCGATAAAGGAGCGGACCTGATCGAGATCCCGTAGGGGTTGCAGCCCGTCGCCGGAAGGCTTGGCGCGCAGCGGCAGGCGCATCAGCGCCGAATAGACCGACGGGCTCAGCTTTGCGTCCAACCCCTGTCCCAGCCGCACCATGAGGCGAGAGCGGATCAGCTCCAGCACTCCCTGAAACACGAACAATGTTCCCGCAAGCACCGCCAGGCCGACCAGCGTCGGCACGCTGCGACCCGGAACGACGCGGTCATAGACTTGCAACATGAAGAACGAGCCGGTCAGGGTCAGCACGTTGACGACCCCGCTCATCAGGACGATGCCCGAAAACGCACGTCGAAAGGACGCCAGGATTCCGACCAGCGTAAGCGGCGTCGATGGCGTCAGCTGCATGCAGGCTCGCAATCAGGATATGGCATCTCGTCCTTCAATAGATAACTGCCTTGAGTGTGACATGGACGGGCAGGCCGGCCTGGAACTGTGCGCTGCCCCGCGCCACCAGCCAGCCGTCCGCACGCTCCAGGCGCGCAACGACCTGCAGCGTTGGTGAAGTGGTCGAGCTTGCGGGCAGGGGCAAGGAAAATTCTATCGTCTTTGAGCCGCCCTCGCTCTTGAGGCTGGTTTTGGCGGCGCGGCGTCGCCCACTGTCCTGAATGGCGGGATCCTCAAGATAGATCTCGAGATGACCTTCCGGGATAGCCTTGCCGCCCACAAAGGTGACGGCGCCGCGAATATCTGTTGCGCGAATATCTGGCGCGCGAATATCTGGCGATTGCGCTGCCGCTGCCCCGGTGGCCGCGGCGACTGCCGCAACTCCGGCGGCCATTAACACTGTGCGGCGGTCAGTCATCGCGTCCTCTCCCTTTTCACTGCGCTGGGGTATGCGGGAGGGCAGCCTGACGGCACCCCTCCCGGCAACGCGTTAGATGACAATGAAGTCTGCAGCCGAAAGATCCAGATTTGTGTTCAGGTGTGCAAACTGAACGGCCGCTCCCTGTCCGGAACCATCGGCGTCGTAAGACAATATTCCACTGTCGGTGTCGTAGATGATGCGGTCGTCGGCATCATGAGCAGCGCCGGCTGCGCTCTTGTAGAATGAGCCCAGAGCGAGGGCGCCGTCGCCGCCAACGCTGGCAAAGATGAGGTTGTCCAGCAGGATCGTATCGTCGGCGACCTTGAAGTCCTTGATCCAGTCGATATTGCCGTTCCCGAGTTCTGTCGAGAAGCGGAAATAGTCGTCGCCGGCGCCGCCGGTCAGCGTATCGGCAGCCAGCCCGCCATCCAAAAGGTCGCTGCCGCCGCCGCCGTTGAGCGTATCGGCGCCCGCAACGCCCGGCTGAGCTGGTGCCGGCGGGAATTCGACCGACACGTTCAGCTTGTAAGTCGAGCCCTCCGGCACGGATTCGACCCAGCCATCGCCAGGAGCCGAGTCCGACCATTCGCCCTCCACAATATAGTAGGTTCCGGTTTCCGGAACGATGAAGCTGGTGCTCGAATCGCGGCCGTTGTTGGAACCGGGGTCGTTGCCGCCATCGTCATTCTGGGCGACGATATTACCATCGCTGTCCAGCACCCTGACGATGCTGTCATGGACATTGGGGTCGGCAATGCCATCGATGTCGATGGTGATGATCGTGCCGGCGGCCAGGTTGATGCTGTAATATCCGCCGAGGCCGTTTCCGGTGGCATTGACGGTGGTGTGAAGGGTGGTCGTCGAATCGAAGATGTCGGGGTCAGCCGTCAGCGAGAAGTTGTTCGAGATGTCGAAGGCGGTCGAGACCGAATTGTTGGTCGCGTCCGGTCCGAGCGTGGCGTAGCCGGTGCCCATGCCCGGGCGTGGCGGAGCATCGCCCTGATAGGCGAAATCGCCGAGCAGGGTGTCATCGCCGCCGCCGCCGTCGATCTTGTCGGCGCCGCCCTGGCCGGTCAGCACATTGGCCGCGCCATCGCCGGTCAGGTGATCGTTGAAGCCCGAGCCAGCCAGATTTTCGATCGAGATATAGGTGTCGCCGCCGGATTTGCCGCCACCCAGCTTGAGGTTTTGCCCGATGGCCGCGTCGGCGTAGTCCGCCGTGTCGCTGCCGGCGCCGCCATTCAATATATCGGCGCCGCCACCGCCGGTCAGCGTGTCGTTGCCGGCGCCGCCGGAAAGTTTGTTGGCCTGGGCGTTGCCGATGAGATGGTCGTCGAAGAACGACCCGACGGCGTTTTCGAATCCGACCAGGATGTCGTGTCGGATAACGGTGCCGCGCCCGACGATCTGCACCGGGCCATCGCCATCGCCGCCATTGGCCGTGCCATTGGCGAGGTCGATCGTCACGCTGGCGGAGCTGCCTTCGTAGACGACCGTATCGATGCCGGCGCCGCCATCCAGATAGTCCTGGCCGGCGCCGCCGATGATCGTGTCGTTGCCGGCTTCTCCGTACAGGATGTCGCCGTCATTGCCGCCATCCAGTATGTCGTTGCCGCCGCCGCCGTTGAAATAGTCGCCGCCGCCCCGGCCCCAGAAATGATTTGCCGCCGACGTACCGATGAAACGGTCGATGCGGTCATCGGAGCCGATCAGGTTCTCGATGCTGTAGAAGGTGTCGCCCGTGGCGGTTCCGCCGCTGGCCACGTTCGTCTCGAGGTTGACGAGCAGTTGGAAGGGGCTCTCCTTGCTGAAGTCTACCGTGTCGACGCCGGCGCCGCCCCTGAATATATCGACGCCATCCTGGCCGCTCAGCGTATCGTCGCCGTCGCCGCCGTCGAGGATGTCGTTGCCCTGGCCGCCGAGGATCGTATCGTTGCCGCGGCCGCCATAGAGCGTGTCATTGCCGTCGTCGCTCTCGGTCTGGTCTGGAAGGTCGGCGACATCGATGGTGTTGTTGATGTCGCGGCTGGCGAGCGAGTCGCGGCCGCCGATGATGAGATCATCGCCGCCCTGGCCGAAGATCGTGTCGTCGCCGGCGCCGCCGTCGAGCGTATTGTTGCCATTGTCGCCGAAGATGACGCTGGTCAGCGTGTTGTCGCCGATGATCGGCAGGGTTTCGGTGCCGCCGCCTCCAGGCTGGAGTGTCGACCCGTCGGCGTAGATGATGTGTTCGACGTTGGCGATTTTCCGGATATTCAAGTTCCGGTTCAGCAGAACGACCGTGTCATTCCCGCCATTGGCTTCCTCGCGCACGATGTCGTCGAGGGAGTCGACGAAGTAGGTGTCGTCGCCGCCATTGCCGGCCATGCGGTCGCCGCCGCCGCGGCCATCCAGCACGTTGGCTCCGTCATTGCCAATCAGGACGTCGTCATAGCTGCTGCCGATGCCGTTCTCGATGTAATAGTCGGTGCCGTCGGCGTTGTGCCCGGCGAAGATCGACACATTGTTGCTGTGGCCGTTGACGCTGGAGAACTGTCCGGCGCGCAAATCGAGGATCGTGCCGGCCGTCGAGCCGGAGAAGTCGATCGTGTCGGTTCCGCCGGTGTCATGGATGACGAAACCGATATCGTGCTGCATGCCCGACGAGGTCAGCCGGTAGCCATCCACGGCACTGCCGAAGCCGTAGACGTTGTCGCCCGTGTTGAGATCGATATGCTGATAGGTGCGCACGCCGTTCTCGTCGACGGTGGAGAAAAAGCGGCGGATGACTGCCTCGATGTCGGCCATCATCGGCGTTGACGCCGACCAGCGGCTGGTTTCACCGACATCGATCCCGTCGAAATAGGACATGACGCTGTATTGCTGACGGTCGTAGGTCCAGGTCGCATTGTTCAGATAATTGATCTGTACGCCGCCGGGGCCGCTGTAATTGTAGAGCCCGGGGTGGTTCAGGCCGAACTCATGACCGAATTCATGGATGAAGGAATCGAAGACATAGCCGCCAATATCCGTCTTGTTGACCTCGGTGTCGTGGAAACGCTGGCCGATGCTGACATAGCGGTCGTTGGAATAGGCGCTGCCGTCGTCCTCTTCGCCCAGTTCGGGGCTGACAACCTGCATCCAGTCCGTTGCGCTGTTGTATGGTGCATTGTCGACGATTTCGAACTTCAACGGGGTGACACTGGCCCACATCTGCAAGGCGCCGATCGCGGCGGCCTTGTATTCGGGATGGTCATTGAGCTCGGAGACATTGATCCTCAGCGTTCCCGCCGCGATCGCCGGCGTTATCGACCGGTCCAGCGCTCCAAGATAGGTGAGGAAGGCTCCGTAATCTTCGCTTTTGCCGTACGGGTTGTCCGGCGTCTGGTCGTTGACCCACCATTGATCGCTGGTTTGGCTTGGGTTCGGCATCCTTGGGACTCCTTGGTCTCGCAGCCGTGGCAATTACGGCTGTACGGTTTAGCAGTTGCCAACCACCGACAAGCATCGTTTGCGTTTGCCGGTCGAGCCCCGTCCCAGTGCCAACAATGCTATTGGAATCTTCGCTTGTCTAGCCTCTGTTCGCGCTCAGTACATATGAAGGTTCTTGGGCGCGCTTGTACCGGCGGGTTTTGAGATACTCGTTTGGTGTTAATTGAGCTATCGCTAATCTATGGTCGTACCTCGCCCGCCATGCGCACCACAATGTCTGCATCAACCATCCCGGCTGGCGCAGGCTGCCGGTCGGGCGGCGCAAAGCAATCCGGCAACGGCCGAATACGCCGGATACAGGCTCGAGGATTTCCTCTCGATCAGGGGCATCGCAGGCTACGAAAGCGGCGGAGTAAGCTTCCGTCTTTCGCTCAAACGCCGGTATGCGCGCTGTTGCCTTTCGCGGGCGGGGCAGGCGGCGGGACCACCGCCTTCGTGCTCTCGCCGGGGGCGTCGACCGGGACGAGGGTTATCGCGCCGGTTGGGAAAATGATCGAGCGTTGCGCAAGGGCACGAGGGCGGAACGCGCAGGCGTGCTTCAGAAACCCGCCCGGCGGGCGAAATGTTCATAGGTCACGCGCCAGGGGTCGCTCTCCGCGCGTCTCTCCTCGCCGATCCAGTGAAAGCCGTCGGCGGTGATCTCGGTGAACCGCCACCGCGCCTGCAGGCCGCGCGAGTCGGCGCCCATCTGGACGATGTCCTTGCCTTCGGCCCGCCCGATCTGGCGCGAGTAATCCTGGTTGAGCGGATCGCTCCAGATAATGTGCCAGCCACCGATCCCGGGATCGAAGACGCGCAAGGTCGTGCCATACATGGTGGACGGGGCAGGGCGCCTGGGCCTGATCCAGATGTCCTGAATGGCGCGGCCTTCGAGCACCCAACCAAAGTGACACTCGCCATCCCATTTCTGAATTGTGCCGTCGTTGCGGTGGTGGAGCGTCTCCATGTCCCAACTGCCGATCAACCATCCATACAGGTCCATGTCTTTCGCCCGGTCGGCTGGCGGACCTTCGGATGCGAGAGCGGTAAGAAACGTCGCCATGATTGTCTCCAGGCAAGCCGCGCCGAAACGCTGGGCGTTCCAACCCTTGCACCGTTGCGGGTTCCTGGTCTTGGGAAAAATTGCGGTAATGCTGCTGTGAAGGCACTTCCGCGTTCGCGCCATACCAAATCTATGCGTGAATGCTAATGTAGCGTCGGCGGGTACCCCAATGCCCGCCTGGCCGGCGCCTCCTCAGGCCATCTCTTGAATGAGCGGCGCCGGCCGCTGATTTGGGCGGCGACCAAATTGCCGCCGGAGGAATATGAGGCGGGTAGGCGATTATTGCTGGGCAGTTTTGGCAGGCATTCCGATATCGGTCTGTATCCCCAGAACGTCCGCTGCCCAATCGCGCAGTTCCGGAGAGGCATCGCCGGATTTCATGATCGACACGGCCAAAGCGGCCATGTCCGCGGGCGGCTTGTTGTTTGAAGCCATAGGTGAAATAGCCGGCCATGATGGCGCATCCCACCGAAATGACCGGTGGGACGATTTGGAGTGCCGCCAAAGCTATTGTGCGCCAGCGGCCTGATCGGCTGGGTGCCGGAAGCTCATCCTCATCCACAAGGTTAGTCCATTCCACACTGCTCACCAGCCGGGAGAACGTTCTCCGTGAGGATTGTCTACATTAGTTAAAATGCGGATAGATCCGCGTTGGGATGCCGAGGAACCTCGTCAAAGCGCACCGAGGGCAATGCCCACTGCGCTAGGCGAAATAGATCAACAGGGCGAGGAGTCCAAAGACAACGATAAGGCCAACTGGCCAATACCGTACGATCTGATCAGGATATTTCTCGCTCAGGCTAAGCAACCGGTCCTCGTAAGGGAGACGACTAAAGCCTGCCGGGCCGTTCTGTTGCTTGATGTCCCGGAGGATGCGGCGCGATTCCCTGATATCTCTGTCCTCTCGTTCGGCCATTGCATAAGTCCTCCCTGCCGGGACCGATCTTAGCTTGTTTACGTGAAGTGCCCAACAGCGTCGACCGGATCGCACGCCAGCGGCGCATGACATCATTGGAACCCAATCAATTCTCGGGCGGCGCCTCATCTTGCCAGCCGGCCAGCTCCGGCAGGTCGTCCAGCCAGCTTTTCTCCGTCATCAAGATTTCGCCGGCCTGTGATGCCGCCTCAGTGGCGTTTTGAATAAGCCAGTCCATCCACTTTCGATAAGCGGCTGGGGCCAGTTCGGGCGGCAGCACCTTGGCTTTGGCCAGCATGCGTTTACGGAAGCTGAGCTGCCTGCGCAGTTTGGTCGTCGTGAATTTTATCGCCTTGCCCTGGTATTCCACCGTCCAGCGCCCATCGCCGTGGCTGGTCAGCCTGTCGATGGCAAAACCGGCATCGACCGGCCTGTCCCGCCAGGGAAGCTCGATGGCGTTCCGCCTCAGATCGAGAGCCCATCGCCGGTAGTCGGCCCCGGTACGCTGCGGCGGCAGCACGCCAGCCTGTTCGAGGATTTTCCTGCGAAAGGTCGGCTGCTTCTTGATCTGGCCGGTCGTCAGTTCGATGCGGTGCCTACGCAATTCGACATGCCAGCGGATCCTGCCATTGCCGACATATTTGACCAGCCTGTCGATGACGAACTCGTCGTCGGACAACTCCACGCATCCTTGGCGGATGCGTTCGAGGATGTACTGGCTGTCAGTGGGCATGACGTGCCTTGGCTGGGGAACCTGGATTCGAACCAGGACTAACGGAGTCAGAGTCCGTGGGTCTACCGTTAACCTATTCCCCAGCAGGCGCTGTCGCGCTGGTGGGCCGCCGAAGCAGCCGCGCGTGCCTTGTAGCCGCCGCCGGAAAATAGTCAAGCCTAAGCTGCGTTTCAATCACAGCGTTTCATAGGGGCAATTACGCCCGGGTGGCGCGCCGCACCCAATGATCCTCAGCTCTCTGTCCGGCTGTATTGCGAATGCTCGAAGAACAGCACCACGCCGAGCGCGATCAGCAGCGGGATGATCAGGTAGAACAGGCGAAACACCAAAAGTGCCGCCAGCACGCCGACCGGGTCCATATCAAACAGGCCGGCGAGGAACACGACCTCGAACACGCCAAGCCCGCCGGGCGCATGCGAGATCTGCGCAACCGAGAACGACACCAGGAACACGCCGAGGATGACGAAATAGCCGGGATTGCCGGCAACGGGCAGGGCAAAGAAGATGATCGCCGCCGCCGCCAGAAGCTCGATCGGGCCGATCAGCAATTGCCGCGCCACGATCGGCAGCGCCGGGTAGTGCAACTGGAAGCCGGCGATTTTCAGCGGCTTCAGATGCAGCCAGCTGCCGAAGATGTAGGCGCCGACCAGGATCAGCAAAGCGATGCCGGCGGCGATCGCCAGGCCGTGGTGCGGGGCGCCGGAAAAGCGGTCGATGATTGCAGGCTCGAAAACCAGCACCAGGCCGCCGACCAGAATGCTGGAGAGCACGAAGGTGATCCAGCAGATCGCCACCAGAATGCCGACATCCTGGCCGGTCAGCCCCCTGGTGCCGTAGGCGCGGTAGCGGATCACGGCGCCCGAAAACACCGAGCCGCCGATATTGTGCGACAGCGCGTAGGTGGTGAAGGAGCAGAAGGTGACGAACAGCCACGACACTCGTCTGCCGATATGCAAGAGCGCGATGTGGTCATAGCCGGCGAGCGAGGCATAGGCGACCACCGAGCTCAGTGCCGCAAGCATCCAGCCGCGCGTCGGGATGGCGGATATGCCGTCCCAGACATCGTCGATCGAGATGCCGCGCAGTTCATGCCACAGCAACAACAGCGACCCGATGACCGCCGCGACACCGATGACCGGCCACAGATAGCGCTTCCAATTCGTGGCCCCCCAATTCATGGAGTTGTCGTCATGTGTTGCTGCCCATCGCCCAGGCGGGCGTTAAAACGTCCGCGATTCACCAATTCCCCCTCATTTCAGAAATGCCTCATTGAAGCCGGCTATTCAACCGGCAAGGGTGAGCAGCCGGTTCGCCAACGGCGAATTCGTCGTGCCAGTGGCAAGATGAAAGGCTAGCGAACGCCGGGACGCTGCAAAGCAGCGGGGATCTGGCAGGACGCAGCCGGCAAAATTTGAGTCCTTGCTCTTGGTGATCCGGTCCGGCGCTGCTACTCTGGCGGCAACTTAAAAGATTGAAGCGCCTGCTGCGTCCGGTTTACCGGTTCGCGCGGCGCCGGAAGGAACTGAAGTGGAAGACCACGACACCGGTGCTGGCGCGCCGGAAGTGGGCGTGTCCAGGGCTTCGCCGCCATCAGGCGGGCCAAGCCCATCCGCCGGGCGGCCCCGCCAGGCGGGGCCCCAGTCCGGCAACGGACAGGCCGGCGACGCCCAGCATCAGCGCGGCAAGGCGAGAAAGCGGCGCAAGCGCCGGCGTGGGCGCAAGGTTTTTGCGCGCGACGACAGCCCTGTCGCAACGGCCGCGGCGGTCGGTGCGCCGGCCTCCGTCGGCCCGGCCGCTCCAGCGCCGGTGCCTTTGCCCTCGGCGCCACAATCCCGACCGGAACAGCCAATGCATCGTCCGCCGATGCAGGAACTGCCGGTGTTTGCCGCGCTCGATCTCGGCACCAACAATTGCCGGCTTTTGGTCGCGGTGCCGCAGCGCCATGGCCAGTTCCGCGTCATCGACGCCTTCTCGCGCATCGTCAGGCTGGGCGAGGGGCTGACGGCGAATGGGCACCTGAGCCAGGCGGCGATGGACCGCGCCGTCGAGGCGCTGAAGATCTGCGGCGACAAATTGCGCAACCGCAAGATCAGGAAAGCCCGGCTGATCGCCACCGAGGCCTGCCGCACCGCCGACAATGGCGTCGAATTCCTGCAGCGCGTCGAACGAGAGGCGGGGTTGAAGTTGGAAATCATCGATCGCCAGACCGAGGCGCGGCTTGCTGTATCCGGCTGCGGCTCGCTGGTCGAGCGCGACACGCAAGGCGTGGTGCTGTTCGACATTGGCGGTGGCTCGTCCGAAATCGCGCTGATCGACCTCACCGGCCAGCGCTCGCCGCGGCTGGCCAACCACATCGTGTCGTGGACCTCGCTGCCGGTCGGCGTCGTCTCGCTGGCCGAACGCTTTGGCGGCCGCACGGTGACGCGCGAGATCTTTGCCGCCATGGTCGACGATGTCGCGGTGCGGCTAAAATCCTTCGACGGCCGCGACCGGTTGAGCCACGTGCTGACCAGCCCGAAATTCCATCTGCTGGGCACATCAGGCACGGTGACGACGCTGGCCGGCGTCCATCTCGACCTCGAACGCTACGATCGCCGCCGCGTCGATGGGCTGTGGATGGACCGCGACAGCGTCGACCGCATGGTCGAAAAACTGGTCGGCTGGGACTTCCAGCAGCGCTGCGCCAACCCGTGCATCGGCGCCGACCGTGCCGATCTTGTGCTGGCCGGCTGTGCTATTCTTGAAGCGATCCGTGCGGTGTGGCCGTCGGAGCGGCTGCGCGTCGCCGACCGGGGCTTACGCGAAGGCATTTTGAGCGAGCTGATGGCCGATGACGGCGTCTGGCGCAACAGTGGGCGGGGCCGAGCATGATCCGCATTGCTTTGGTGAACGGTCGAGCCCCCCGCCCAGCCGGGTGCCGGCCCCCCCAACCCCCCCGAGCCCGGGGGGGGGGCGGGGGCGCCCGGATTTGGGCCCGCGCCCGTTCAGGACCCCCCGCG